>CAZFPS010000134.1:0-2548 GCA_964520705.1 uncultured Planctomycetia bacterium | reverse complement strand
CAGGAGATAATTCTATATTAGCGCTCTTTAAAAATCTAATATTTCAGCAATCCCCTATATTTCACTTGACAACCTACAATTTTTTTGTATAATCTTATATAATACAATATACGTATATTACAATATAAGAAAATAAGAAAATGGAAGATTTAGCTTATAAAATCCAGGCAGACTTTATAAGGGCGTTAGCTCATCCTGCGCGGTTGCAAATATTGGAATTATTAAAAAAAGGAGAACAAAACGTCGGTAGTATCGTTAAAGCTTTAGGAATTCAACAATCGAGTCTTTCGCGGCATTTAACTATTCTAAAAGACAGTGGGATCCTAAAAGCAAGACAGCAAGGGTTGTTGATTTATTACGACATAGAAGACCACGACATTTTTAAAGTACTTAAGCCCATAAGAAATTTGTTATGCAAGAGACTAAAGAAGACAGAAGGAGCTTTAAGGAGCTTAGAAAAGGAATAAAGATCAGCTTGCTTATTACTGATAGGTAAGTCAGAGACCAAAAACCAAAAATAAGATAAAAAATAGGGGGGAATGCGAAAGCATTCTCTCGTTTTTATAGATACTCTTACCGGGTGGTTCGAGTATTAAGTTAGCCTACCGTAATTTTATCCCCTACCTTTTATCTTAATAATAACGCAGAAGAATCCTTTTTTCTGAAGAGAGACTAAGAAATGGTTAAAGAACTTATTTTTGGCGTTGTAGGCGGATTGAGTTTATTCATCTATGGGATATGGGAGATGAGTGAAGGTCTGCATAAGGCCTGTGGAGATAGGATGAAAAAAATTCTCCATAACTTTACTGGCAGTCCGATAAAAGGAGTCTTGGTCGGAACAGGTATTACGAGCATAATACAATCTTCGTCTGCTACAACTGTTATGATAATAGGATTTGTGAACGCAGGATTAATGTCGCTTGTGCAGGCATTAGGTGTTATATTTGGTGCAAATATAGGCACAACCATAACTGCGCAGTTAATCGCTTTTAAGCTTACTGATTACGCGCTTCCCATCATCGGCTTAGGGATGTTAATCACGCTTACTGCCAGGAAAAAATCACAGAGGTACATAGGCGAATTTCTATTAGGATTTGGTATCCTATTTTTAGGCTTAAATATATTAACTAACGTGGTTCAACCTTTAGGAGAATATCCGCTATTTAATAACATTTTAATAAGTTTCAGCAAAAACTCTCTTTTGGGAGTATTGGCAGGTGCGGTTATTACAGCAATTTTACAGAGTAGCTCTGTGACGACAGGTATGGTTATAGGTTTGTCAATGGCGAATTTGGTCGATTTAAAAGCAGCTGTGCCTTTGATTTTGGGTTGTAATATCGGGACATGCGTTACAGCCCTTATTGCCTCTGTAGGCACGAATATCTCTGCAAAGAGGGTAGCTATGGCCCACATTATGTTCAATGCTATCGGAGTAGTCATTTTTCTTCCTTTCCTCGGCCTTTTTGAGCGTATAGTCGTTTCCATGTCAAGCGAGTTACCGCGACAGATTGCCAACGCGCATACTTTATTTAATATAACAAACACGATTATTTTTCTGCCCTTTACTTATCTTTATGCCAATTTTCTCACTAGGATATTTAAAGGCAAAGAAGAGGAAGAATTAGAGTATATGCCTAAGTTTTTGGAATCCCATTTATTGAACACGCCACCAATTGCCCTAGAGGCCGCTATCAAGGAAACCGTGAGGACTTTAGGCTTAACTCAAAAGATGGTTAATCTGACAATGGATAGTTTCTTTAAAAATGACCCTAATTCTCTTGGGGGAATAGCGTGCAGTGAAGAAGCCGTGGATTCTTTAAGAGAAGCAATTACCAGCTATCTTGTTGAATTAATGCAGAGGGAGTTGAGCTTAGATGAATCCAGGAAGATCCCAGCCCCATTATCCACGCAATTAATGATATTGAAAGGATAGGGGACCATGCAGAGAATTTAAGGGATTTAGCTGAACAAAAAATTGAAAATCGCTTAGGTTTTTCTCCCATGGCTATCGAAGAGCTTAACAAGATGTATAATGATATAAATGCAATGATTAACGGTTCAATCAATGCAATGAAATCGAATAATATTGATGAGGCAAAGGCCGTTTTAGAGCAGGAACAAGGGATTAATGCCTTAAGGGACAGGCTAAAGAATAATTATGTAAGACGACTTGAAAAAGGAGAATGCAATGTGCTTTCCGGAGTGGTTTTTCTGGATATGATAAGCAATCTTGAGAAGATCGGAGATCATCTTGCGAATATAGCTCAGGCAGTAATAGAGAGTCTGCAGTAAATACAATATGACCTTCTTAGGACTAGTTGCCTGTTCATAAAGAAGAACAAATAATTTTTATAAAAGTCATAATAGAAGATGACGATAAAAGGTCAGAAGATGAAAGGAGGTGATAGAAATGAAAAAGATAGGTATTCTGTTAATTCTTGCGGTTGTTGCTAGTGTGTTTTTGTTGGTAGGCTGTAAATCAGCCTCGGAATCACCCCAGGATGCTACAAATACTACCCAGCAATAAAAAATAATTAAGGAGGTGAGT
>CAZFPS010000133.1:0-2596 GCA_964520705.1 uncultured Planctomycetia bacterium | reverse complement strand
CTGTGCTCGATTGTATCAAGGAAAACTCCCCAGCTTATGTTGGGTTTACGGCAGCAACGACAATGATTCATAGCGCCTCACGTTTGGCAGATGCGGTTAAGAGATCTTTTCCTGAGATTGTTACGATAATTGGAGGCCCGCATATCTCAGCTCTGCCTGAGGAGACGATTGAGCGTTTTCCGTCTTTTGACATTGGTGTATATAGAGAAGGGGAAGAAACGCTGTTTGAAATCGTTGATAAGAGAGAGATAGGAACAGATATAAAAGGCATAGTATATAGGACAGATGGGGTAGTCCATAAGACTGAGCCCAGAGAATATATCAATAATATAGATGAGCTGCCTATGCCTGCTTATGATCTGCTGCCTGATTTCCCCTGGTTCTATAGGCCGACTCCTAATAATTATCTGCATATGCCGGTTATTCCCATTATCTCCTCGCGGGGATGCCCATATAATTGCACTTTCTGTACCCAGGCTGTCTTCGGCCGAAAGACACGCAGTAACTCATCGTATTATCTGATTTCGCATATTAAATATCTAATAGAGCGTTACAGGGTTAAGGAGATCTGTTTTTATGATGATATATTTCTTCTAAATAAGAAGAAGCTCTATGAGTTTATTGATACGCTGAATAAGAATAATATAAGGATATCCTGGTCATGTGAGGGGAGGGTAGACCAGTTTGATTACGAGATGCTAAGGGATATTAAAAAGGCAGGGTGCTGGCAGGTCTCATACGGTGTCGAAAGCGGGTCGCAGAAGGTATTGGACTATTTCAATAAGAAGATAAGAGTAGAACAGATTAATGATACGGTAGCTATGACAAGAAAGGCTGGGCTTGCAGCCAGGGCCTATTTTATTATCGGTGCTCCACCTGAAACAAAAGATACCTTAGAAGAGACAAGGAGAGTAGCCCTCAATAATCCTTGGAACGACATCCACTTCAGTTTCTTTACACCGCTTCCGGGGTCAGCCGCATACGAGCAGATCTTTGGTCAAAGGCATGTTGAGGACTTTGATAAGATTAATCAATATCTCGTTAGCTATACACCATCAAGCCTTAATGGGGATCTGCTAGTAGATTTTATGAATGGTGTATATAAGGCTTTTTATTTTCATCCAAAGCGGGCATTCAGGTATTTACTTATGCTCTTTAATCGTCATAAGACAGCACACCTTATGAGGGCACTTTTTGGTTTTCTTAAATTAACCCGTGTTCGACATTTGTAGGCATATTTTAGCATTGAAATCGATGTAACCTATTGAAATCACGTGGTGCGAATTCGGGAAAATTGAAAAACTTGTAGGCATGCGAATGTAAATTTAATGCTTGACGCAGAATCGGGAGGATTGCGAAATCTTTGCCTTGGATGAATCGCATTTTTCTACAGAGCCCTACCTGGTAAGGGGCTGGCAAAAAAAAGTGGCCGCCAACGGATACCAACGTCGGTGCGCAGAGAAAGTTGCACGTTCTTTGGTTGCTTGAATCTGAAGACGAGAAATTTTAGTTGGAAAAAATCGAAACAAGGTGATTCGAATTCTTTTATCTTGTTTCTGACACAGCTTCGCCAGAGATTTGCGGGCATTGGCCATTATATTGGATAACTCGAGTATTCACACCAGCAGGAAGGTAAAGAAATATTTGCAAAGGTTTCCTCAGATTCATCTTTTCTTTTTTTCCCACCTATTCGCCGGGATACAACCCTGTGGCTGTATGAGCGTATAATGATTCCTGTCCTCTTTCCACATCTTACTCTATCTGACTTGGTTACTTTTCTGCTTATAGGCAGGGATAAGAGTGAGGAATTCGAAAGACAGTTATGCAAAAAATTTAATTCAAAGTATTGCATTACGTTTTCTTCTGGACGAGCGGGTCTTTACAGCATATTGAAAGCAAATAATATTCAAAACAAATCAATTCTAGTTTCGGCATACACCTGCTGTGTTGTAACCGAGGCGATTGTTCAATCTGGAAACATACCTGTTTTTATTGATACAGAAAAAGAATTATTTAATGCGAAAATTAGAGAAGAATATATTAGAAAACATATTTCAAATTTAGGGGCAATTGTAGTTACCAATTTATATGGATTCACAGATTTTTCAGAAATCGAATTTGTGAAGAAAGATGGAAACTTTTTAACTATTTTAGACGATGCATTATCACCAGGTCATCTTATAGAAAGTTCTAAACGTGCTTATGACTATGCATTCATAAGCTGTGGAGTTAGAAAACCATTTACCTGCTTGGGAGGTGGAATTGTTTTTAGTGAAGAGAAGGAGAAATATAGTATACTCAAAGAATATGTTTTACGAAATAGAAGGCCTATGAAGATAGAAAGGAAAATAGGTAAATTTATCCTAGCCTTATCGTTCTTTGGTGCATTTAGGCCAATTATTTATTCAATTACCTCATTTGCACGTAGAAAAACAACATTACTCAGTAAATTTTTTAATGAAAAGTATCACGATATTTACAGAGAATGTCCTGAATATTTTGAGGATATGTGTAATTATCAAAAACGAATTGGCATGAACCAACTTAAAAAAATTGTGGATTTGTTGGATGAAAGGAAAAGAATAGGCAATATTTA
>CAZFPS010000132.1:0-2914 GCA_964520705.1 uncultured Planctomycetia bacterium | reverse complement strand
AATAATTTTCAAAAATTATCTTAATCAATATATACCCTGGGGACCCTCTTGGATATCCAGCATACGACTTCATAGGGAATAGTATAACATAATCTGGATATCTCCTCTGCGCTAACCTCTGAATTCTTCTGCTTGCCCATAAGAACAACCTCATCCCCTAAATTTGCATTTACTTTAGTCACATTTACCATTGTATGGTCCATACATACCCGGCCTACGACAGGACAACGCTTGCCTTTAACAAGCACATACGCTCTATTAGAAAGAAGACGATTATATCCATCTGCATAACCTACTGGTAAAGTCGCTATCCTTGTCTTTCTTTTGGTAATAAACGTACGGCCGTAACTAATCGAACGCCTAGCAGGGACATCTTTCAAATATGTAATCTTAGTCTTAAAGCCCATGGCCGGTTTTAAGTTTACAAAGCCCCTGGCCTTCTTGTCCGGATACATCCCATAAATCATAAGGCCCGGCCTTACCAGATTCAAATAGGAGTGTTTGTGGCAAATCACCGCCATACTATTAGCCATATGTTTAAGAGGGATGAAAATATTGTTTTTCTCTAGCTCATTAATTAAGCTTTTAAATGAAACTATTTGTGAATTGGTGAATTTCTGATCATCATCAGCACTAGGGAAATGAGTATAAATACCCTCTAAGATTAAATTTTTCAGCTCGGATAGCTTCTTTATAAAATCCAGCGAATCTTTATGCCAGATACCAAGCCTGCCCATGCCGGTATCTATCTTTATATGCACAGGTATTTCCTTAGCAATCTTGTTTAGTTTTTTATTAATAATAGCGGCTGTCTGAAAATCCGCTATTGTGGGAACGACCCTATAGTTAATCAAGGCAGTCAATTCTCTTGATGTAAAAGTTGAAAGCATTAGAATTTGCGTATTTATTTTATTGTTTCTTAATTCGATTGCCTCCCGCAAAGTAGCAACACCAAAATACTTCACGCCGCACTTTTGAAGCCTTTGAGCTACTCTTACTGCGCCGTGGCCATAGGCGTCAGCCTTTACAACCGCTAAAATACCAGCATGATCATAGACGCGTTTCTTTATTTGCTTCAAATTATGCTCTATAGCAGACAGATCTACCTCTGCCCATGTAGGTCTATATATTGCTTGAGGATATTTTTTCATTTTGCTGGTTTTCTTACCTGACAATCTTTGGGATACATATAAAAAGGCAAAACTTCAAACGAATTGCATCTTTTTCTGATATTGTTTCTGGTTAACGAAATAATCGCTTGGCTCTTAAGCCTTGAACTCTTCTGCTTCAAGATTATAGAATTAGGAAAGAATCTCCTTATTTCATCTTGATAATGAGAGGCTATATCGCCGTAAAAATACAAATTTTTCTTTTTTTTATATATTCTTTTTACTTTTTTTAATAGTGATATAATTTCCAGCAACAAATAAGGACTGATTCGACTTAACTTATTGTTGTTATTAAATATGCTACTGTATATATTATTCCGGCGCGCATCCTGCATAATACATAATAAGCCTTTGAACTTGTCTTTAACTATACAAGCTAACAAATCTAAACTGCCAAAACCTACTAATGGCTTGCCAGTAGAATAGGATAACGCCTTCATGACACTAAGGCCTATGCGCATTCCGGTAAAAGAACCCGGGCCGGTACATACCCCAAAATAATCTATCTGGCCTAACTTCAACCTAGATTTTTTTAATATTAAAGAGATTAAAGTTACAACACCTTCATAATCATTGAATCGCATGTCTCTTTCTATACTAGATATTTTCTTGTCTGAAGATAAAACAACATCGATAACACCACTAGTAGTATTAATAGCCAAAATTTTCATTTAAATATTTCCTCAAGTGTCCTACCTCTCTCAGAGTCTTCCGCCACAGCTAGCAATCTAGTCAACGTGATAATGATAAAATCCTTAGTAAAAAACCGACTATAATTCCTATCAAACACCCCCCAAACGAGTCGTTCTTTAATCCTAAAAACCAACCAGCCATTTTTAATATAAGCGAAGTTTGGAATTCTATTATAATTATACCGAATAACATCTCTCAATTTTACTCTTATATGTGGAAGGGGCATCCATTCAAATCCCAAGCCCACATATTGGACACCAGTAATTACCTCTCGACCTTGATATTTACCTGAGATTTCATTCTTTGAATATAAAGGAAATACTCTTCGTACTTTCTTTGGATCGCAATCAATAATATTGCACACTAGTTCTAAATATGCATCAATTATCCGACGGATACGAAAAAACCAGACATAGCCTATAAGGATAACAAAGATTGATCCGATAATAATATAGATTGTTTCTAGGGAAGGTAGAGATTCCATACTTAATCTCCTTTCAACGAGTCTTCATTTTAATAATTAATTTTTCGTACTCTCGACCATAGCCGAATAAATTTATCAATCGGGAATTTTGTCCCTTGATTTTTAACTGCAACTTTAAATAGTTCTTAGGTAATAATCTTTTAGCCCTATCGGCCCACTCGATAACACATATGCCTGAATTAGAAATAAAATCCTCATAACCAACATCCTCAAGCTCCTTTAAAGAACTAAGCCTATATAGATCAAAATGGTAGAGCAAAGAAGGCCTACTTATTTTTTTAGTTTTGAAGTTTTTGAATGAATAAACTTTTAAAATTACAAAGCTCGGACTATTTACCCTGCCCCTAAATCCCAAGCCTTTAGCTAGGCCCTTAATAAATGTAGTCTTGCCTGAACCTAAATTTCCTAATAATCCGATTACCTGTCCCTTTTTTAGAAATTTTGCCAGCTTCTTTGCAAAATCCATAGTCTCTTTGCTAGAATATGAATTAAAAGTCAGTTTCTTCATTAATCAAGGGTATAGTGTCATTTTAGCCACTAAATTTGTTGTTTTTATGTTTATAAAGCA
>CAZFPS010000131.1:0-3022 GCA_964520705.1 uncultured Planctomycetia bacterium | reverse complement strand
TATCCTGTTGTTCTATTCAAGCTGATTTTATTTTGTCTGGTTTAATGAGGTTAGAAATAACCTAAAAAGGAGGGTTTTTATTTTTCTAAAATTTGCTTAAATATACGGGAGGTGGGATCAATAGGATATTTTCCCGTAAAGCAAGCAGTGCAGAAATGTTCTTTTGGAAGAGGCATGGAATTTAACATTCCCTCTAGACTCAAATATTCTAAACTATCTGCACCGATAAAGTCTCTAACCCAGCCAATATCGTGCTTAGAGGCAATGAGTTCTTTTTTAGTAGGAAAATCTATTCCGTAAAAACAAGGGAATTTAAGCGGTGGACAACTTACCCGCATATGTATCAGTTTTGCTCCTGCTTGGCGTATAGTTTTTACGCGCATTCTACTAGTCGTGCCACGCACAATGGAATCTTCAATTATCGCTACTTTTTTGCCTTTTAATACTTCTTTTAAAGGATTAAGCTTTATTTTCACTCGAAAATCACGTAGATTTTGAGTTGGTTGAATAAACGTTCTTCCAATATAATGATTACGAATCATTCCGTATTCGAAAGAAATCTTTGAGGCTTCAGAGAATCCTAAAGCCGCATATGTACCTGAATCGGGAATGGGCATTACCAGATCTGCCTCAGCTGGAAATTCAGTTGCTAATTGCGCCCCAAGTCTTTTACGCGTCATATACACATTATGTTCAAAAATATTACTGTCGGGTCTGGCAAAATAGATGTATTCAAAAATACAAAAGGCATGATGTGTTTTTTTAAAAGGCTTGATGGACTCAAGACCATCTTTTTTTATAAATACAATTTCTCCGGGTTCAATATCTCTTATATATTGGGCGCCAATTAAATCTAAGGCGCAAGTTTCACTAGCCAGAATATATGCCCCGTCTAATTTACCTAAGCACAGCGGCCGCCAGCCAAAAGTATCTCTTGCTCCAATAAGTACATCGTTGAGCATTAAGACCAACGAATAAGCCCCTTCTAGTTTAGAGAGCGACCAAATGATTGCGTTTTTAAAATCCTTATTTTGACTATGCGCAAGAAGATGAGCGATAATTTCTGAATCCATACTAGTCTGAAACAGAGCACCTTTGTTCTCTAATTCCCGATGGAGACTTAACGTATTAGTAAGGTTTCCATTATGGGCAATAGCGATATCGCCAATTTTTGATTTTACGTAAAAGGGTTGGGTATTCTTGATATTGCTACTTCCTGTGGTGGAATAACGCACATGCCCTACTGCTAGTTCACCGCGTAGGGTGCGAATAATTTTTTCATCAAAAACATCGCTCACTAACCCTAAGGCTTTATGTAAATATACCTTTTTACCACTGCGCGTGATTATTCCGCTTGATTCTTCACCACGATGCTGGAGTGCATAAAGACCCAAACAGGCTAGGTGCGCTGCATCTTTATGTGGATATATCCCGAATATTCCGCACATATATATTATCCCTCAATTTCTTTCTTTAACGGCTCGCTCCACTCTCTATATAAATCTTCTAAAGATAAATAAATTAACTCTTCTATGCTATTTAAAATTCTTAAAACTCTACCGCCGGTTTTACCAATAACACGAAAGGGGGCTTTAAATTCTAGGGCAATTTTTCTAATTTTTCCCACGGAATCTTTATTACAGGAAAGAATAATCCTTGATTGGGATTCACCAAAAAGTAAGGCATCTAGTCTCATGTCATTATTTAAGTTATTAATGTTAGCGCCTATCATATTATCTTTATTTGAAACGCAGCATTCAGCCAGAGCTACTGCTAATCCCCCTTCAGAACAATCATGAGCTGAATTCACTAAACCTTTTTCTATCACTTTGAGGGTTGTTTTCTGAACTGCCTGTTCTAGTTTTAGGTCTAATTGCGGAGCGTTGCCTTGCGTTAAATTATGAATCTCTTTCAGATACTCGCTTGCACCTAATTCTTCCCTACAGTAGCCTAAAAGGATTATAATGTCATCCTCTTGCTTGAAATTCTGTGAACAGGTTTTATTTATATCGTTGATAATACCTATCATGCCTATGGTCGGAGTAGGATTGATAGCGGACTGTGGGTTTTCATTGTAGAAAGAGACGTTTCCGCTTACTACGGCTACATTAAATGATCTACAAGCATCTCGGATACCTTCCACGCAATTTTTAAACTGCCAAAAACTTTCTGGTTTCTCTGGATTCCCAAAATTTAGACAATCTGTAACTGCTGCGGGATCGGCTCCTGAACAGACAAGGTTCCTCGCTGCCTCTGCTACCGCAATCTGCGCGCCTCTGTAGGGATTAAGGAAACAATAACGACTGTTGCAATCGCTGGTAGCAGCTACCGCTTTATTCGTTCCTTTTAATCTAAGTATCGCCGCATCCGAACCAGGCAATACCACGGTGTTCGTCTGAACCATATGATCATACTGCTCGTATACCCAGCTCTTATTGGCAATAGATGGCGCAGCCAAAAGTTTGCGCAAAACCTGATTATAATCTTTAGGCTCAGGAATTTTGTTAAGTGCAAGTTTATTTAATTCTCTTAAATACTTCGGCTTCCTATAAGGCATATCATATATTGGTGCCTGGGTTAAAGAATGCGCCTTTATCTGGGCTGCTATCTTGCCATTATCTCTGATTGTTACTACTCCATCATTAGTAACTTTACCGATAACGGAAGCGTTAAGGTCCCATTTTAAAAATATTTTCTTTATTTGTTCCTCTTTTCCCTTCTTTATACAAATAAGCATCCTTTCCTGAGACTCAGACATCATAATCTCCCAAGGTTCCATATTCTCTTCTCGTCTGGGCACTGCTTGTAATTCTATATCCATACCTGAATTTCCCGCTGAGGCCATTTCACTTGTACAGCAAGTAAGACCAGCTGCTCCCATATCTTTAATCCCCACCACATATCCTGTATTAATAGCCTCTAAGGTTGCCTCTATCAAACACTTCTCTGTAAAAGGATCTCCGATCTGAACCGTTGGCCTCTTTTCTTCGCCTTCTTTAAATTCATGCGAAGCAAGAATACT
>CAZFPS010000130.1:0-3159 GCA_964520705.1 uncultured Planctomycetia bacterium | reverse complement strand
GGTACGTACGGTTTGAGGAAGGGGACAGAGATTGCAAAATCTCTTCCTACTCTATAGCAAAATTATCTTGCAGATTCGCATGGGAATAAGACAGTAGAAAAGCTAGGTTTTATATAAAACCGAATGCATAAAGAAGCTATTTAGTTTAGGTACTGAAACATCGAAAGAACTTAAATTTATTTCTAGTAAACCCGGTCGTTTTATTTGAAAAATATGATACCTTTTCTACCATCTAGAAATTTCAAGGTAATAATTGATCCAGAGCTGCTGAATCAATTTTGGACAAACAATTATTTAATTTCTGTTATAAGCACAATCCGAGATCTTCAGGCACTAGACAACCCTGTTAGCCTAAAATTGTTTACACCAAGCAAAGAGCGGATCTCTGCTTCTTTTGATGGGATTGTTGAAGCGTATATTGTTAAACAAAGCAGTTTCGTGCCGTCAAAATGGATAAAGGAAGATAAGCCCAAAGATTTTGAAAAATTAGAGAGTCTGGATAAACAAGCATCCGCATTACTCAGTTCAAGTACTGAGCTAAATGCGGATTGTATTATTACATCTAATCGGACACTCATTGATCTTAGGTACTTGATATATCATTACGATACCATTCGCATAATTCCTTTAGAAGAATTTCATGATTTTGTTGAAGTCTGCACCAGAGGTTTTTCTATATACTGGAGCGCTATTTCATACACAAGAGGCCTAACGCCGGACGTTTATTATCAATTTGATCATCCTAATGGCAAGAAATTGGCCGATTATTTTACTTTGCAAAGCGGCAATATTAAAGACAATGATTTAAAGGAAAACCTAAGAAGCCTAAGCCTTAATCGCTATTCGTTCATTCTTTTTACGCGAGACATGATAAAGTTTTATGAAATTCAAAATGATCTTTTTACTAGAGCTGGTCATATTGGAAGATTTGTGACTACTATTGGATATTACGTGACGAATTATTATTTATATGGATGGGGATTGCTGGATCAGTTAACAACCATTTTGAACGCCTCCCTAAAATTAGAAGTGAATAAAAAAAGCTGCGGAATTGTAAATAAGAAATTTTGGAAGAGAGTCAACGATCAAGAATTGTTGTCTTTCAAAGATGATAACAAAGATTGGATACAAAGAATGGCAGACATTCGTCATTTGGCTGCGCATTATACTATTAAGATACCTACGTCAGTACTAATGCACACTGATGAGTCTAGAAAATCTGATGAAGAGCTAAAGGAGGAATTACGTAAAAGCCGTCCTTATTATTATTCTATGCCTTATGCTAAAGTTTTTGAAAAGACGGCGGTAGATCTGCTGCGTATTGATAAAATGAGAAAGCTTATTCCTAGGGCAGTATTCATAAATAAGGGGAAAGGGGAATCGTATTTTTATGACCCTATTGCCGGAGTCGATTATGAGCTAAATACGATGAACAAATTTGTTAATAAATTTTTAGAAAAATCATTTAAAATTTCTCCGGAATTGAAAGTCCAATAACAAAATGTCGCCACATAAGCGCATTTTGGGTACGATGGCTTGCTGATAAAATAATAATAAGCTACCTAATAATGAGATAGGATAAACAGAGTAAGAACAAGGTGCTCTATAGTTAAATACCGAGCAGTCCACCAAATAAACGAACGATTATTTACCATCATGGGTGGTATCGCTTTCCATCACAAGTAGTGCTCGACCTTTAACTAAGAATTTGATGTGAAGGATAAGTGGGAATTGGTAAGCTTTTGCCATAGTGTTCGTTGTTTTTCCCAATCAAACTCATTGGTTATCTCGCGTGTTTTATATTCAGGCAGGTTGTTTATCTTTTCGTCAGTGGACAGAAGTATCTCTCTTTGTATATCAGGCGCTAATAGAGTAAGAGTTACAATCTGAATTAGCCTTGGATGGCTTATGTGAAGCCATCCGGCTATTTGACCGTAATCTTTTGCCTTACCTTCGGCTAAGACGCGTTCAACGTGATGAGCCAGCACCAACTGCCGCCGTAGCTGCGGTTCATTCACGATCTTCACCATGCGGCGCCTTGGCGAGGCATGGCGTACTTTCTTTAGTTCGATTTTGGATTCGAATTGCATTTCGCAGGTTCTCCAAGTAAATGCAGGAATCTGATGCCATTTTCATTAAGCGTAAGGCTTAGTTTGTCATCTCGGGCGTCATAAGATGCTTCTTTGAGCAAAAGCCTCAATACGCGGTGTTTCTGCGCGAATAAGAGCGCATCCCAGATGGGGGATGTGATTAGAAGAGCATCTTTAATCCCTTCTTTTGGTATTGGAGGCTTTTTCGGGTCGCTATTTACCAGTTCCACGATCCTCGCCAGTTCCTTATCATTATTGGCCATGTTCTTAAGCTGCTCAATCACTGCTTCTTCCATAGCTTGGGCATTAACAGACCTAGTCGGGCAAAGCTTATAGCCGCGTTTCTGGGCATTCATGCAGACATAATACCTGTATTTATGCTCGCCTTTCCGCACGTAGGTGTGGAACATTATGCTGTTACACGCCCGGCAGCGCAGGATATGGTTAAGCAGGCCTGTGCACTTCGCACTTTTCGGATTATAGCGCTCCCGGCGATTATTTGCGAGAATCTCCTGCGCTTTATCAAATACTTCATTCGATATTATGGGTGCCTGTTCGCCCGGGTATAGTTCACCAGCATATTTGACCTTACCTACATAAAGCACATTTCTGAGCAATAGCTGTACATCGGTCTTTTTAAACTTAGTACCGCCATAAGTGCGGTTATTTTTAATCCTGTGTTGCTTGGTTCTGTAGCCTTTTTCATTAAGGATTATAGCAGTGGATAGGAGAGATTCTTCTTTAATATAAATATCGAATATTTCGCGGACTAACTCGGCTTCTTTTTCGTTTATTACGAGCTTATGGTTTAATTTATCGAGGCTATAGCCCAAAATCGGCGCACCTCCCAGATATTTACCTCTTTTACGAGCAGCGCCCATCTTATCTTTGACGCGCTCACTGATGATCTCTCGTTCGAATTGGGCAAAGGAGAGGAGGATATTCAATGTAAGTCTGCCCATGGAATTATTTGTGTTAAAAGCCTGCGTTACTGAGACGAACGCGACCTTATTTTTTTCAAAAAGCTCCAAGAGCTGCACAAAATCAAGCAACGATCTTGACAGCCTAT
>CAZFPS010000129.1:0-3276 GCA_964520705.1 uncultured Planctomycetia bacterium | reverse complement strand
ATTCCGGATAGGCTGAAAAACACCATAAAAGATGTATTTGAGGAAATAAAGAGCAACAGTAAGATGTTCCCTAGCCAGTATGAAAACCCTATTTTGACTAAATCGGGGGAAGAGAGGGTTGTCTTTTGGTCTAATACAAATTTAACAGATGATAGTGGTCAAGTTATTAGCGTTATTTCTATCGGTAAGGATATTACGATACGTAAAAGAGCGCAACAAAAGATTATCGACTCCGAAGAGAAATACAGAACATTCTTAGAAAATGTTCCTCTTCATGTCGGGGTAACTGATGGGTCTGGTAAATTTGTAGTTTGGAATGCGTATTCAGAGGAGATGTTTGGTTATTCCAAGCAGGAAGTTTTGGGTTCGATGGTTCCCGCGGAACTACACGAAACAGCCCAAGAAGCACAGATGGTAGTGGATACAGCGGCTAAAGACGGCATCTTTGATGGAGAGTTAAATCTTGTTCATAAAGATGGCAGGAAGATCGCTGTGCATCTAGTTGTTGTGCCTAGAGTTATTAACGATAAGGTGTCTGGGTTTTGCGGTTTCGCACAAGATATTAGCAAGCGCAGAGTGACCGAAAAAGAATTATTGGCTACTAAAGAGAGATTAGAGAGTATCGCCTTAATTGACCCTATGACAGAGCTTTTTAACAACCGATATATTATGGGTAGGTTGGTTTCGGAATTTGAAAGAGCTAAGCGTTCTTTACAGTCACTTTCTTTACTGCTCATAGATTTGGATTATTTTAAATCAATTAATGATAGATACGGGCATGATTTTGGAGATAAAGTTTTAGTGCAGGTTGCGAAATTACTTAAGACAGAATTACGCGCTAATGATATCGTTTCTCGTTGGGGCGGGGAAGAATTTATGATAATCTTGCCAGAAGTCTGCAGGGAAAATGCAATTCTGGTAGCTAAAAAGTTAATTCAAGTATTTAAACTGAAAGGCTTTGGTGATGAGAAGAATGTCGTACATCTAAAATGCAGCATTGGAATGGTCAGCTATCCCGAAGACCCATTATTTAATCCAAAGGAGATGATTGAGTCGGTTGAGAAATCTGTTTTTAAGGTAAAAACTTCAGGTGGAGACGGAGTAGGTTCTTATATACATGGGCTTATAAGAGAGGATGATAAGAAGGGTATTTCTGCGAAAGATAGACTTCTGGATTCATTAAAAAAGAAGATGGAGTTTTTTGCCGTTAAGGGAGAGGATAGCATACTAGAGGCTGTTTACTCTTTATCTAGGAGCCTGGAATTAAAAGACCATACCACGCGCAGGCACGCCGATAAAACTATACACTTTGCTATCAAGTTAGCACAGAAATTCAGAATGAGTGAACGGGATATTGAAAATGTTAAGCGCGCAGCCATCTTACATGATATCGGCAAGCTTGGTATACCGGATAGAATTCTATTGAAGAAAGGTCCGCTGACAAATGAAGAATATAAGATTGTAAAACAGCATCCCAAGATTGCCGCGGAGATTATTTTAAAAGCTGAGTTTTTAAAGGATAGTGTTCCTTATATTTTGCATCACCATGAGAGATATGATGGTACTGGTTATCCCGATGGTTTAAAAGGAGAAGAAATACCTTTGGGGGCCAGAATAATTTCGGTAGTCGATGTGTATGAGGCTTTGACTTCAGATAGGCCGTATCACAAGGCAATGAGCAAAGAAAATGCAATCAGGGAGATTAAAGCTAATTTTGGTACGCAATTTGATCCAAAAGTAGCCGAAGAGTTTCTTGATTTGGTAAAAAAAGAAAAGGACCTATAAGATTATGAGAGAGGTTTAATCATGCTTGAGCTATTGATTATCGCTGTTATATTTATACTCCTTGCACTTATAACTGAAGTATCCGCTATTGCCTTAAAATTAACAGGATTAGATATACATACTTCTCGCTTTCAGGCTTTATCAGCTTTGACTGGAACAGGATTTACTACACGCGAAACAGAGCTGATTATGCAACATAAAAATAGGCGCTACATCATAATGTTTCTTATGGTTGTCGGGCCTATTGGATTCATAGCGATATTAAGCACGGTTCTCTTTACTGCTAAAAGATACTTCGCCTTGCCTCAAATGGCTATGCTGCTTGTGCTTACCTTAATCATTTTCCGTTTTACAAAGAGCAAGAAGTTTATGGTTTTTTTACATCGTTTAATTGAGAGACAATTAAAGAAACGGCATTATCCACGCAGAATTGTTTTAGATGAGGTTTTGAAATTGGGCAAAGAATGTGGAGTGGCGGAGTTGAAGATCGATAAAAATTCAGCCTATAAAGATAAGACCTTAGATCAAACTGGTATCAAGAATAAAGGTTTTATTGTTTTGGCTATCGAGCGCAATGAGGAATTCATAACTGTGCCTAAAGCCAGCGATAAAATACTGGTTGAAGATGTTCTAGTGGTTTTTGGTAATATTTCAAAACTAGAAGGCTTAATTTCGTAACAACGTAACAGCAGGAGGAGTTCGATGCAGAATTCTATCTGGATTTTATTAATTTCTACAGCCTCAGTGGCGTTTTTTCACGCGCTTGCTCCTGATCATTGGATGCCTTTTGCAGCTATAGGAAAAGCCCAGAAGTGGAATAAGCCAAAGCTTCTTTGGATAACTTTTTTAGCGGGCTTAGGGCACGTAGGTATTTCTGTGTTGGTAGGTATGATTGGGATATTATTAGGTTTTAGCATATCCAAATTAGAGGGCGTAGAAGGCCACCGCGGAGAGATTGTCCTATGGCTGTTGATTGGATTTGGATTAGCTTATATGATCTGGGGCATAAAAAAAGGCAGAGACCATAAGCATGCCCATATCGACGAGGAAAAGCTTAAGTCAAAGACGATCGCGGTATGGACATTATTCGCCATATTTATTTTAGGCCCTTGCGAACCGCTCGTGCCACTGGTATTCTTGGGTTATAACTACGGCTATGCAGGGATTATCGCCGTGAGTCTAATCTTTTCAATAATCACAATTGTCATGATGCTTGCCCAGAGCCTTTTGGCATTTATGGGTATTCAGTTTATAAAACATGATTTCGCCGAAAAGTACTCTCATGCTTTTGCTGGTTTAGTGATAGCTTTGACTGGCGTCTTCGTTATGGTCTTGGGTATCTAAAATTTTTTTAATTAGGCTTTTCAATAATCTCATATTTTGAAAAGATTCTGCGTAGCATTAACAACTTGCCTATTTATTATATCTTGTTTCAGTGTTATTTCTTTCGCCCTGCGCCGATCTGCAGAACAAAACAACCCTGGCCAAGTT
>CAZFPS010000128.1:0-3487 GCA_964520705.1 uncultured Planctomycetia bacterium | reverse complement strand
ACCTTATACCGAGAGGAGCTGATAAAAATCAAGTTCTTTTTTGCGAAAGAACGGTGATGCTAAAGGAGGAGGCAAAATGGAGTTAAGAAAGGTAGCATTTTTCGTATTTTTATCTCTTATTTTAATTGCTGCTGGCTGCTCGTCTATGAGCGGAAAGACTAAGAGCGGCGCACTTATCGGAGGTATAGTTGGTGCCGGCGCAGGAGGAATAATCGGACATCAAAGTGGACACGGTGGTCAAGGAGCGGCTATTGGCGCAGCAGTGGGTGCGATTAGCGGAGGATTAATCGGTAATCAAATCGATAAATCTGATCAAAAAGCTCAAGCGGCTAATCCTAGCCATTTAGGAATTTTGGAAATTGTAGATATGGCTTCACAGGGCCTGCCGGATGATGTGATTATTGATGAGATTCGTAGAACTAACTCTGAATATGATCTATCATCTGAGACAATAGCCTACTTGAAAGATAACGGTGTCAGCGATAAGGTTATTGATGAGATGCTATAAGCTGTAAATTAATTTTTAGTTAGGATGCAGAGATAATTATGGAAGACAAGAAATTAATACTTATCGCCGATGACGAGGAGGAGCTCCGTAATATCCTTTCAATAAGGTTGTCGGAATCTGGTTATGCAGCAGTAGGGGCGAGCAATGGCGAAGAAGTGGTTAGTATGGCGAAAGAAAATAAACCAAAATTAATTATTATGGATATTATGATGCCGGGCGTAGATGGGATGGTTGCTAGCCAACAACTAAAGGAAGATGCCTCAACTAAAGATATTCCATTAATATTTCTTACGGGACTTCAAGACAAAAATACCGAGTCACCAGATCATTGGAGCGGCAATAATATAATATTCGCCAAGCCCTATGAATTTAATGAGTTGTTAATAGCCGTTAAGAAATTAATCGGTTAAAAAAGAAAACATAGTTTGCACTCAGAAGAGTTAAAGCTATTCCTGACCCCCACGCCATAAAATTTAGTTGTGGGGGTTAATTAATATCTGGATGTCTAAAACAAAGATAATTTCTTGGGCCTTTTACGATCTGGCCAATACGATCTTCGCCACAAATATTGTATCTCTTTATTTTCCTCTCTGGGTAACAATTCAAAAATGTGCACCCGATAAATTTTATATTCTGCCTTATTATGTTTCTATGATTATGGCCGCGTTTATCCTGCCGTTTTTCGGAATACTTTCTGACAGCCTGAAGAGGCATTCGTTGTTCCTTATGATTTTTACCTCTGGTTGCGTTTTTCTCATAGCGCTTATGGGAGTATTTAATAGTCTATTTGTGGGTGTTACCCTGTTTTGCTTTGCGAATCTATTTAATCAGACAGCGGCTAATGTTTTTTATCCTGCTTTGCTGCCTAAAATCTGCCATCAAAGCAAGATCACCCGTGTGTCTGCCTTGGGTGTGGGGTTAGGTTATGTGGGTACAATAATAGGGTTATTTGTAGTACAACTTTTTTTAAAAGAGTCCAACTACCACACAATATTTATTCCTACAGCCGCCATGTTTTTTTTGTTTTCTTTGCCTTGTTTTATTTTCATCAAAGACGATGCAAGCCCCGCAGAAATCAGAAGTTTTAAGTCGGTAGCAAAGAAGGAAATAGGCACTTTGTTTAAAAGCATAAATGCCTTGAAAACAAATAAAGATGCCTTGTTGTTTTTCTGTTCAATCATGCTGGCGATAAATGGGATAAACGGAATTTTGTTAAATATGGGAGTATATGGAATAAAGGTCATGGGTTTCCTGGATTCAGAACTGCCAATATTTATTTCAGTATCTACGATATTCGCTTTCTTGAGTTCTTTTGTCTTTGGGTACATCACGGAGAAGCTCAGGCCTAAGCGTACTTTGAGTTTTGTTTTGGTTGGCTGGATAGTGGCTTTAATCGCTGTTGTGTTTATGCAATCAAAGAGCGGCTACTGGGTACTTGGACCGATTATCGGTATTCTGTTAGCCGGGACCTGGGTTTCATCAAGGCCGCTCGTTATCGGGCTTGCTCCGGAGCACAGGATGGGAGAATTTTTTGGGTTTACTGGGCTGGCCAGTATATCCGGAGCTCTGCTTTCACCGCCGATATGGTTATTGGTGATAACAGTTTTTGAGCCTTTGGGGGTAGTAAAATACAGAATAGCGGTTTTATCGCTGGCTTTTATGGTTTTGGCTGGTTTCTTGGTTTTACAAAAGGTGCCTGAAAGAAGGCTACTTGACTGAAGCAAAAGGCACCAAGTATGTTATGACAAATTTATCTATGCCTTATATGTATTTCTGTTGACACATTTTTATTTCTAAGATAGACTTGATTAACTAAAAATTTTAATAGAGCTGACAAGAATATTATGCGTACTTCAAAATCAATAACAGACCTATTGCTTAGAAAAGGCATTTTAGATGAGGATCAGGTTAAAAAGGCAATGGCAGAGGCCAAGAAGACGGGTATACCTGTGGAGAAAGCTCTGGAGAAGTTAGGTTTTATTGCAGAGACAGAAATAGCCCATATTAAAGCTGATTCTTTAGGTGTGCCTGTAATTAAATTAACAAATACAATTATTATGCAGGCGGTGAAAGACAAGGCTAGCGATATCCATATTGAACCGGAAGAAGATAAAATACGTATCCGTTATCGTATCGATGGGATCTTGAGGGAAGTCAAGAGTATGCCCAAGTATTTACAGAGCGCTTTGGCTTCGCGCATAAAGGTTATGGCTAAATTGGATATCGCCGAGACGCGTAATCCGCAAGATGGTAGAATCCAAATTGAGATGGAGAATAAGAAACTGGATTTGAGAGTTTCAACTTTTCCTACTGTACACGGCGAGAATATAGTTATGAGAATATTGTATAAAAGCTCAGTGCTTTTAGGTTTAGCCGAACTGGGTTTTTCCAAAATAGATTTACAGAGTTTTGATAAGATAATCAGGTGCAGCAATGGCATCATTTTAGTTACCGGCCCCACTGGTTCAGGTAAGACTAGTACTCTCTATGCCACGTTGTCAACCATAAATTCGGTTGAGAAAAATATTATTACCATAGAAGATCCTGTGGAATATGAGATACCTCTAATCCGCCAGACTCAGATAAATCCAAAAGCCGGACTGACTTTTGCAACTGGTTTGCGTAGCATTTTAAGACAGGATCCAGATATCGTGATGGTCGGTGAAATTCGCGACAGAGAAACCGGAGAAATCGCTATTCAGGCATCTTTGACCGGGCACTTAGTGTTGTCGACTCTACATACCAATGATGCGGCCAATACTTTGACCAGACTTATTGATATGGGGGTGGAGCCATTTTTAATCGCTAGCTCTGTTGTGGCAATATTAGCACAGCGGCTAGTCAGGGTGATTTGTCCTAAGTGCAAAGAAAAATACACTCCTTCAGATGAAGTTTTGAAAGGATTGAACTTGACTGAAAAGATAGATTTGTATCAGGGCAAAGGTTGCAACAATTGCAACAAGACTGGTTTCGCGGGCA
>CAZFPS010000127.1:0-3572 GCA_964520705.1 uncultured Planctomycetia bacterium | reverse complement strand
ATTGGAAGCCCTCATTACCAGCCTGAGCGATTCAAATGAGGATGTACGCAAAGCCGATTTAGAGGCCTTAAAAGCCCTTATTGAAGCAGGTATAGTCACCAAAGAAGAAGTATTTAATAGAGAAGAAATTAAAAACATGTTTGAGGAGGTTTATGGAAAAGGTATTTCTGGTCTTAGGCACTTTCATTATTATTTAAAGTTTCTTAGTATATTAAAAGACAATCCTACCGCTGCGTATCAGATATTTGACTGGAGTCTTGAGGAGTTATTGGAATTGTTCCAAATATTCGACTATTTTGTTAAAGGCGCTCTATCAGATCCCAGTTATAAAGCAAAAGGGAACGAGAAGTACTTTTTAGAGAAAGAGTTAATAAAGAACAATTTGATTTTTATTAAAGAACCACAGATTTTTATTAGCAATTTAAAAGAGAGAATTAAAACAACTATTAGTGATAATTCGGTAAAATTAGCCATAAAGGTGCATGAAATAGCTTCTGTCAATGCCGCAAGAGGACTAATAAAAGCATTAGGCAAGGACAATGTGATTATATTATATGATAGGGAAATAGATTCTGAGCAGGCTGAGAGGTTTTTCCCAGGATATAACATAAGGGCATATTCAGGATTTAGCGAGAAAAATTCTATCAAAATAGAGTTTTGTGATTATGGCAATATGAGAATTCAATCTTCTAATATTAATACTAATACTTCTATTTACGTATCCTTGCCTTACACGCCATTTAAGTTCAATCTCCCAGAGAGAGTCTCGGAAGAAGAATTAAATAAAATGAAAGAGTCTTTAAATATAACTTCAAGAAAAGTAATTGTTATTGGTTCGCCTTCAGATAGAGAGTTTGATGATTTTATGCAATCTTATAATTCCCTCTATGCCAATCTTCCTCATGGAAAACGGCCGTTGATTATAAGCGGTTTTAGGAAAAGAAGAAACGAAAGTGAATTAGAGTTTTTGGGTAGTCTTTCCGGGCAGTCTATAGTTGTTCGCAGCGATGACAATGCCCCTTTGCCAGATATAGAAAACAATAATGTCCTGATCCTTAACACATCAGGGGAACTTCTTAGGATGTATGCCCTGGCAGATGTAGCCATAGTAGGCAATGATAGAAATATCTTTGAACCTGCCAGTCAAGAAGCAGCAGTTTTGTACTTTGAGGGCAGTTGGTACAATAATTTAGAAGCAAAGGAGGTACTGGTAAAAACAAGTGCAGCTCAAAAGTTCAGTAGAGAAAATTTAAAGAGATTAATAGATTCTCGTCATGAGTCAGAAGGAATGGCAAAAAAGGGATTAGAAGCGGTAAGCACGTACAAGAAAAAAGTTCAATCCAAGACAGAAGAATTTGCCTTGCAGATTATTGGAATAAGAGCTCAACTTAGAGATAAATTTATTACTTCGCTGCCAATTGCAATTGAGAAAATTATATTTAATCTAAAAAGCGGAGTTCCTTTAAGCCATGGACAGTTATCGGGGATAGGTTTTGATAATAGCGAAGCATTATTTGTTTGGCTTAACAGTAAGATTAGTGAAAACGCTCAATTGATGAGCGAGTTGCAGCATTTTGACCGTAATGATAGGAATTCTTCGGGCGGTCAATCCAGTCTTCTGATTGACCCAGTAAACCGTGAGTATGCTTTGAAAGTAGTAGAGCAAAATTTTAACGATATGCTGATCGCAAATACCATAAAAGCCTTTAAATTGAGTCAGGAAAGATTAGGAGGCCTTGCTACTCCCTTTTTCCTGCCTTCAGATTTTGATGCTAAACGTGAAGCAGTGGTGCAGCTGGTTTCTCCGTTAACGGGCGAAGATATTCGTAAAAAAGGAAAAGCTTTTGTCGATGAGTATCTATTGTTAATTGAAACTTATTGGCAAAGAGGTGTATTTGATCACGATTTTAAACTCGATGGGCTTGGTATTGTTGGTGAACAAGAACGGCTTATTGTGCTTGATTTTGGATTAAGCGAAGATATTCTTGACGAAGGCTTATTCATCGAACCTGATGGTAAAGACGAACGATTCTGGAATACATTTAACATTGCGATTGATAAACTACACAATACACGAGATAAACTAAAACGAGTATCCCCTGATATTGCAGAACATTTTGAAGATCAGCTAAAAAGGCGTTACGAAATAGAACTTTTGCCTAGTTGGAATAGGGATATGAGAAGTGGCGATGAAGCAACGGAGCTTGCTAAGAAATTAAGAGAAGCCGTAAAACGTTTTCGTCCACAACTTGCCACACCAAATTATGTATTTCCTTTTATCGGAGGGGAATTTGATCGTTTTATTGCTTTGCAACTGCAAGAAAGATATGATTTGTATAATATTTTATCCGAGCCAATTATCGACTCCCCAAAAGCTCTGAAGATTTGTCTCTGATATCCGCCTTTTCTTTGGGAGGGGTCAGGGGCATTTGCGATTTTACTCATCAAAGTGTTCCCTGATTTATGCTTTGAACTGTCCCTACCCGTTAAATAAAAAATATGTCTTGAATCATACTTTTTTATGGTACAATAACACTACCAGGAGATCGATGAGAAAAACGCAGCGTAATAAAAATAAGAAGAGGATAGTTGAGCGCTTAATAAGTTTGTCTGACGCATCCTCTTTTGATAGCGAATTCTGGCAGAAGCAAACTCCACAGGATCGTTTTATTGCGACATGGAAAACTATAGGCGAGTTTTATAAGATAAAAGGTATAAATGGATATAAGCTTAGATTACAGAGATCTATTCAGAATATTAAACAGGCATAAGGTTAAGTATCTTATAGTAGGCGCTTATGCTGTAGTCTATTATACTGAGCCTCGATTTACCAAAGATTTGGATCTTTGGGTAAAAGCAGATATTAAAAACGCCGAAAAACTCTATAAAGCGCTAAAACAATTTGGCGCGCCTTTGAAAAATATTCGTTTAGAAGATTTTATAAATGAACGGATGGTATACCAGATCGGCGTAGCGCCGATACGGATAGATATAATCATGGGCCTTCCTGGAATTAGTTTTGATTCAGCATGGAAAAATAGAGTTAGATCCAAATACGAAGATACGCAAATCAATATCATCGGTATAAAATACTTAATGAAATCAAAGAAGAAGACAAAAAGACTCCAGGATAGATTAGATTTAAACAGATTAACAGCTAAGAAAAGAGCCGGCAATTGAATATTAACAGACTATACAGGTGTCGGTTGCGCCATTTCATTTTTTAAGGTGTTTTAGTGAAGTAGAATTTTAGTTCTTCGGAGCTGAGCATGAAAACTGCTCAGTGAAGAAGATTTTTTTGGGTGGATTATGATGAGGATTGGAAAACTTATTTCAATACTAATAATAACTTTTCTATGCCAGAATGCAGCATTCTCTCGTCCTGAAAAAGATACTATACTAAGGGCCCCTGTAAATGGCAGTGTTCGAATGAAAAAAGCTATAGATAGGTTAGGAGTTACCAACTCCCCTGAGGGGAGAGGGAATAATATCTTGGAGCTTCTTAGCCGCGAACCCACCATAAGAGAGGTCCAGAATGCAGCTATCGAATACGCAGAGGTAAATCCTGATAA
>CAZFPS010000126.1:0-3733 GCA_964520705.1 uncultured Planctomycetia bacterium | reverse complement strand
ACACCTTATACCGAGAGGAGCTGATAAAAATCAAGTTCTTTTTTGCGAAAGAACGCGCTCATTAAAGGAGGAGTAAAATGTTAAGATTCCTTACCGCTGGAGAATCTCATGGAAAAGCTCTTATGGGTATTTTAGAGGGAATGCCGGCAGGTTTAAAAATAGATAAATCTTTTATCGATAAAGAACTTGTCAGGAGGCAGTCCGGATATGGCCGAGGCGGCCGTATGAAAATTGAGAAAGATAGGATAGAGATTATCAGCGGTATTTTTAAATCAGTCACCATAGGCAGCCCCCTGGGTTTGTGTATAAGAAATAAAGATTTTAGTATAGATAGGTTGTCGCCTTTATATTCTCCTCGTCCCGGCCATGGCGATTTAGCTGGCGGAATCAAATATGATTTTAGTAATTTGCGTTGTGTATTAGAACGCGCTTCTGCCAGAGAGACAGCGATGCGTGTGGCCATAGGAGCAATATCTAAGATGCTATTAGGCAAGTTTAAGATGAAGATTTCTAGTAAGATCTGTTGCCTGGGAGGAGAGTCTAGCAAAAACAAGATTGGGCAGGCAATTAATAAAGCCAAGAAGAATAAAGATACATTGGGTGGCATCTTTGAAGTTATTGTAAAAGGTGTTCCTATTGGATTAGGTAGTTATGTTCATTACGATAGAAGATTAGACGCAAGATTAGCCATGGCCTTAATGTCAATCCCGGCTATAAAAGCGGTTGAGATCGGTTTGGGCTTCGGATGTGCATATAGATATGGTTCAGAGGTTCACGATGCGATTTATTATAGCAAGAGTAAGGGCTTTTATAGGATGACTAATAATGCCGGTGGCATAGAAGCCGGAGTGAGTAATGGTCAAGATATAGTTTTACGCGCCTGCATGAAGCCGATTTCTACCCTGGGTTATCCGCTAGACTCAGTGGATATAAGAACCAAGAAGCCTCGCAAGGCTCAAGTGGAGCGCTATGACACCTGCGCAGTCTACTCAGCAGGTGTAATTTCAGAGTCCGTAGTGGCCTTTGAGTTAGCTATAGTACTCCTTGAGAAATTTGGTGGAGATAGCCTAGAAGAGGTGTCTAGGAATTTCACCTCCTACCTTAAGAATATCTAGAATACTCTAACCTTTTATTTATCTAGTAGTTGCACTCCAGATAATAAGATATTCCTTACCTAATATATGTCTTTATATGTCTTTTGTTTGACAGTTTGGCCTTCTTATGCTAAAATCTCAAAGATGAAAAATATCTATCTAGTCGGTTTTATGGCTACTGGTAAGACCGCTGTCGGCAAGGAGTTGGCTAAAAAACTTCAAAGGGAGTTCTTTGATTTAGATGATTTGATTGAGCAGAGGCAAAATATGCGAATTGTAGACATCTTTAGAGAAAAAGGAGAACCCTATTTTAGAAGAGCAGAAAAAGATTTGGTAAAAGAGGTGTCCTCAAAGACAGATTTAATAGTCGGCTGTGGCGGCGGCGCTATCGTTGATGAAGAGAATTTAACCAATTTAAAAAAAAGCGGCACGGTTATCTGCCTAAGCGCAGATATAGATACGATTTTAAAACGCACTCAAGACTGTGAAGATAGACCGCTTCTAAACGTTGATGATAGAAAGTCCTGCATAAACAATTTACTGAAAAAAAGAGAACCCTTCTATAATCAGGCAAACCACACTATCAATACAACTAATTTAAATATTCAAGAAGTTGTCAATAAGATTATCGCTGTAACTAAAGACTAGGATAATTAATATGAATGATTTTAAAGCTATCGTCTTGCTTAATATGATTCCTTCTTTGGGAAGCATCTCTGTGAAGCGGCTACTAGAATATTTTGGCAGGCCTATAAATATTTTTCAGGCCGATAGAACTAAGCTGTCAAAAGTAGAAGGTATCACGAGTAGAAAAATAGATGCGATTAAGAAGGCGCAGGAGAATATAGATCTAGAGAGCGAGTTAAAATTAGCCAAGGAAAATGATATAAATATAATTACAATTTTAGATAAAGATTATCC
Organism: uncultured Planctomycetia bacterium; assembly: GCA_964520705.1. GTDB lineage: Bacteria > Omnitrophota > Gorgyraeia > Velamenicoccales > JABMQK01 > CAZFPS01. The sequence continues at coordinate 1,718 of CAZFPS010000126.1, read as the reverse complement.
GCAAAACCTAAGAAATATATACGATCCTCCACCTGTGTTATATATCCAGGGACATTTGCGTGAGAGCGACTATAATGGCATTGCTATTGTGGGTTCTCGGCGAGCTTCTTTTTATGGATTGTCTATGGCATTACGCTTAAGCTCAGAATTGGCCGAGATGGGGATAACTGTGATCTCTGGTTTAGCTAGAGGCATTGATACAGCTAGCCATAAAGGAGCCTTACAAGTTCAAGGTCGTACGATAGCAGTTTTAGGCGGAGGACTTCTAAAGCTATATCCGCCGGAAAACAAAAAATTAGCAGAGTCGATTGCTGAAAACGGAGCGGTAATTTCAGAGTTCAGCCTGGAGGTTCCGCCTTTGGCAAAAAATTTTCCTCGCAGGAATAGAATAATCAGCGGATTGTCTTTAGGGGTAGTCGTGGTCGAAGCAGCGCGTAATAGCGGCGCCTTGATTACTGCAGATTTAGCCCTGCAACAGTCTAGAGAGGTATTCGCAGTACCTGGCAAGATGGATTCCGTTACTTCTTTCGGCTCTCATAGTTTGATCAAGCAAGGCGCCAAACTTATTTCCAATACTAATGACATTATTGAGGAGTTAGTAATTAAATTTAAGAAGTTTAGTGATGATAAAAGTAAGAGCCGTAGGCCAGATAGCCCGGCAAGCAAGCAGAATATTGAATTAGATAATAGTACAAAGAGCGTTTATGGGATGCTATCTAAAGAGCCAATGCACATAGATGAGATTATTGCTTCGGCAAAATTAGAGGTGCCGCAAATTAGTTCTATCTTAATGCAACTTCAATTAAATAATATGGCCAAGGAACTTCCTGGTAAAAACTTTGTGAGGATTTAATTATGGAAAAGAATCTTGTTATCGTAGAGTCACCGGCTAAAGCCAGAACAATTTCAAAATTTCTAGACAAGAAATTTACTGTTGTTTCTTGTAAAGGTCATATTGTAGATTTGCCCAAAAAGGTTTTGGGTATTGATATTGAAGATGGTTTTAAGGCTAAATTTATTGTTATGCCTAAAAAGAAGAAACTGTTGACCGATTTAAAGAAGAAGACTAAGGATAAAGACATGATATATTTTGCCACAGACCCTGATAGAGAAGGGGAAGCTATCGGCTGGAACCTGAAAGAAAAGCTAAAAATAAAAGACGGTAAATACACTAGGGTGGTGTTTCATGAAATCACCAAAAGAGCTATAGAGGAATCTTTTAAGCATCCTAGAGACTTTGATGTTAACAAGATTCAGTCTCAGCAGGCGCGCCGTATTTTGGATAGGATTGTTGGCTATAAATTAAGCCCATTATTGTGGCGTAAGATTGCTCGAGGATTAAGCGCGGGCAGGGTGCAGTCTATAGCCCTGCGGCTTATCGCTGAAAGAGAAAGAGAAATTCAAAAGTTTATCCCAGAAGAATCTTGGAAGATCACAGCCGAATTAAAGAAGAAAACCGGGGATACAAAGAAGGAAGAAAAAACTTTCTTAGCGCGGCTAGATAAACAAAAGGACAAAAAGGTCGATATAAAGAATAATCAGCAAGCAGAAACGATAGCGGAAAATGTAAAGAGTCAGAATTTTCAGGTAAAGGATTTACAGGTCCAACGAAAGAAGAAAAATCCTCTGCCTCCTTTTATAACAAGTTCCTTGTAGCAGGATGCTTTTAATAAGTTAGGATATTCTCCAAGTAGAACGATGGTTTTGGCTCAGGGATT
>CAZFPS010000125.1:0-3799 GCA_964520705.1 uncultured Planctomycetia bacterium | reverse complement strand
AGATTTTAGAGACAACTCCTCGGAGGTTTTGTGTCGAAATCGCTGATTGACTCCGGATAGCTGATATGTTGTCTAATTTAAAAGAAGTTTCAAGGGTAGACATTTATTTAGAGACACCTGGTGGTAGCGGAGAAGCGGCAGAAGAAATAGTCGAATTTATCAGAGGAAACTTTGATTATGTTTCATTTGTTGTTTCCGGAGAAGCTAAGAGCGCAGGGACAATAATGGTTCTGTCGGGAGATGATATTTTAATGACTGGAACAGGAAGCTTAGGTCCTATAGATGCTCAGGTAAGAATAGGCCGTTCTACTATTTCAGCTTATGATTACATGGAGTGGGTAGAAGGAAAATATAGAGATGCTGAAAAACATGGCCGTTTAAATCCTTTTGATGCAACAATGGTTGCTCAAATAAGCCCAGGAGAATTAAAAGGTATTAACCATGCTTTGCGTTTTGCAGAAGATTTGGTAGGAAAATGGTTAAAAAAATATAAATTTAAACACTGGAACATTACAGAAACACGAAAAATAACTGTAACTGAGCAAATGAAAGAAGCGCGAGCAAAAGAGATTGCCAAAGAGTTGACGAATCACAGCAAATGGCGTTCGCATGGGCGCTCAATAAAAATAGGAGATTTAGAAAACATTGGATTGCGTATAACAGAAATAGATAAAGATGAAAATCTGAAGGATATCGTCTATAGAATCCAAACAGTATGTAGACTCCTGTTTGGATCAACGAATATATATAAAATTTTTGCAACTGAAAAAGAAAAGATATTTAAATCGGCAGTTTCTACTAGAGAGATTTCACGTATCCCTATACCTAAAAATATTCAACTTCCAGAAGTAGCTGATTTAGAACAAAAATGCCCTCAATGCGGCAAAAGCTATAAGATATATGCTAAGCTAGTTAACAATCCTACAATAGATCAAGATTTCAAAAAACGAGGCTATGCACCTTTTCCTAAAGATAATAAGATAAAATGTGATTGTGGATTCGAATTAGATTTAGGCGGCGTAAGAAATGAAATTGAGATAAAATCAGGGTCAAAAGTTCTTGACTAAATGCGTAATATAGTGTAAAATCTAATAACAATGAATAAAGATATGAATAATAAAGAAAAGGCCCTGCTTGTTTTTTTGAAACAGACGAAGCAAGGCAAATATGCAGAAATAGATAAAGTTTCGTTGGATTATGCTCGTTTAAGAGAGAAAAGCGAAGATACAGACTCTTTTACTGAGGCATATTATTATAATCTTACCTAATAATCTTTTTTCATAATAATAGATAGTCTATTCGTCAAGTCTGGCTGGTGGGATTGACGATCACGAGTATCTATTCCATTGCACCAGCAAATGAAAAGTCAGCCCCTTTGTCAGAAATGACAAAGGGGCTTTTGCATACCTTCCCTGACGTAAATCTCAAAGATATTCTTCCTTAGCCTTATCCCGTATATTTGTGTTTTTGGATTCCTGCTTTCCCCGTACCATTCACTTTGCTCAGGTACGGGGCATGCGCGGGAATGACAGAGTGAGACTTTTTCAGCAGTCTCTTATTTTCGTCTTGACTTCGAGGAGAGGATTTTGAGCTTGGTTCTGTATTTGGCTATGGTTCGGCGTGAGGCTGATATGCCTTCTTGTTTGAGGTGTTCAGCGATTTTTTGATCGGTTAAAGGCCTTTCTTTATTTTCCTTTTCTATCAGCTCTTTTATCTTTGATTTTATTGCCTTAGATGATACAAAGTTGCCATCCTGTTGCTTAATTCCAGAACTTAGAAAATATCGCAGCTCAAAGATTCCTTGTGGTGTCTGGAGATACTTGCTAGTTACAGCCCTGCATACTGTAGATTTATGTTTTCCTATTCTTTTGGCAATCTGTTCTAAAGTCATTGGTTTAAAATTATCTACTCCTTTATCAAGAAATTCCCTTTGAACATAGACAATCTCTCTTATTACGTCTTGGATGGTTTGTTTTCGTTTATTTACTGCATTAATTAATTCTCGGGCAGCCCTAAGCCTTTCTCTTAGGTATTCTTTGGCATCCTCGGGAGTATCGATTTCTTTTATCATACTTTTATATTTATCATTAAGGGTAATAGAGGGTAATTCCCAATCATTAAGGACAACCTCGTATCTATCATTATTTTTTCTTAATACGGCATCTGGTATTAAATTGACAGCTCTTTCTGTATTAAAGGAACGGCCTGGTTTGGGCTCTAAGCGGGCTATTTCTCGCAGGCCCTGTTTTATCTTTTCAATAGGTACTTTTATTTTTTTGGCAATATAATCAAATCTCTTCTTTTCAAGATAGGGTAAATATTTGTCTACAATTTGATAAGCTAGAGAACTTTGATTTCCTCTTGCTTTAAGTTGTAATAAAAGACATTCTCTCAGGTCTCTTGCTCCGATGCCAATAGGGTCAAAGGTCTGGATAATGACTAGTACTTTTTCTACTTTAGAGTTTGTTATCTTAATAGTTTTAGCTATATCTTCTATGGAACATTCCAGGTACCCATTCTCATTAATATTCTCTATGATTAATTCCCCAACTTTACGCTCATCTTCAGAACTAGTAAGTAGGTGCAATTGTCTTAAGAGGTGCTCGGTAAGTGTGGGTGGTTTGGTAATCAGACTTTCTCTATAGTTTTTCTTTTCTTCATCATCGAGATTATAGCTTGAATCTAATGTGGATTTTCTATTGTCTTCCACTTCTATATTATTTAATAAAGGATTTTCTTCAATTTGCTCTTTTATAAATTCCTTGAGTTTCACAAGAGGTAGCTGCAATAGGTTCATGGAGAGCTTCATCTGGGGAGTTAATTTTAATTTATAGGTTAATTTGTGAATAGGTCTTAATTGAAGCGGCATGAATGATATTATATATTAATCTTTTAGCTTGGCAAGCCCCGTTCCAAATTCTTAAATATTATCAAATAATCTATTGGAATTGTCCGCAATTAGTTACAAACGGTAAATTGAATATCGATTAGAATTTGGAACGGGGCAAGCAACATTTAGCACACCCATAATTTGGTAAGCAGGGTATTTTTTTTAGTATACCCCTTTTGTAGGCGAAAGAAAACAGTCGTTCTTTCAGAGGAATATTTTAATCAACTAACATCTCTTTTATGACTGACTTTATCCTATTAATAGTATTATAATCTATTTTCCCTAAGTTCTTAATCAATCTTCTCTTGTCCACCGCTCGTATTTGATCCAACACCACCCAACCATCTTTTCTTCTAAACTTCACAGGAACGCGTGAGGGATAAGAGTGAGAACGTAATGTCATAGGAGCAATAATAACAGTAGAGATATGTTTATTCATCTCATCCGGTGAAATAACAACAGAAGGCCGGGATTTTTTAATTTCATGGCCAACGGTGGGATCAAGAGAAATCAAAAAAACATCATACTGTCTTACTTCCATTCCCAACCCTCCATATCAAGATCGACGTTATCATTGATTATGAGGTGGTCATCTTTATTTTCTTGCATTCTTTTGAAATCCTCTTCCCAATCTTTCCTAGGTTCTTCTTTAACCGGCCTAATAACAATACCCCCACCTTTGACTTCGAGAAAAACACTTCTACCAATATGGCATTGCTCCAGTATTATCTTTGGGATCCTAATACCTTTAGAATTCCCTATTGGGACTATTGATGCCCTCATTTCTATCACCTCTATTGTAATTATACAGTAATTACATGTTTTTGTCAAGGGCAAAGTATAAAATTTTATACCCTAATGACTCATAGATAAATGTTACCGTAGCTTTGTTGACTCTTAGTAGTAGCA
>CAZFPS010000124.1:0-3991 GCA_964520705.1 uncultured Planctomycetia bacterium | reverse complement strand
AAAAATGCCCGAATCAAATTATGAGTCACCTGCTCTACCACTGAGCTATGGGCCCCAATGACTTACAAAAAATGGCATTTTATCGACGGTCACCTGCTCTTATTCTTACTGCCATTTTTTAGCTTTGAAACTTATTTTTATATGTTAATTTGTAGTAAAATTACTACATTTTTTACTACAATATTTATGTGCTTTAGATACCTTTTTAGAAAGTTAAATTATAGCATATCTTTTCAAACATACAAAGGAAATTTTTGTGAAAGAGGGAGATGAACTATAGCGCATTCCTACATAAGCCAATTAGCTATGTAGGGCATAGGGTTAGAGCAATACTAAAGCGTACCTAAATGTTAACTACAATAATTTATGTGCACCTAACGAAGGAACATATTAAAGATTTCAGTAGGCAAATTAAGGTTTTAGATGTTGACAATCTAAAATAAAGTGGTATTTTATGGGTATGATACCTGATAGAGCAATTATTTTTATTGACGGGAACAATCTTTATAATGGCTTAAAAGATTGCTACGGATTAGAACGATTGGATTTAGAGCCCTTCTGTAACCATATATAGCCCAAGGGCGTCAACTTATTGCAATATTATACTACGCGCTGACGCTAACTTTATTCAGAATGTCAGGGGACTGCGACCTAGCCCCAGCTGTTGATATTGTAGTAAGAGAAGGGAAAAGGGTTATCAATGTCTATTTTGATACAACCCGCAGAAATTCCTACGGACTACGCGCACATTGTCAGGGATTCTTTAAAAATATCACTCAGGCGCTTGCTACGCAATATCAATGGCTTCCTTCACCTCCAATAACATCCCCATCCCCATAAAATAAAACCGGAGCCTTACGGCTCCGGAGACCCTACGTCGAATGACTTAGGGCTGGTTGTCTAATTTAAGTATCCCTAATTTTACAAACTTTTCAAGCTTTGTCAAGTCTTTCACTTTTTTCCACTTTAGTCAACTTAAATTATCATCATTATTAGCTAATATTTAAACTAAATTCACCAATAATATATCAGAAATTTTACTACAAAAATCACTACATTAAAACTATAACTTATTATAATACAAGCAGATACATCAAAAATTAATCATTTATGAGTCACCTGCTCTACCACTGAGCTATGGGCCCTAATTTAACCATCTCCCATAGCGAATCCGCCACTGCTTTATGGCGGAGAGCTATGGGTCCGCCACTCATTAAAAAAACATAATACTATTTATTACTATTTTAAAGAAGATTTGGCAAGCAAAAAATGAAAAAAATTAGGTAAGAATGAACTTGTCCCTAAGGATATTTCTTTAGAAATTCCTCTGCGTAAGATTGGGCCTTCAAGATTAATTCTACATCATCTTCTTTAAAAAGAAATGGCTGAACTTGCCTGGCTAAAGTCTTGAGCTCATTTTCAGGTAAGCTATTTAGATATTCTAAGATAGTATCTTTTACAGGTAATCTGATTTTATTTGACTTGAGAACATTCTCATTAAAGGGAAAATTCTTACCCAACATAAATAACGTATCGTAAATATCCCTGCCTCTTTTTCTGTTTAAAAGCGCGCAAGTTTTCTCTGACAATAAATTACCTTTACTCATTAAGACAGCAGAAAAATTATAGCCATACATACTTAATACGCGAGTTTGAGTGATTAACTCCCATTTTGGTTGATTAACTTCAACTTTTATCATCAAACTAAACCCCCGCTGATCAACAATATTATAAGCCTTAATTGCATTATCAAATTCTAAATTAGCAATGAAAAGCTTATCTCTGCTTTTATCTTTGATTTCTAAACTAAACCCCTCCTGAGATAGGCTATCCTTTACTCTATCTAAAATAGTGAACCTATAGACGCTTTATCCATCCTTAACAGAACTAACAAGTTATGCAATAATTATTTTACTCGGCCTTCCCTTTTTTCTAGGCATATAACGTCCGTCTGCTTTAATTAGTCTCCTTATAAACTCTTTATCACCTTGGGGATTCTCTAAATTTACAAAAGATGCTTCTTCTTCATTATTGAAGTTACGTAGGAATTCCTTATAAGCTATTTGCCTTTGGATGGTCTCTTGAGCAAATTGGACGAATGTTGGATCCTCAATAGTAAGTCCGTCTGTCTTGCCGAAACAATAGAATTTAGCACTACTATAAGAATAATCTTGAGCTTCTGGAACAATATTTGCCCTTACAGGATTCCTCTCGATATACCTACCACAGGCAATCATATATGTTTCTTTCTGAACTGGTTGCAATTTAAATCTACCTTGCCATAAGAAACCAGAGCTTTGATAAGCCTTATGATAATAGTGCGTATAGGCACGCGCCAAACCCGCCATAAGCTTAGAAATCTTCTCAGGCTTATCTATTTCTAATAACAAATGGTAATGATTAGACATAATAACCCAATGATAAATCTTAAGATTGAATTTCTGACTGTAATCTATAAGGAGTTTTATGAACTGGCGGTAATCATCTTGTGTGTTAAAAATTGGAACCCTTGCGTTGCTTCTGTTAAAGACATGATAGACTAAAGAATTGCTTAATTGGTGTCTTCTTGCATAGGAAGGCATATAATCCCCTCTACTCTCTACTATAATAGACGTAGAAAAGGATAAAATCTCACATATTTTCTTCTGTTTAGTATGTAATGTACGAGAAGGATTTGTTACGGAAGTAGTTTAATTATAGGTGGTTGGGTAAAATGTCTATAGCTTTTTCTCTTCTTGACTTCCTATCTCTATTACGATATACTTATTTGTACTAAGGGGGATATTATGCGAATATATATTGATACCTCTGTTGTAAATGGTCTGTATGCTGAAGACGCCCGTTGGATAAAAGAAACAACGAAGAATTTCTTTACAGTGCGCGTAAAAATAATTATACTGTGTATGCTTCTGACCTCGTCATTGCTGAAATTCAAAGAACTCCTAATCTACATAGGCGCAAAAAACTCCTTAATACCCTTAAAAAATACAGACTTAAAAAGATTCTTACTACAGATGAATCTGAAAAACTTGCCGAGATTTATATTAAAAATGATATAATCCCTCATAAATATCTGCCTGATGCCTTGCATATAGCTATTGCTTCGGTGCATAAAATTCCAGTCCTGGTAAGTTGGAACTTCATGCATATAGTAAGACATAAAACGCGTATAGGTGTAAATTATGTGAACAAAAAGCATGGCTATATACAAATAGATATTTGCTCTCCTGAGGAGGTGGGTTAAGTTGGCTATAAAAGAACCAAAATTTATGCAAGAGCTCCATAAGATTAGAGCACAGATGACGAAAGAATGGAGGAACAAAGCTGCACACGAAATAATTTCTTCTATTCGTAAGAAAGCGGTAAAATCAAAATATACTTTTAAGGGTTAGGCCTAAATGGGAAAAGGTAAGTCTATTTCTGCCTTCAGTTTCTCAATCTCTTTTTGTTGTTCCTTTTTTCTTCATATCTTACTACTTCAGGAATGACCTCGCCCACTTCCTCAGCAAATCATCCCAATATCTGCTTCCCAGTTTTTTCCAATCAAAATACACCCCTCTTAACCTCTTTATCTTATCCGAAGCCCGTTCAATTGATTTTATGTTTGTCTTCCATCTCCTTGAACTGTAAGTTGTCCAGGCATCAGCAATTGGATCAGTGGTAGAATTTTGAACAACTGTCAAAATATTGTTTGGATCGTCATCCCGATGCCCAAGTTGCCTGCTGAGGTAACAGCTAAACCTGCGTTTGGACCTGTCCCTAAATTTACAACGCACACCCCTTAGGATGGAATTATTTATGATAGCTTTAAACCAACCAGCCCACTTTCCCGATTAGAACAGAAACAACTAAGGGACCTTCTTCACGTAGAAAAGGATAAAATCTCACATATTTTCTTCTGTTTAGTATGTAATGTACGAGAAGGATTTGTTACGGAAGTAGTTTAATTATAGGTGGTTGGGTAAAATGTCTATAGCTTGCTTTTAGGTTC
>CAZFPS010000123.1:0-4016 GCA_964520705.1 uncultured Planctomycetia bacterium | reverse complement strand
CATCCGGATTTTATTATTTATGATAAGAGAAAGCTTATTCAGCACCCAGATAGTAGCATTAGAGATATTGCAAAGAAGCTCTCCCGCGGATAAGAAGACTCGACCTCCACAACGTAGGCTCCCAAGTTTATTGTAACCTATCTTAATAAATCATCAAATAAGCAAAAATGCTTGACAGCTTTACTGCGTAGCAATATAATATGTGTCTAATGTTGGGTAAAGATTACAATGATGAGAAGCTATTAACTGTTGCTGAAGCAGCCGCATTTCTTGGAGTTTCAGCTAAGACATTGCGCAGATGGGATGAGGTAGGCCGTTTAATATCTGTAAGACATCCTATTACAAGATATCGATTGTATAAAAAATCCCAGCTAATAGATTTTCTTAAAGCAGTTACTTTTGAAAATAAAAATATAGAACAAGAACCCAGGAGGGCACGAATGGAGATTACAGATTCTGATATAAGCACCTTTCTTGAAGCAAGGATAAATCTAAAAAAGGATAAAGTAGACGAATACAGAGGTCAGGTTAATAGCTTAATTGAAAATTTTGATGATTATTTGAGAAAGCATGAAGATTTTAGCTTAAAGAAATTGTTGCATTTTGGTTCTTGTGCCAAAGGCACAGCTATCAGCACAACAAGTGATCTTGATGTTGCGGTTTATTTAGAACCCGATAAAGACGGAGAGCAGATAGGCAACATATTATCTTCTATCAGAGATTGCTTAAGCGAGGCTATGACTAAATATGGAATGACTGACGACCAATTTACTGTTGGTAAGCATTGTGTTTGCGTAACTTTCAAGGGGTCAAGATTAGAGGTAGATGTTGTGCCAGTTATCCCTCTCAAGGGTGATTCAAAGAATGAATGGGGATGGCTTATGGATAAACACGGGGCAGAACGCTTAAAAACTTCTATACCATTACACTTAAAATTTATCAGAAAGAGAAAAGAGACGTTTAACAAATATGCCGCTTTTGTCCGATTAACAAAATGGTGGAAGTCTATTCAGGAAGTACCGCTAAAATCGTTCTTAATAGAATTGATTTGGGCACATTTAGTAGACACCGAAGAAATCCCAGATTCATATTGTGACGGTTTGCCGCTTTTCTTAAAGTACATATTAAAGACTAAATTAAAGGAGGCCATTATATTTAGCGATAATTATTCGCCTTCAAGAGTTACTTCTAATAGTTCTGACATCGTGCGGATTTATGATCCTGTCAATCCGGAAAACAATGCAGGAAAAACAATTACTGCTGGCGAATATTCGACAATATTACAGAAAAGTCAAGAGGCGATGAATGTTTTGATGATGGCAACGTGTGCTCCATCAAAGGCTAAAGCTATTGAGCAGTGGCAACGTATTCTCGGGACGTCTTTTAATCCCTATAATCTTTGAGGTAACTATGTATTATCAAACACGCACAAGAACACATACGCTTTCGTATACATATGTCGATGTGCGACATGTGAATTGGAAGATAAGAAGTGACCTTAGATATTTACGAGTTCTCTATGGTCTCTTTTCTGAAAAATATGAAGAAGAAATGTCAGCAGACCTATATAAATGGGTTATGGCTGGATACGTGTCATATATTAAATTTATCTTTTATTCTTCTTCTGATATGGAATTAAAGCTTGGTCTCAGGTATAAAGTGAGCTCAGAAGGTGTGGTTTCTCGTGATGACGACGCAGGTAATATCCCCTATGTTTCTTTGCCTTACGATATACAATTTCAAGTTCTCATTGGGACAAATCACGCTTGGAGGCTCTTAACAGATCAACAAAAAGAAAGATTTTATGAAACACTTAGTCCTGGCTGGGGTGATTCAAAATTACGATTAACCGAGAATCAATCTCTGTGGGCATCTGATAATATATATTCAAGCAACGCCTTATCAGTAAGTAGAGATATTTATAATTCGTTATGAAGATTCAAATAGAAACAGATAAGGGGTGTTTAGTAAAGGAGTATCATTTCGACTTAAACGATTTAATGACTAGAGCTCAAGCTAAAACAGGGATTGATCCTGTCCATACAGCCGCTTCTGAAGTATCTGAGAAGATAGAATTCGATAGTATTATTTTAGATCAAGACTCATTAATTCACTTAGAGAAGAAGCTGGGTGATTTTGCTTATAGCGGCGACGAAACAAAAGTGCTGAAATTACGGATTAAAAATCAACGAGGTAATAAGGCTTTACCTGTAGGAGGAAATCTTATGTATGAGTCAGAACTTTTTGAGAAGATTATCTCATACCCGAACGATCTTTATAAAGACGTTTATGACGCCTTGATAGGATTAGACGAGATTAAAGATAGGTTAATAAAAGAAGCCATTTTTATGGTCTCTCCCGATGTAGTTAGAGAATGGAGTAAGAAAAAGCATAATGGGAAGCAAATTTTAGCATTGAAAGCTGTAGAACAGCGGAGCTCTTTTCTAATTTTTGGCGGTGATGTTGGTACTGGCAAGACGGCTCTTGCGGAAAGCTTTGGTCATGCAGTAGCTGAATCTATAAGTACGCAGGTTAAACTGTTAAAATTCAGTATTTTGACAAGAGGTGGCGGTATTGTAGGAGACATGACAAGACTTATAACAGCGGCATTTAAATCCGTAGAAACAGAAGCCGATACATTTAAGGGCCCTCTTATATTGCTTCTTGATGAGGCGGATACACTTGCCCAAAGCCGAGAAGCAATTCAAATGCATCACGAGGATAAGGCCGGAGTAAATGCGTTAATTCAAGGAATAGACCGTCTGCGTTTTAATAAGAAACATATTCTAGTAGTTTTCTGTACGAATCGATTATCGGCAATAGATCCCGCAATCCGTCGTAGAGCCGTTGATATTTTTGAATTTAGCAGGCCGAACAAAGAGCAACGAGAACAAATATTTAATATTTACGGTAAAGACATCAAATTGAAAGAAAAAGAAATAACAAGGTTAGTAGATCTTACTGGCCCGGCAAACGGAAGGAAATATGGTTTTACTTATTCGGATTTATTAAGTAGAGTTATTCCTAATGCAGTATTTGCGAGCTTTCCGGATAAACCATTGTCATTTGAAGCTTTTGAAAAAGCTGTTTTAACGACAATTCCGACAAGGCCTTTTGGAGAACTAACCAAAAGTTAGGTAGAGTAAGCATAGATGGAGGAAATAATATGAGAAAGAAATGTGCTATTGTTCTAGTTATTATCGCGGCTGGTTTTTTCGTAATATCAAATTTCTCTGTAACATATGCCAATGCTGATAGCGTTGTACAGCTTCGAGCTGATTTAACGTCTGTTGACGGCAAAATTATAGAGATTTATAAGTATATCGATTTCGTAAAAAAATATTTTACATGGATATTAGGCATTTTCGGTATTAGTATTTGGGGCGTGATTAAACTTATTGGGCTGTATGTGAAAAAAAGATTTGAAAAGGAAATTGATAAAGCAATTTACAAAGTTGATCCAACGTATCTTTCAATAAAGATTCCAGCAGCGGATTTTAATCACGAATCGGAACGGCTTAAAAAATTGGGATTTAGAAATATAGCAACATATTCATCTTTGGATGATTCTTGCGTTTCGGGATGCGTTATTTATAAAGCAGATAATACGTCCGAAGCCGAAGTGCTTAAAAAGTTTATAGTGGACAAGAGCCCAGATCAATATAAAGTGGGATACGTTCTGTATACAAGAGGACGCATTGATCAAGATCTATTTAAAGAATTTAACAATATTACGTTTGCTAATAGTCCATTAACCTTGGTTAATGCTGTATATGCTGTAGCGCGCGGCACGATTAAATGATTTTTTGAGATGCGGCTGAGAGGAAAACGAGACTATAGTTTTGGCAATAGGTGTTCAATCTCGTTTCGGCGTTCTTTCTCGGTTCTAAGGCGGGAGATCTGTAAGAGCCTTCTGCCGGTGAAGATTCTCAGCTTTGCTTGGTCGTCACAGGACTTCATGTTTTCGATGAAGTCAGCGGGTAATTGGTTGACTATTTTTAGCAGGTGTGCTAACT
>CAZFPS010000122.1:0-4096 GCA_964520705.1 uncultured Planctomycetia bacterium | reverse complement strand
TAAGAGAATATACATATGCTATATCTAAAGAATTGAAGGTTAAGGGACTTTTGAATATACAATTCGCTGTTAAAAACGATACTGTATATGTGCTTGAAGTCAATCCTAGGGCCTCAAGGACAGTGCCTTTTGTAAGCAAGGCCATAGGTATTCCTTTAGCAAAGCTCGCAGCAAAAGTGATGGTTGGCAAGACACTTCATGAGCTGGGACTCACAAAAGAGAAGAAACCAAGTCATATCTCGGTTAAAGAATCTGTCTTGCCATTCTCAAGGTTTTCTGGTGTGGACATACTACTTGGCCCGGAGATGAAGTCAACAGGTGAGGTGATGAGTATAGATTATTCATTTGGAATCGCTTTCTATAAGTCTCAAATTGCCGCAGGCCAGACTCTTCCTACCGGCGGCAAGGTTTTTATAAGCGTTAAAAACGACGATAAAGGAAACATAGTATTTATTGCTAAGAAACTTTACGATATGAACTTTGAAATCATTGCCACAAAAGGGACATTTAGAGTTTTGCGTTCTAATAATATTGAAGTAGAAATGGTTGGCAAAATTGGAGAAGGTGATGCCAGAATTTTGGAACTTGTAAGTACAGGCCAGATAAAACTTATTATCAATACTCCTTCAGGTGCTAGAGGCCGTTCCGATATGAAACCTATTAGAAATTCAGCAGTTATGCACGGAATTCCTTGCATAACTACAATTCAAGGAGCTCGGGCCGCTGTTAATGGAATAGAATCCATATTGAAAGGTGATTTTTCAGTTAGGTCTATTCAGGAATATATAAGAGGAATACAATACGTAAAGCAATCACAATAGAAGGGGAGTAAAAAATGTTAGAAGTAGAAATCTATATTACCTTAAAAAAGACCGTATCTGATCCACAGGGGTTGACGGTTAAACATGCCTTGCAGTCTCTCGGCTATCAAAACTTAGAAGAGGTTCGGGTTGGCAAATTTATTACCATTAAGCTGAATTCCAAAGATAAGAAAGAAGCAAAACAGAGAATTGATGAAATGTGTCAGAAGTTGTTAGCTAACCCGATAATAGAAGACTATAGTTTCAAAATAGAAGAGGTATAAATGAGATTCGGTGTAGTTGCCTTTCCAGGCTCTAACTGTGACCAGGATTGTTTCTATGTGGTTAAAGATATTTTGCGACAGACAGTTGAGTATATCTGGCATAAGGATACAAGATTAAATGACTTTGATTGTATTATATTGCCAGGAGGTTTTAGTTACGGAGACTACTTAAGGACAGGTGCTATAGCCAGATTTTCACCAATAATGAAGCAGGTTTCTCGCTTTGCTCGAAAAGGAGGCTTGCTGGTTGGAATTTGTAATGGTTTCCAAATCTTGCTTGAGGCAGGGCTTTTGCCCGGGGTGATGTTAAGAAATAAAAACTTTCATTTTATGTGTAAATATGTGTATGTAAAAACTGAGAATAATGAAACACCTTTTACAAATCTTTGCAGTAGAAATCAAATTTTAAAAATACCGATAGCCCACAACGAAGGTAACTACTATATTGATAAGGATGGATTTAAAAATTTAGAAAAAAATGGGCAGATTATTTTCCGCTACTGTAGTCCAGTTGGAAATGTAAATAAAGAGTTCAATCCTAATGGCTCTTTAGGGAATATTGCTGGTATCATAAATAGAGAAGGCAATGTCTTAGGGTTGATGCCTCATCCGGAAAGAAGTTCGGAGAGAGAATTAGGCTCTACAGACGGTTTCCTTATTTTTGAATCAATAGTTAAATGGTTGGAGAAAAGATAATATGGTGACGCGCGAGGTTTACAGGAGTCTTGGTTTGAGTGATGAGGAATATAAGAAAATTGTAGCGATCCTCAAACGAGAACCCACGCCTACGGAACTGGCGATGTTCTCTGTAGAGTGGTCAGAGCACTGTGGCTATACACGTTCCCGTAATTGGCTAAAACTTTTGCCTAAAGAAGGAAAGTATCAAACTCTTATCGGTGAGGATTCCGGAGGGATTATTGTTGATGGCATAGCCATTATTTTTAAGATGGAAAGCCACAATCATCCTTCGCAAGTAGAGCCACGAGAAGGAGCAGCAACGGGCGTGGGCGGAATTATCAGAGATATTTTTACCGCTGGAGCGAGGCCAATAGCTTCTTTGAACTCTTTAAGGTTTGGTCCTTTGACTGAACCGTATAACCGCTATCTTTTACGTGGCGTAGTAGATGGAATTCAGAGCTACGGGAATTGTTTGGGAGTGCCTACGGTTGGCGGTGAAATCTATTTTGACGAAAGCTACAGCGGTAACTGTCTGGTCAACGCGATGAGTATCGGCATTGCCAAAAAGGAGAAATTGGCCCGTGCACAGGCGTATGGGGTTGGTAATTCCATTATGTATGTGGGCTCAAGTACAGGCAGAGATGGTATCGGTGGTTGTAGTGTCTTGGCCTCACATGAATTTAAAGAAGGTGAAGAAAAAAGACCTACAGTTCAAATAGGTGATCCTTTTACAGAAAAATGTTTAATCGAGGCTACATTAGAAGCTCTGGCTACAGGCCATATTGTAGGGATTAAAGATATGGGCGCAGCCGGGCTTACCTGTTCCACGAGCGAGATGGCCTCTGTTGGTAATTCAGGAATGGAAGTAGAGCTTCAATTAGTTCCACGAAGAGAAGCTAATATGGAGCCTTGGGAAGTAATGATGTCTGAGTCTCAGGAACGAATGCTTGTTTGTGTGCAAAAAGGCAAAGAAAAAGAGATTGAACGGATTTTTTCCAAATGGGACCTAAATGCTGTAATTATTGGCAAAGTTACAGACGACGGCACAGTGCGCATCAAGGATAAAGGAAAGATAATCGCGGAGATCGAAGCCCATTCTTTAACCCAAGCCCCGGTTTATGATATGCTCTATAAAAAGCCGGATTATTTAGATGGCTTAAATAAATTAGATATAAAGACAATACCTGAGCCCAAAGATTACAATGAAACTTTGCTTAAAATTTTGCGTTCTCCTTCTATTTCTAGCAAGGGGTGGGTTTATGAGCAATATGACTATATGGTTCAAACTAATACTGTAGTTTTACCTGGTTCTGATGCCACTGTGCTCAGGTTAAAGGGGACAAACAAAGCCATCGCTGCCACTACCGATTGCAATAGCCGTTATTGTTATTTAAATCCATACAAGGGAGCGCAGATTGCAGTGGCCGAGGCGGCAAGAAATTTAGTATGTTCCGGGGCCGAGCCAGCAGCAGTTACTGATTGCCTTAATTTTGGCAACCCGGAAAAACCAGACAGATTCTGGCAGTTTAAAAATTGTGTAGAAGGTATTGCCGAGGCCTGTAAGTTTTTTAATATACCTGTAGTTAGCGGCAATGTCTCTTTTTATAATGAAAATCCTAAGGGAGCAATTTATCCTACCCCAACAATTGGGATGATTGGAATTATTGATGATGCAAGGTTCATCTCTACGCAATATTTTAAGAAAGAAAAGGAGATAATTATTCTTTTAGGACTCTCTGAAGAAGAATTAGGTGGCAGTGAATATTTAAAAGAGGTGCATGGGTTAATAAAAGGAGACTCGCCGGAATTAGATTTAGGTTTAGAAAAGGCAGTTCAACAGACAACGCTAGAGGTTATAAAAAAGGGCTTGGTCAGTTCAGCGCACGATTGTTCCGAGGGCGGACTGACAGTAGCTTTGGCAGAGTGTTGTATTTCAAACAAAGAAAACATGATAGGAGCGGTTATCGATGATTTGAGTTTTGATATAAGAAAAGATGCCGTTCTCTTTGGCGAATCACAATCAAGGGTTATTCTTTCTTGCAATCAAAAAAGTGTTGATAATATCAAATGCATAGCTACAAAATTCAAAGCTCCCTTGCGGATAATAGGAAGAACAGGTGGCAGAGAGTTTAAAGTATTAGGTCTCGGTTATGACTTAATTAATATTTCTCTTGGTGAGTTGTCTAAAGAATGGGCAGACTCGTTAAAGTCATTAATTATAACCTAAGAAGGTTTATATGTGTGGAATATTTGGAGTATCAAATCATAAAGATGCGGCCCGCTTGACTTACTTAGGTCTTTACGCGCTTCAGCACCGGGGTGAAGAAAGTGCTG
>CAZFPS010000121.1:0-4230 GCA_964520705.1 uncultured Planctomycetia bacterium | reverse complement strand
GATATCTATAGATTTAAAATTCTTATGGTCTATAAGAAAGGATATCGCTTTATCAAAACCCAGTTCCGTAAGGTGTTCTTCAGACACTTTTGAGAATATCTCACTTTCATCTAAAGTTGTGCTTAATATTCGAGAAATCTTCTGTAGCGTATAGAGGCCGGAAATTTTCTTATCGAGCTCACCCTGTGTCTTATGTAATTCTAAGTCTGTTTTAATGATTAGCTTTGCTTGGTTATCTAGTTCGTCATAGGTCCTTTGCAGATTTCTTAGAGATTTCTGTAATTTTTTTATGCGGTCGTTCTTGACGATCAAAATAATATACAGAATCACCGCGGCTAGGACAGCGGAAGGGCCAAATACATACAGGAAGGCTTCAAACCAGGGGATTTTATCTAATTTTTTTATTAGTTCACTTAAGAAAGGCAACTTTTTCTCCTATGGCTAAGACCGCTATTGTCTCGTTGTGGAAGTGTGATTCTCCTCGATATTCCAGAGATTTTAAAGGAGCCTGTTCACCGAAAGTGCACACCCCGATGAATGGCACTTCTTCACCCAGAATATTTTTAATTATATCGATTTCTTCTTTGATTCTATGTCCGAGTAAGTTGATACGCGATACTGACTCAAAAACAATGGCCCCTAGCATAGGCATCTCCTTTAGCCCATGCTTAGCCTCCCAGGTTGCTTGTTTAGCTGCCTGTAAGGCTGATTCTTGGGTGCCCATCATAATTCTAACTTCACTGCCTTCTGGTACGTCTCCTTGACAAGTTATTTCGCCATCCTTATTTATCCTTAGGACATTTCTTAATAGATATTCCTCTTCTTCCGAAAGATAGATTCCTAGAGGATAGAGTATGCTTATGCGTGTCAATAAAGATTGGATTTCTTCCAGGGTCTTTTTAAAGTAGTTTTTATAAATTTCAACCGCAGGACGATTTTCTATCTTTTTCACGATATTGCCTGCGGACTGTGTTACTTCATGTGGTCTGCCTAGAGGCCGCCACCCATGCTTTAGTCCATACCCGAATGCTCCCTCACCTGAAAGTATAGTACCAATAAGAGCATTATTCAAGATTTCTCTGTTAAAATATTGGTAGGTTTTTTGAAAACGAAAATTATCTGCGGCCGCGCCGCCGATTATGGGGAAGCTCCTGCCTAGGACGTCTTTTATCCCTAAGAGGAGCTCGGAGCCTTTTTCTATCAGTCCGTCTGAGAAGATTAAACCGATTTCTCTGGCGCTAGTGCCCAGTTTTTTAAGTGCGGCACGGGCAAATTTCTCACCCGACTCCCTGGGGTTATCTTTGTTTATTTGAGGGACTGCGCTGATACCAAATTTGATCTTTGTAGACGATATAGCCATTATAGCCACGCCATATTTAAATACGCCAGATTCAGTAATGATCCCAGAGCCGGTGCAGCCCAGGATATTTACGTTTTTGCCAAATACATAGCAGATGCCCTCGAGGAGATTTGTGCCTGCAAAGTGGACGGAGGTAAATACAATGACTATGCTGGGATTTCTTTGGTGTATCTTAGTTTGGGCCTGGAGAGAGGCTATTTTGGCCGCTTCAAAAGGATTTTTTTGGGAGCTGAAACCCGTCCCGATAAAGGTGTTTTTTACCATTTGTATTCTTGGTCGTCGGTTATCAGATATTTCAAAACTTTATAAGAATAAACAAGATATGCTGTTATAATAGATTGATTCTGATGATTAGTTTAAGGATAGCTTAATTTTATTTGGGTGTCAATAATTTTCCTTGCTTAAAGCAGGGAAATTTGTTAGAATTTGCAAAGAAATTTATATTGACGGCCCCATCGTCTAGCTCGGTTCAGGACATGTGGTTCTCAGCCATAAGACACCGGTTCAAATC
Organism: uncultured Planctomycetia bacterium; assembly: GCA_964520705.1. Taxonomy (GTDB): domain Bacteria; phylum Omnitrophota; class Gorgyraeia; order Velamenicoccales; family JABMQK01; genus CAZFPS01. Next base: position 2,359 of record CAZFPS010000121.1, on the reverse strand, counting down.
CGGTTGGGGCTACCAATAAATCGTAGGGAGAGAAAATGAAAAGTAGAATAATCAATGTTGTGTCGATGTTAGCTTTGCTTTTAATGTTTGGCTGCGCCATCGGTGGTTGGCAGAGATTTATATCAGAAGACGGGACTTTCTCTATTGAAATGCCGGGCAAGCCCAAGGCCAGCAAAATTATTCTGCCGGTTGAAGACGGTCAAACCTATTTAAATGTATTCATGGTAGATGAAAAAAAGGATTTCGTTTTTTCTATAGCCTATGTGGATTTTTCTTACGAAGTTCTCCAAAAAAAGACTGAAGAACAAATACTTAATGATGCCAGAGACGGGGCCATTTTAAATGTGCAAGGAACATTGCTTAGCGAGTCTGAGGTTTCGATTAAACAGCATCCTGGTCGAGAGATTATGATTAGATCTATTGACGGAGAATCTATTATTAAAGCAAGAGTTTTCCTAGCCGGTAATAGACAATACCAATTGATGGTTATTACATCCAATGACAAAGTCGAATCTTTTACTGTCAGAAGATTCTTGGATTCTTTTAATATTTTGAAAAGCACATCTTAGGCTTGCAGCGCAACATAAACATTAAGTCGAAAGATTAATTTATCCAGTTTTTAGAGTTTTCATCCCTCTGCCTTCCTCAAAATCATATTAGAAAAAACGCATTATTATCATCATAAAAATAAAAATATTTTATTTATAGCTTATATAGAAGCAGTTGGAAATTTGGATTTTCCTTGATTTATAACCTTAAGTGTGATATAAGGTTATTGATAAATATAAATTGAAAAAATACCATTTTTGCTAAGAAAGGAGCGAACAATGAGAAGAGCAAGTCTTATAGTAGTAGTTATGGCGGTGGTTGGTTTTGTCCTGGGATGCGATCAAATTGAAAAGTTGATTTCACCAAAGGTAGAAGTCAAAAAGCCCCAGGCGCCTAAAGTTGAGACAGTTATTGAAGAAGAGCCTCAGGGAACCAAGTTAGCCAAAGTCAACAGAAAGACCATTACCTATGAGGAGTTTGAACAAAATATAAAGAACTTAAAGGCGCTCTCCGAGGAGATAACAATAGAGAGCTTTGACGATAAGAAGAATCTGCTAGACGAAATGATTAATCAGGAGTTGTTGTATCAAGAGGCAAAGTCTAGAGGTATCCCAAAAAGGAAAGAGATCCAGGATTTAGCAGAAGGTTATTTGAGGGGATTATCTGTCAGGCAGCTGATGATTGATATTACAGAAAATGTAGCGGTGGACTCTCAAGAAATAGAGACTTTTTACAATCAGTATAAAGGCCAGCTATCAGAACCCGAACAGAGACATGTGCGAGAAATTGTGGTTAGTTCTGAATCTAGAGCAAGGGATATTTTAATCAACCTATTAAATGGAGAGGATTTCGCGACCATAGCTAAGGAAAAATCAATAGGCGATAGTAGCGCTAATGCTGGCGATGCAGGTTTGATTACATACGGCCAAAGGGGAGAAGATTATAAGAAGTATGATGATATAGCGTTTTCCATCGATTCCGGAGCGACGAGCAGCATTTTTAAAGGACCAAAAGGATACTACATTATTCGCGTTGAGGAGGTTAAAGAAGGACAGACTCAGTCGCTTACGGATGTATGGGACGATGTAAAGAATACCGTACTCGGCCTAAAACAGCAGCAGCGTTTACAGGATTTAGTGGATAAGCTTAAATCCGACGCGCAGGTTGAAATTAACGAAGATCTGCTAAAGTAGTTTTCTTAAGCCTAGGTTATAATGAATAAACGGTTATTGAGCATAATAATTGCTGTAGTCATGGCCCTGTTAGCGGTGGTAATGATCAATACCTATTTAAACCGAGAAAAGCAAAAATATCAGATACAGCTTAAAGAGACACAGGTAACCGTAGCTACGCAGCACATCCCTAAAGGCGCGACCATCCTGCCTAAGATGGTCAAGCCGATCAAGTTTCCTGTTAAATATGTCCAGCCAGGCTTTCTCAATAATCCCAATATGGCTGTAGGTAAGATAGCCGCGGTAGATATATTGAAAGATGAGCAAATTATGTCTACGAAGCTCACCACTATCCGAATGACCCAAGACAGCCTAGCCGTGCGACTACCTCAAGGCAAGAGGGCATTTACAATACAGATCGCTTCCCTTATGGCTGTGGGAGGCGGGATAAAAACAGGGGATTATATTGATATAATAGGAAGTTTCCCTTATACGCAAAATGTTAATGGCAAACCAGCTACAGAGAACGTTAGTGTTACGCTATTCCAGAAGATTCTAGTAATGGGGATAGAGAGCTCTGGAGGAGGATTAATATTTACATTAGCGTTGACGCCACAAGAGTCAGCGATCTTATCTTA
>CAZFPS010000120.1:0-4299 GCA_964520705.1 uncultured Planctomycetia bacterium | reverse complement strand
CGGTTTGTTTTAAGGCAGCCTTTAGACACTGCCATTGAGTCCGTGCCGCCGATAGAGGCTAATGCTCTCTGGCAATATATCCTTAGCACTTTAGGTCAGCAGTTAATACAGGCGCAGCAGCAGGAGGAAAATATTCAATCGACGGGCCAACGACCTCAACAGACACAGGCTCAAATTGAGAGTACTTCGACTTTAGAGATTTACAAGGGCTCTCAAAAAGAGGAGATGCAGATAAGAAAGTAGAGATGAAACACAGATTAGGATTCAAGATTATTGGATTTTTCATAGCTTGTTTATTCTTTGTTTGCGCCTTTGCCCGGGCAGACATCCTGGATTATTTTCAATCCTCTAAAGAGATCCAACTTATTATTGGCGAGACAAAGCCGCTAAGGGTAAACAACCCACGACAGGTAAAGATCGGGAACCCTAAGCTTTTAGATGTGGTCGGGGCGGCCAAAAACGAACTTCTATTGTCCGGATTAAAAGAAGGAGAAACTATTCTTACCATCGTCGATGATTTTGGCCAGCAATCTTACGCTGTCAAGATATACATGGAAGACCTAGGCAAGGTAAAAGAACGAGTAGATGTTTTATTGGAGACAGCAGGATTTAGCCAATTGACCACAAAGATCGGAGATAAAGAAAGAAAAGTTTTTGTTATTGGCAAACTGCCTGTTTCGCAAAAGGAAAAATTTGACAGCAGAATAGGTTCAGTTAAAGACAAGATTATCAATCTTGTGGAGTTCCAAGAAGATATTCCTTCGGTTCAGATAGATGTAGAAGTTTTAGAGATTTCAAAAACAGCTATGGATGAGTTGGGATTCGAATGGAGCAAGTCTGTAGATTTAGATGATTCAAGACTGACAGATTTTTTGTCACCTTCCCATACCCTTAAGGTTTTAAAATTTCCTTGGCAACAGGACAATTGGGATGTGACTTTAAATTTTTTAAAACAGAGAAATGATGCTAGGACTCTTTCTCGACCTAAAATTGTCTGTTTGAGTGGTAAAGAAGCGACATTGGAGGTCGGGGGAGAAAGACCCTATATAAAGGGTACGACAACTACTACTACTGATGCTGGAATAGTGAAAGATATCTCCTACGAGCAAAAGTCATACGGCTTAACGTTGAGCATCAAACCTACAGTAAAGGACAATGACGAAGTCCAGGTATCTTTGACGACTGCAATAATAGAAATAGATGAAAGCGTAGCAATAACCGTAGAAGGTAATACAGTTCCTGGCTCTACTGAGACTTCTACTCAGACTGAGTTAACGGTCATGAGTGGGCAGACTGTATTCTTAGCTGGCTTAATGAAGTCAAAGATGACTGATGTAAGGGATGGAATTGCAGGTTTGTCTAGTATTCCTTTTTTAGGGGCGCTGTTCCGCAACAAAGATTATGATAAAATCGATACAGAGATAGTTATTACCTTGACGCCAACTATTATAAGGAATCAGCCTAATTCAAATTCGCTTAATGCGAATTCGACGCATAAAGCTACGCCTCAGCCTGTAAGAGAAATAGATGTTGCAAAAATACAATCTTCCCAGATAGATGACCCGGCGGTTAATTATTCTTCTTTGGTGCAGAACATAATATACTCAAATATTAACTATCCGCAAGAGTTGAGAGACGAAAATATCGAGGGGACTGTCAAGCTAAGCCTTAATCTAGCATCCGATGGACGATTATTAGGCGTTATCGTCATGCAGTCTTCAGGCAGCCAATTCTTAGATGAAGCGGCAGCGAGCTCTGTGAGAAAATTATCTCCCTATCCTGCTTTTCCTGCGGATGTAAAACTTAAAGAGCTTTGGATCGATATCCCCATAGTCTATCAGGCGAGAAATCATACTTAGATTAAAAATCTTTCTTAAAGCGAAATAATCTATAATGAGGTAGCATATGAGCGCAAAATTAATCTCCATATTTTCCACTAAAGGCGGTGTGGGCAAGACGATTATTTCAGTGAATTTAGCCGTTGCCTTGGCCCAAGAAGGCAAGAGGGTAATACTCGTTGATCTGGATTTGCAGGCGGCCCAAGATATGTCGCGCATGCTGGATGTGTCAGCGCAGTATTCGCTCTATGATATGTCTGCGATTATAGACAAGATTAAGGAGCTGGATAATATAAAGAATTACATTACCTTAATTCCCGCAGCCGGCATAGATTTTCTTCCCGCGATTAAACGCCCAAAACAGGCGTCTCATATTACCATTGAAAGAGTGGATGCGGTTATTCATATGCTTTTGGATAAGTATGATTTTGTTATTTTAGATGGCGGCAAGGCCTTTACCGATAGTTTGATCTCGGCTTTTAACTGCTCGAATCTGATTATGTTTGTCGTAACCCCAGATATAATATCAGTTTACGAAACACGTTGGGGTTTGGACGTTTTGCAGTCTCTACACTTTCCCTTAAAGATGGTCAAGTTGCTGTTAAACCGTGCGGAGAGCAAGTCTTCGCTATCTCTGCAAGAGATAAGATTGGCTCTGCCATCTGAAATTATCTCTCATGTTCCTAGTGAGGGTAGGATCGTAGGCATGGCCTTAAATAGAGGTATACCCGTTATAATTGATAGTCCGAATTGTAAGGTAAGTCAAGCGATTAAGAAATTAGCCCAGACCCTTATTAAAAGGCAGGACATTTATGTAGAACACCAAGAGCTAAAGGAGTTGCGTTCAAAGACTAAAGAGAAAGGGCCAAAAGCCGGCACATTCTGGGATTCAGTGGGTTTGACCGAAGCCCAGAAGACCATAGAGATCATTACAGAAGATGACGAAGTCGTTAAGTTAAAGAGAAGGATCCACCAGAGGCTGATTGAAGAGTTAGACTTAAAAAGGCTGGATTTAGAGATTATCACCAATGCTCAAAAAGCCAAGGTTTTAAGGGGCAAGGCGGAAAAGATCGTGTCTAATCTATTGGCCGAGGAGACGGGTGCTTTTCTATCGTCTTTGGAAGTTAGGCAGCGCCTGGTTAATGAAGTCTGCGATGAGGCTTTAGCCTTGGGGCCTTTAGAGGATCTTTTGCGTGATGATGAAATAACGGATATTATGATCAATAATAAAGACCAAGTATATGTAGAGCGCCACGGTATGATAGAGTTGACCACAAAGAAGTTTATCTCTAATGACCAGGTACGTATTATTATAGAGAGGATTATTGCTCCTTTGGGCAGGCGTTTGGATGAGTCTGTGCCTATGGTCGATTCTAGATTACCTGATGGGTCTCGTGTTAATGCCATAATACCGCCACTGGCGCTGGGAGGCCCGACGCTTACGATTAGAAAGTTTGCCAGGGGGCACTATACCATTGATGATCTGCTGGACCGTTTTGACAGCCTCAATAAGCCCATGGCGGACTTTTTAGAAGCTTGTGTTGTTACCAGAAAGAATATGATTGTCTCCGGAGGTACTGGTTCAGGTAAGACCACATTTTTAAATATCCTTTCGACATTTGTCCCTGATTGCGACCGTATCATAACAATTGAGGACGCCGCAGAGCTTAAGCTTTCCCAGGAGCACTGGGTGCGTTTAGAATCTCGTCCTCCTAATATTGAAGGTAAAGGTGCCATAACAATTAGGGATCTGTTTAGAAATACCCTCAGGATGCGGCCAGATAGAATTATAGTTGGTGAGTGTCGTGGCGGCGAGGTTTTGGATATGTTGCAGGCCATGAATACAGGCCATGATGGCTCTATGACTACAATCCATGCTAACTCTACCGAGGATGTATTGACCAGGCTGGATTCAATGATTTTAATGAGTGGAGTTGAGCTGCCTATCAGGGCCATACGTGAAATGATAGCTTCTGCCGTAGATTTGGTAGTACACACCTCCAGGCTCTCTGATGGTACGCGTAGGATTATTCAGATAACTGAAGTCCTGGGCATGAAAGATGATACCCACGTAGATTTAAGAGACATATTTCTGTTTAAGCGGACAGGCATAGATAAAGAGAATAGCAATAAAGTTATCGGTTCTTTTCAGGCTACAGGGGCAATCCCTACATTTTATGATGATATTATCACCCGCGGTATAGATCTTCCTCGCGATATATTTAAGACTGGTTAACGCCCTTTTCTTCAGCGCACCCCACATCATCCTTTTTTCTCTCAAATGAATTTTGCTAAATAAGCACAATACCAGAAAGGCGCCTTTCAATAGTAATGTGTTTTAAAGTTGCTATTTATGATATGGTTCAGATAATATCAATATGCTTGATAGCTCTCCTGATCAAGTTCAATACATAATGTAAAATATCTTTCGCGCTTTGATATTGCCTAAACAATAAAAAAG
>CAZFPS010000119.1:0-4406 GCA_964520705.1 uncultured Planctomycetia bacterium | reverse complement strand
CTTAAACATCCTCTTGAAGTATGTACTATTTGATAGTCAACATTTACTAAGTCATAGGCCGGCTTAAACTTTTCTACTTTTTCATCTACCCCAACAAAAACCTCATCACAACCTGATTGCTTACAGTGTTCAGGCATCAGCGAAGCATAAATACCGCCAACTATAACCTTTGCTTTAGGGTAATTCTCTTTATAGAATTTTACGCTTTCCCATACATAGTTAGACCAGTAGGTGAAGAGAGAAGTTATCTTAATCTGACTAGGGGAAAAATCTGGAAAATGCTGATTGCCTCGAATAAGCCTCACTACATCTCCCTTTGCCATATGATAACTTGCTAATTTAAGTAAACCTATCGGTAAGAAATCCCTATGATTTTTGCTTTTAGGAGGTATTGGAAAACTCGGCTCTACTAAAAGAACCCTCATTTTACCTCTTTTTTTGACCATAACTGCTTATAGCATTCTGAATTTTCAAAAGCCTTTACTAAATCAGAGAGACAATTTATCTCTTTAACCTCAGCAAACTCCATCATTGTTAATTTATTATCTTTTATTGTTAATAATTTTTGATTTAAAAAATTTTGAGAGTTTTGTAAAGAAGGGGCGATACCCGAAATCTGCTTATTTAATGAACCTATAATTGTAAAATGCATTAGCCAATTCTCCGTATCTTTACCAACACCTCTGTAATAAATTACAGGTAGAAATTCTGGCGTAAAGTCACAATTACAGAAGAAATTCTTAACCATTTGGTATAGATAAACCTTAAGTAATTTTGCATTCTTAACCATTTGGTATAGATAAACCTTCTTAGGCTGCCCCTTTAATGAACTAAATGAATTAAGTGAATTTATATATCTTTTTAGCTCAGCATCTTGAGTTTGGGCTATGAATCTTTTCTTTTCTTGTCGCAAAAAATTAGAATGTATTGTCAAAAACATAATGAATTTTTTGCATCTTGTCTGCGAAGAAACATCTCTTTGGAACTCTAGTAATTTTCTTATCGTTTCTGACTTATAAAAATTCTGTATATTGCCGTTATCGTCTGTAACAGTCAAAGGGACTGTAATTCCATTACAAAAATCTAGATTATAAATTGTTACAATCTCATTTTGACTAAATGGGTTGCCATTAATATCTCTCCCTTTCAAAACAACTTCTTCTACGTAACCATCATACACAGTAAATGTGCTTAATTTCTTTTGGCGCTCAAACTCGCTTAATTTCTTCTCTAGCTCTATAACCGTGTCATTTGCTTGCTGTCTCGACGAAGGATTGGGATAATCTCTGCATTGAAAAGCAATAACTTGGTCAATATAGTCAATCCAACTTAACAAATCAATGGCCTGAGGTCCAGGTAAACCAAGATAAAGAAACTTATAGTCCAACTTTTCATGAATAAACCTTATCAAAGGGTTACACCATTGTTCACGTATAATTTTCTTTGATGGATGGTCTTTAAATTCTCCCATTATTTTTTTCCGCTAAGTTCGTCTTCTATTTCTTCTTGAAGATTTTTAAGAATTAAAAGGTAATCTGATTTATTGCTTGCTGAAGCTTGTATAAATCTCTCGTCTATGATATCTAAAATATCTTTTAATTGTTCGGAAATAGGGAGGTCTATATTGCTAAATACCTCAAAGAGGCTTACTGGTTCACTTGTAGATTTTCTGTGTTTTGCTTCTGGCAACTTTCGTAATCGTTCCAACGACCTAGCCTCAGGAGTTTTGCCTTCCGATTTAGCTTTAATTCCTTTCCTAGTTTCATCAATTAATCTTTGAATTTCCTTCTCAAGAGACTTTGCGGAGCTCACGACTTTTCTGGCATCTGGTTTTCTATCCTGTCTCAGAACATTTCTTTGTAATCGCCCTTCTATTTCATCATGAATCTTTCTAACCTCAACTATAAAATTTATCAATTGTTCGGTGTTTTCAGAATAGAAAGAAATATTTGCTTCAATTTCTTTTAGCTTCGCGATTGCTTCATCTAATTGTTCATCTCCTTTTGTGTACTCTTGGTACTCATCAGCTTTTTCATTGTAGTGTGATGCTACATCGCTTAATGCCTCATAGAATAATGTCCTTAGTGGTGAGGTTTCAAAATCAGTTCTAGGAGCATTTGGTAAGAGATCAGTATTAACTACTATGATTTCGCCAATGTATCTATCAAAATATGTGGTTCTTCTAAAATATTTCGCTAAATCCGCTCTTTTGCCTATAGCAAATCCCTGTTTTTTTATTAGAAACCCTCTTAATTCTTTATCTGCTATTTTTTTTCTGGCGGAGTTAAGACATCCCCAAGCAACGCCAAAAAAGTAACCTCTAGTTTTTATTTCTCTAAAGATAGGTTTTAGAGGCTCGCTTTCAAAATAGTCATTAGTATATGGTCTATATAGTTTTTCAATTTGAGTATTTACTTGTAGAGTAAGATTAACTAGTTTAAACTCTGCTTTATGCTCAATGCAAATTGCCGATATTTTATCTTCTATTATTTTTGTCCATTTAAATTTATCGGGGTTAAAATGAAGTGGAACAACTTGACGTAAATATTCTGCAACCTCTTCAAATTTAGAAAGAGATTTAAAAAAATTAGGGTCTAGTCCTTCTATTTCAACTCTCGTTCCGGTTTTGGGAAATTTATCTATGGTTAGATTCTTAAACTCTATATTTCTTTGCAAAATTGACTGTAAATCAATCAACTGGTCTCCTGTTATCTTACCGCTAAGCCTGCCTATTTGTTGTTGCTCCAAAATTCCTCGCATTACTTTAAAATTAAATATTAAAAGATGAGGCATATCACTCTCTTTAGATTTTGAGTAGATATACAACCTATCACACAAATGGAATGAACTATATATACCAATTCCCCTAAAACCGACATCTACTTTTGGATTTTTATCAGAAATCCCGATTCTAATAGCCCTTCGTATCGTTTCTTCATTCATACCCAACCCATCGTCCTCGACAACAATAGAGTTTCCACGAATTTTAATCTCTATATTTTTAGCTTCGGCATCAACGCTATTTTGGATGTACTCTCTTAAAGCATCTCTAGGGTCAGAATACATTCCTTTAGTTAAAATAGAAATGATTTCTGCGCCTATATCATATTTGGTTATTGCAATGCTCATTTGTTCCTCCTAACCTAATTATACTGTATATTCTCTTAATAAATTTTCCCTAATAAACAAAAATCCTCGTCTTTGAGCGAATGTTATACGTTTATATTTTATCACTTATAACAATATAGCTCAACATAATTATCAGCCGGGTCCTTTTCTCTTGTAATACATCGTATATAACGTCTTGAATCTAGTCCTTTTAAGCAAACTCCTTTCGACAAGAAACCACCTGGCATGCTTGGCCATTATGGCATACATCCTTTCCTTATTCTCGCTCTCCCATAGATAGATAAGCTTTGTGTAGTATTCAGGTATGGTTCTATTATAAGCCGGTGGGATAAGGAAAATAATAGCAAAGGGGACAGAAAATAATGACTGGTAGGCAGAATAAGTCCAAGATAAAAAGTTCGGAAAATATTTTATTGACACCCTTTGTCAAAGATGGTATATTTGGATCCTGGAGGTGATAAGGATGGTCAGGTGCTATATCTACGCCAGAGTTTCAACCGATGAGCAGGCTTCCGGTCAGTATAGTTCCATCGAATCCCAGATAGACATCTGTAAACATTACCTTCAAATCCAGAAAGAAAAAGGATGGGAGCTTGTCCAGGCCTATACCGATCCGGGATTTTCCGGCAAAGACCTTGAAAGACCCGGCATTCAAAACCTTATCGCTGATATCAAAGCCGGTAAACTCGATGTCATTATCGTTTATAAAATAGAAAGGCTCGTCAGGAGCATCAAAGATTTCTATAAATTATGGGATCTCTTCCAGGCCCATAACGTAACCTTCGTCTCGGCCACCCAGCAGTTCGACACTTCCAACGCCATGGGCAAGCTGATGCTCAATATCCTCCTCTCTTTTGCCCAGTTTGAACGCGAGAACACCTCGGAGAAGACCCGCGACAAGATGAAACAAAGGGCCAGGTTGGGCAAATGGCATGGCGGCTGGCTCCCCTTTGGCTATGATTACGATAAAACCGCAAAGATTCTTGAAATTAACCGGAAGGAATCCGGCGTTGTCAAAAAGATATTCGCTTTTATAAATGAAGGCAGGAAACCCAGCGAAATAGCCAATCACTTTAACGCCCAGGGCGTAAGAACAAAGGCAAGGATGATAACCAGAAAGGGCGGCGCTTCTAAGGAGGTCGGCAAAAACCGCCTCAACGAGGATTTTATCAAGAAGATTATCACTAATTCAATCTATAAGGGCTATGTTTGCCTTGGCGGGGAAGAATTCAAAGGAGAACACCGGGCCATCGTTTCCAAAGACGCCTGGGAAAAGG
>CAZFPS010000118.1:0-4531 GCA_964520705.1 uncultured Planctomycetia bacterium | reverse complement strand
ACGGTTAGGTTAATAATTTACGTTATCAACCTAAGAGGATATGCCTTTTTTATTTACTTGGCAATATCAAAGCGCGAAAGATATTTTACATTATGTTTTAAGGGGTGAGGATACTTCATAAGTAGTTATTACTTTTTATTCTCCTTCGCCTTACTAATGGCAAATAATGGTATCGACTTCGGAGAATTATTCAGACGAGAATATTCTACGAAGCATATACCGTCTTTCACATTTCTTATGCGAAGTAGAATAAAAAAGTTTAAAAACAATATAAATAAAAAACCGAAAACCTAATATTCGGTTTTCGGCAACCACTTTTCACGCTAATTACCGCTAACTTTATGTGGCTTTCCACTAATCTACGCTTGGCGATTAGCGGCTACTAATTATCATTCACAAAAATTAGCGTCTTCTGCAGCGAACCGTGGCTTTGGCCCGCTGCTTCGCTTTGCGAAGCAAAGCGGCGAGCCCTTTTCGCTTCCGAATCTCTTTACTTAAAATATAACATACATAATAGTACTTAGCAATAGATGAAAGGCTACTCTGGGGGAACGTTTTCTTCAATAAGGCTACCCCAAAACTTAAAAATATGCGTAAATTAATCCAATGCTTTTTGCTGGAAGAATAATATAGTGTTAACTACGTAGTGACTTTTAGCTCGTAACAAAAGGTGGTTTATTCTCTATAAAAGATTGGGATAGAAACTGTTAGGGAATTGATAAAAGATAGAAGAGTACGTATAGCTCTACTCAACGGTTACAGATTTGGCTAAATTGCGGGGTTGATCTACATCGCAACCGCGCTTTACTGCAATATAATAAGCCAATAATTGCAAAGGTAAGGCGGTTAAAAGCGGAGAAAACAATTCATCTATTTTAGGAATAAAGATTACATCTTTAGCATTTTCCTTAATATGTGCATTGCCTTCTGAAGCAATAGCTATTATATTGCCCTTGCGCGCACGAATCTCTTGAATATTAGACATCATCTTATCATACACCTTAGAATCATTGGCAATACAGACCACGGCGCGATACTCGTCGATTAGGGCAATGGGGCCATGCTTCATCTCACCAGCAGCATAACCTTCTGCTGGGATATAAGAAATCTCTTTTAATTTTAATGCCCCCTCTAAAGCAGAAGGGAAATTTACATTTCTGCCCAAAAATAGGAAGCTGCCAAAATTACAATGCCTGTTGGCAATATTTTGGATTCTGCGCAGATCCTTCTTCAAAATAAATCGAACCTGATTATGTATGTTGAGCAGAATTTTATTAAATTTATCGATTGTGGACTTGGAGAGTGTCTTTTTTATCTTGGCTAAGGCCAAACTAAACAAATACAAAACCATTAATTGCGCGGTATATGCTTTTGTGGAAGCCACTCCTATCTCTGGGCCTGCGTGTGTATATAATACAAAATCGGATTCCCGCGTAAGAGATGAACCGACCACATTGCAAATAGCAAGAATCTTTGCTCTCTTGATCTTTGCCTGTCTTACCGCGGCTAATGTATCTGCGGTCTCCCCGGACTGGCTGATGGCGATAACGGTTGTTCTGCTATCTATTATTTGGGAGCGATACCTGAATTCACTGGACAAATCTACCATAACCGGCAAGCCCGTCGTCTCTTCTATGGCATACTTACCCACCATCCCAGCATGGTAGGCGGTGCCACAGGCGACAATAACAATCTTATTCGTAGATTTTAATATCTTGATTAATTTTTTGTCGAACTTTATCCCTGATGCCGAGAGTTGCTTTAGCACGGAGGATTGTTCGTGAATTTCCTTTAACATAAAATGCGGGAAGCCGGATTTCTGAGCGCTTTCTATGCCCCACTTAATCTTTTCAATATTTACTTTTTGGGATTGGCCGCGCAAATTGAACATACGAACTCTATCTCGCTCAACCTCCCCTGCATGAAAATCCTTTATATAAACAACTTCGTTAGTGTGTGATAGTATTGCCGCTACGTCTGAAGCAATAAAATTCTCATCCTTGCCTAGTCCTAAAACCAGCGGGCTGCCCAGCCTGGCAAACAAAAGACGCTGTGGGTTATCCCTAGAAATAAGAGCAAGGGCAAAACTTCCTTCCAATCTATTTAAAGCCTTAAGAAACGCCTGCATTAAATTATTTTTGTAGTATTTTTCTATCAAGTGCACTATTACTTCTGTATCGGTTTGAGAATTAAACTTGTGGCCTTCTTTTAAAAGTTCATTTTTTAGAGTCAGGTAGTTTTCGATAATGCCGTTGTGCACCAGCGCTAAATTCTTATGGCAGGAGAAATGAGGATGGGCGTTTATCTTATTCGGAGCTCCATGAGTGGCCCAGCGAGTATGGGCGATGCCTAGGGTAGAATGAAGTTTTTTATTACCTAAGAGTTTTACAAGGTCTTTAATCTTTCCGGGTGTCTTTATAGTCTTTATGCTATTACCATCTAATAGAGCCACACCGGCAGAGTCGTAACCTCTGTATTCGAGCCTATGCAGGCCTTCTAACAAAATAGGCAAACTGTTGCGTTTGCCGATATATCCCACTATGCCACACATTTTAATTCTGTTTTTGTAATTCTGCAAACAGCACTTTGGCTGAGTAGGCAGTCATCACACTGCTTAACGACCTTATTTCAACGCTCGTGGTTGTCTGACCAACGCTCGTCAAAAAAATACCCACATCAGCGCTATTTGCGTCAAAGATGCTATCTATCTCTTCTAATTTTGACTCTTGCGATATCAAAGCTAATATCGCATAGTTGCGTCTATCTATCTTGAGAATTTTTGCGTCTATCTCGCTGCCTTTTAATACTTCCTGCACCTTTTCAAAACATGCCTCTATCGTATATACAAAGACCTGGCTCTTGCTGATTGCCTTATCGCTAGATAGGCCGCCCATATAGTTTCCCAATATGCCACCAGTAACATTTCTTGTGATAGAACAACCAAAGCAACTTACAATAATTATGCTCACAACTATCAGCTTCAATAAATTCCCTATCTGCTCTCTCATATAATACATGGATTTAGTTAGATTAAATATAACAAATAAAATAAGATCTTACAAGAAAAATCGGGACTATTTATTCTTTTGCTGGCTGCTTACCGGCTCAATATGCACAATCACATCTGCCACGCCAGAGATGGCCTTTTTAATGTTGGCTTCTATCATATAGCTAATCTCGTGGGCTTTCTTGAGCGGAGTGCCATCATCGAGCAATACATGCAAATCTATGTGTATATCGTCTTGCCTGCCGCGTGTGCGTATTTTATGACACTGCGCAACCCCTGGAATAGCCATAACAATGCCTTTGATGATCTTAGGGTCTAATACAGCCTGGTCACAAAGCACCTGGGAACTGCTGTGCAAAATCTCAAAGCCGGCATGACCAATAAAGAACGCGATAACCATAGCGAATATGGGATCGAATATGGGATAACCCATTTTTATAAAAATGAATGCTGCAATAACTGACAAAGAAGTTAGGATGTCAGCTTTGGTATGCATGGAGTCAGAAACCAAAATGTCGCTATTCAAGGCTTTGCCTTGTCTGTGTTCGTATTTCATCACCGCAAAGTTGATTGCCATGGTAAATATCATAATCATAAAACTCAGGACAGTGACATTCGGGGTAATTGGATTAGAAAACCTCAAGATGCCCTCTCTAGCTACATTAAAGCAGACTATAAATAATAGTAGCCCTATAACAATGGAGGCAAAGGTCTCGTATTTTTTGTGTCCGTAAGGATGATCTTTATCGCGAGGGAAAGAAGCATACCAGATGCCGATCAAGCCAATGATATTTGAACCTCCGTCGGCAAAAGAGTGATACCCATCGGCAATCATGCTCTGGCTTTTGATAATATAGCCAAAGGCTAGTTTCAAGAAAGCAACAAGCCAGTTTAAAACCAAAATGGCAATGAGGATTCGTCTGATTTTACTCCAATGTGTATGCTTAGTCATTTTTAGCGCGATTAAACGGTGTCTTCAGCCTACATTTCTTCACTAAGTCTCTGAAAGCGATAACCATAAATGGAAAACAGTACAGCTTGAGGGCTACAGACGCAAAAAGCTCTTTAATTCTGCCAGCATCCGTTCGCAATAGAGCATGGCAAATCTTGCCTCATCTGTCTTACGGATACCTAAAACTTTGACTCCCGTAAGGAATGCGTCTTTGTGAGGATCATCTTCTGATGATTGGTTTTTGTCGGACCAGATAACCTCTCCTTTTATGCAAATTGGAGACTCCTCTACTTGCCACTCGGTTATATCTATCTCGATTGTATCTCCGGGGCTAAACTGCTTTTTAGAGTAAAAACAAAATCCCTCCGCGCTGATATTCTTTACAAACGCTTCTTGGGATGTATCTTGATCCTTTAGCTTTTTAATGCTAATTTTAGCTGCTACATCAAAACGAGGATACTTTCTCTTTTCTTGCATAATCTCTACCTCCCCGTTACTAAAATCAAACGCCTCCAACCGTTCTACTTCGCCGTGCTACTTTCGTGCACGGCTTCGTAGAACATTGAAGGTTC
>CAZFPS010000117.1:0-4616 GCA_964520705.1 uncultured Planctomycetia bacterium | reverse complement strand
TTGCTTTATAAACATAAAAACAACAAATTTAGTGGCTAAAATGACACTATACCCATATTTATTTAAAATGATTTTAACACCAAAAAGGTGCGGGGTAAGTTCGGACGAATAAGTTATGTCATTTATATTCTCGAAATAGTATTCCATAACTTATGTCCTTACTTATTTTACTCCGTACCTCTTTGGTTTTATCCAACGGTCAATTAAAGGCACCGCCATATTCATCATTAAAATTGCGTATGATACGCCTTCGGGATAACCACCCCAGAGACGAATTACACAAGTAAACAGACCGCAACCTATGCCAAAAATAATCTGGCCTTTAAGAGTAAGCGGTGAAGTCACATAATCTGTTGCCATAAAAAAAGCACCTAATATAAGACCGCCAGATAAAAGGTGAAAAATAAAATCGCCGCTAAACAGAGCTTGTTTAGATCCGAATATCCAACTAAAAATTCCTACGGTCAATAAATATGAAACAGGTATGTGCCAAGTGATTATCTTTTTATACAATAAATAAACTGCACCTAAAACCAATGCTATAGCGCAAACCTCACCGATACAGCCTCCACGATTACCAATTAATAAATCCATGTAGTTAATTCCGGCCTCTGTCAAATTGGCCACCTTGCCATCTTTTATCAAGGCCAGCGGAGTTGCACCGGTAATGGTATCGAATGGTTTTGTAAAGCTGGTCATATATTTAGGCCAGGCACTCAACAAAAATACGCGCCCGACTAATGCCGGGTTAAATATATTTCTGCCTAATCCACCGAAAGTTTGCTTAGCGATAGCGATAGCCATAAAACAACCTACAAAAACTAACCACAAAGGAACTTCTGGCGGTAAATTGTATGCTAATAATATTCCGGTTAGGACCGCACTACCATCTTTAATGGTGACTTTTTGTCCCCTTAATTTCTGAATCACCGCCTCAATTAAAACACAGCTAATACATGCGGTAATAATTATCCATAAACTCTGCAGGCCGAATATATACACGCCAATAATTCCCGCAGGAATTAAGCTCAAAACCACCAACCACATAATCTGTGGCGTAGACAGGCGTCTATTTATAAGATGTGGGGATACGGAAACTGTAAGCTTACTGGGCATTTTTAATCTCCCTAATGAGTACGCAACTTATGGAACGAATAAAATGAGTGAACATAAGTTGCTGTGCGAATTAGCCCCACCACTTTTAGTGATGAGGATTCTTTTTACTTAAAACGTTTATCTCTTTTTTCAGACCCACCATCTTTAATTCCACTGTTGTCTCTAGAAGTGGTGGGGGTAAATTCAGCCACAAACTTACATTTACTTCGTTCTGTAAATTTGGGCTTCATTTATGATAATCTCTGCCTTTTCTTTTAGGGAATCGATAACCGCGGTTGATGAAATCGTTGCGCCGGTGATAGCCTCAATTTGATCTAAATTATTAATGTTCTTTCCTCTGAATTGCTCTTGAAACCACGGCTTTGGAGCTGCTCCTTTTTCTTCCTTCGAAAAAGCAGTCCAGATAGTTTTATCCTCTTCTACTTCGTCAATCTTTGAACCTAGGCCAGGAGTCTCGTTCTGGGATAGTATTTTAATTCCCTGTATAGTGCCGTCGTCAGTTATTCCAACCATAGTAATAATATCGCTGGAGTATCCTCTTCTTTCAGCGACAAAAGCATAACCGATAATATTTCCCTGCGCATCAGTACCTACATAAAAACTACTATCGCCTCTATCCACAAATTCAAAATCTTTCGCCTCTGGCAAAACATCCATCAAGCCCATCTTTTCTTCGCTATCCTTTTGGGCCTGAATTTTATCTTTTGTAAGGCTGTAGACCGAACTCAATAATCCGGAAGCGACTAAACAAATGATAAATAAGGTTGCGCCGAATTTTAAATAATTATTTTTTTGCATTACCTCACCTATTTGCTTTTATTCTACTTCGCATAACCAATGGGAACGATGATAAATGCTTCGTAGAATATTCTCATCGAAATAATTCTCCGAAGCCTGTACCATTATTTTTCATTAGCAAGGCGAAGGAGAATAGATTTCTTATCTTCTATCTTTTGTTTTGCAAATTTTATAGCTTGTACTAAATTTCTGTTTGCCGGGCACATATAACTGCACAACCCGCACTCGATACAATCCATCACTCCATACTCCTCGGCCAAATCCAATTTATCTTTTGCGATAGCCAGAGAAATCAAGCCCGGCTCAAGGCCCATAGGGCATTCTGCTACGCACTCACCGCAACGCAGACAAAACCCTTCTTCTGCTTCAACCACCTCGCTCTTATCTAGTAGAAGAATACCGCCGGTGCCTTTTACGACCGGGGCGTTTAAATCATACTGCGCAATACCCATCATCGGACCACCCATAACAATCTTAGCCGGTTCTTCCTTTAAGGGTCCACATTGTTCTATTAAATCTTTTATAGGGGTTCCCAATCGAACCTCTAGATTCGCCGAGTTTTCTAAATTCTTTCCTACAACTGTAATGACTTTTTCGTACAACGGTTTATTTTTATAGACGGCCTCGTATATGGCAAAAACAGTGCCCACGTTGTTTACAACAACCCCAATATCAAATGGCAATTTTCCTTGCGGCACTTCTTTATTTAAACAAGATTTTATTACTTGTTTTTCACCGCCTTGCGGATACCTGGTCTTTAAAATTTTAATCTGCCAGCTAGAAGGTAAATCAGCCTGCCTAAATTTAGCAATCGCCTCTGTTTTATTATCTTCAATGGCTATAATAACTTTTTTAGCCTGTAAAACTTTGGTGACTATGTTGGTGCCAGCGATAATTTCATCAGTACGTTCTAGCATCAGACGAAAATCCACATTTAAGTAAGGTTCGCACTCAGCGCCGTTTAAGATAAAAACCTCCGCTGGCTCAGGAAGATTTAATTTTGTGTGCGTAGGAAAAGCCCCTCCGCCCAAACCTACTATGCCGGCATTAAAAATGATATCTCTTACCTGTTGTGCTGACAGGGCCCCGGCTTCTTCCTTAGTCCTTGAACCGCTATAAGACTTTTCATCTTTACCGTCTGATTCAATAGTCACTGCCTTTGCCTTACCATGAAACGGATGCGTACAATCTGAAATTGATGTGACCCTGCCAGAAACTGAAGCATGTACAGGACTGAATAATCCGCCTTCAGACGTAGCCAGCATCTGTCCGGTCTTGACTAGATCTCCGGGTTTTACCAAAACTTTATCACAAGGCTTACCAAAGTGTTGAACCAATGGAATACAAACCTTGCTAGGAAGATCTGCCTGTTTTATGGCCTTGTGCTCTGTATATTCTTTATTTTCTGATAGCTTTATCATCTTTCCTGAAAATGCCGATTAAGCCCATTAAAATAACACATCCGCCCACGGTAATCAATATAGAAAACTGCCCGATATATTCTGCTAAGCTCGAAGTGATAAACATAAAAGACAAAAATGCAACATGTATAACAATTTCTAACGCAGTAAATATTTTACCTCTCATTTCCGTATCCGTCAATTCATGTACTAAAGTATTAGAGGCAATCATGATCGGAGAGATACTTACTCCCAAGATAAAAGAAATCGCAGCTGCTAATTGAAAATTCATAAACCGATAACTGGTAATAGTAAATCCTATGAGAACTAGGCCTGTGACAAACAAACTAGAGAATATGGCTTTAAAATAAGAAAGCTTCTTGCCGAATCTCCCGTATAATATAGACCCAGCAAATAAACCCAGGCCTAAAAATACCGCCAGAATACCCAGGTCTTTTACAACAGAAGTAAACACTCTCTGGATAAATACGATCATTATAACGTATACGCTGCCTAGGGCTGCCCAGAGCATGAATAAAACATTTAAAATGGTTTTAATCTTTTTTTGTTTTCTCAAAAATCCAAACACCCCTATTAATTCCTCGAGCACGGACTTCTTTATTACCTCTACCATCTCTCTGCCCATTCTTAATACTTCTTTTGCTTTTACCTTCAAGCCTGCTCTGGCGCTCACAAAGAATATTAAGATTCCGGATATAAGAAACGTGCCGGCATCTAAATAGAATCCGCCTTTGGCTCCTAAAATCTCGACGATTACCCCTCCCACTCCAAAACCCAGAGCTGCCGCGATCATCCCGGTTGTATTAACTAAGGAATTGGCCATAAGAAGATCATCCTTGTGCACCAAGTCAGGAATAATAGACATCTTCGCCGGAACAAAAAATCTGCTCAAACAGAATATCAGAAAGACTACGATGTACAGCGGAATCAGAGATTTCGTGTTCATTAAGAAGAATGGTATGGTGAAAACAAGCAGGGCTCTGGCCAAATCGCTAATATACATGGTTTTTCGCCTATCCCACCTGTCCACATAGACTCCTGCGATAGGGCCGATTAAAAACACAGGAATGATAGTTATAGACATTAATTTGGCAAGCTCGAATGTCGAACCGGGCGCCCTCTTAAAGATAAAGGCGATCAGAGCCATCTGGTTTAGCCGGTCGCCAAACTGCGAGATAATCTGGCCAATCCAGAGCAATAAGAAGTTCTTGTTATTTATGAAATTTCTAAAACTAGACATAGATTTTAAAAGCCGATGAGTGGGATCGAACCACCGGCCTG
>CAZFPS010000116.1:0-4658 GCA_964520705.1 uncultured Planctomycetia bacterium | reverse complement strand
GGTTTCTTCTAAATTACGGATACGCATGCGCATTTTTTACAGATACCGAAGTAATGACTTATCTTTTTGACCTTTTGGTAAGAAAACATAGACTTTCTTTCGAAGTAGCAGCAGATATACTGGCTGCTCCTTTTTGGGATGATATAGAAAGACAGCCTCAGGAAAAGGTAGAGTTATTAAAGACCCTTCGAATTGTTTATGGTAGCGCACTGGTTAATGGCCCCTTTAGTGTTATTGTAGCAAATTCATCTACTATGGTAGGGCTAAACGATAGGATTAAACTGAGGCCTTTGGTGGTTGCGGCTTCTGAAAATAAACTTTATATCGCCTCTGAGGAGTCAGCAATTCGAGAAGTTTGTCCAAGCCCAAATAAAGTATGGATGCCTAAAGCAGGAGAGCCAGTTGTCGGCAGGCTTATTGAGGTATAAAATGGCTAAAAGACCAATACCCACAGAATTTATTGTAGAAAGAAATGCAGAAAATTGCATTGCCTGTCAGACGTGCGTAAGGATGTGTGCCAATGATGTGCATTCATACGATCCCGAAACCGATACAGTATCATCTGACAGCGCCAAATGTGTTAGCTGCCATTTCTGTGAGACTCTTTGCCCTACTGGCGCGATTGCAATAAGACGTAATCCCTCTGAGTTTAAACTAAATGCCAATTGGAATACCCAGGTTATTAAAAATATTACTAAGCAGGCTGAGACAGGAGGCGTGCTTTTAACTGGGATGGGCTGTGATAAGCCCTATCCTATATACTGGGATCATATTCTGCTTAATGCCTCACAGGTTACAAACCCCTCAATTGATCCATTAAGAGAGCCAATGGAGTTGCGCACCTTTATTGGGAGAAAACCAGATAAGATAGAATTAGTAGAAAAAGATAAAAATCTAGGAACTAGGAACTATGAACTACGAACTAAATTAAGCTCGCAGCTTAAATTGGAGATACCGCTTCTGTTCAGTGCAATGAGCTATGGTTCAATAAGCCTTAATGCCTGTAAGTCTCTGGCCAGGGCAGCGCAAGAGATGGGAACCTTTTACAACACCGGCGAGGGAGGCCTGCATAAAGAGCTTTATCAATATGGGGCGAATACGATTGTTCAGGTGGCTTCAGGAAGATTTGGGGTGCATAAGGCATATTTAGAAGCAGGGGCGGCTATTGAGATAAAGATTGGACAGGGCGCAAAGCCGGGGATTGGTGGGCATCTGCCGGGCGAGAAGGTATCAGATGAGATTAGTCAGACTCGAATGATTCCTGTGGGAACAGATGCCTTATCTCCAGCTCCGCATCACGACATTTATTCGATAGAAGATTTAAAGCAGCTAATCTTTGCATTAAAAGAGGCTACTCGCTATAAAAAGCCTGTAGGAGTAAAAATATCTGCTGTGCATAATGTGGCTCCGATTGCTTCTGGGATTGTGCGGGCAGGGGCGGATTTTGTAGCTATAGATGGGTTGCGAGGGGGAACTGGAGCTGCTCCTACGGTAATCAGGGATAATGTAGGCATACCTATTGAGTTGGCAATTGCAGTAGTGGATCATCGCTTAAGAGAAGAGGGCATAAGAAGTCAGGCTTCTTTAATAGCCGGCGGAGGAATAAGGTCCAGTTCCGATGCCATTAAGGCAATAGCGTTAGGAGCGGATGCAGTTTATATCGGTACGGCCGCTTTAGTGGCCATGGGATGCAATCTCTGCCAGAAATGCTATACGGGAAAGTGTAATTGGGGCATTGCTACACAAGACCCTTATCTTACAAAAAGGCTTAATCCAGAGATAGGAACAAAAAGGTTAGTGAATTTATTAAATGCTTGGAGCTTGGAAATAAAAGAGATGCTCGGTGGTATGGGTATAAATGCGATTGAGAGCTTAAGAGGCAATAGAGAACAGCTTAGAGGCGTAGGACTATCTGATACAGATCTAAAATTGCTGGGCATAAAACCAGCAGGTGAGGCATGGTAGAATGAAAAAAATCTATATCAGAGAAGAGTATTGTATGGGATGCAGGCTTTGCGAGGTTCATTGTCTTGTACAACATTCCAAGACAAAAAATATTATCAAGGCCTATAAGGGAGAATATCCAAAGCCCATTCCAAGAATTATTGTGGAAGAAAAAGGGTATGTATCATTTGCCCTGCAGTGCCGACATTGTGAAGATGCACCTTGTCTTGATGCCTGTATTTCTGGGGCAATGTACCGGGATAAAAAAACCGGCGCCATTTTATGTGATGAGGATAAATGTGTAGGCTGCTGGATGTGTATTATGGTTTGTCCATTTGGGGTTATCTCAAGAAGTGTAGAGGGTAAGAAAATAGCTTCTAAATGCGACTTATGCGTAGGTGAGGAAGAGCCTCTCTGTGTAAAAAATTGTCCTAATGAAGCGATTATTTATGAGGAGAATAAATAAATGTGTGGTATCGCTGGAAGATGTAATTTTATAGGAAAAAGAATAGAACACCAAGTTATAAAACGAATGATCCAAACATTATTTTACCGAGGGCCAGACGATGAGGGTATATATGTTTCTTCAGATAGAAATCCAAACACCCAGGCCCAGGCAGCCTTAGGGCACAGGCGTTTAAGTATAATTGACTTGGAGACTGGACATCAACCAATGAGTAATGAAGATGGTTCGGTTTGGATTGTCTTTAACGGAGAGATTTATAACTTTCTTGAACTTAAAGAAATGTTGCTAAGTAAAGGACATTACTTCAAGACTAAAAGCGATACAGAAGTTGTTCTTCATCTTTATGAAGAACAAGATTTAGATTGTGTAAGGGGCTTGCGTGGGATGTTTGCTTTTGCCATATGGGATAACAAAAAAGAAAGGCTGTTTTTGGTCAGAGACAGAGTGGGCAAAAAGCCTTTGGTTTATCATTTTGACGGGCAACACCTTACCTTTGCTTCGGAAATCAAAGCGCTTTTGCAAAATGATATTAAAAGAGAAATAGATCCTAATTCTATAGATTATTTCTTAACCTATGGATATATACCAAGTCCCCAATCGATATTAAAGGGGATAAGAAAGCTTCCTCCAGCGCATATATTGACTTATGATAAGAACGGCATAAGGACACAAAGATATTGGCGGATAACTTATCATAAAAGAGCGATTTCATTTATAGAAGCTAAAGAGAGATTTAGAGAACTTTTGACAGAGTCTGTGAGACTGCGCCTAATTAGCGATGTGCCCTTGGGAGCCTTTTTAAGCGGAGGCATAGATTCGAGTACTGTGGTAGCTTTGATGAGCGAACTAAGTGGTGCACCTGTCAAGACCTTTACTGTTGGCTTTGAGGAAGAGGATTTCAGTGAGATAAAGTTTGCTCAAAAAGTAGCAAGGCGATTTAATACAGAACATCGTGAATTTATTGTCAGACCCAATGCCTTTGAGGTATTACATAAATTAGTCTGGCATTATAATGAACCTTTTGGAGATTCTTCCTGTATACCTACTTATTACGTGGCAAAAATGACCAGAGAATTTGTCCCTGTGGCCCTAAATGGTGATGGAGGAGATGAATCTCTTGCCGGATATGAGAGATATAGAGGATTACGGATAGGTAGTTACTTAAGATATCTTCCTAAACCATTTATAAATTTGCTACTTACTTTATTTAGACAAGATAAAGGTTTATTTACTAAAACAGTTTCTTTATTGATGGATAAGTTTAATCTCAAAGCCACGCCAAGATATGTTGAAGGCTTTTTAGGAGGCCTTCTTAAATATCCCGATCAATGGAAAAGATACATAAGCTGGGTCAGTTATTTTCAAGAAAGTCAGCGGCCATATTTATATAGCGATAGCTTTAAACTCGATCTTAATAATGATGTATCTCGATATATTTTGAATTTAGTAGAACATTCAGATTTACATGCTTCACTAGCAAAGGCAATGGAAATAGACATTAATAGCTATTTACCAGAAGACCTGTTGGTAAAGATGGATATAGCCACAATGGCAAATTCTTTAGAGGCACGTTCTCCTTTTCTGGATCATAATTTAATGGAGTTTGCAGCATCGTTACCTATAAACTTTAAACTGAAATTCTTAAATACAAAATATATCTTAAAAGAATTGACCCAAGATTTACTGCCTAAGGAAATTCTTCAGAGGAAAAAATGGGGATTTGGCGTCCCTTTAGATAAATGGTTTAGGGAACAACTAAAACAATTCTCTTATGAGACACTTTTAGACAAAAGATCTATTGAGAGAGGTTACTTTAAAAAGGAATATATTAAGACTTTATTAGATGAGCACTCCTCTGAAAAATTTAATCACGGAGCTTGTATTTGGAGTCTATTAAATTTAGAGATATGGCATAGGATTTTTATTGATCAAACTTCTCCACAAGAGATATCTGTTTAAAAACGAGGTTAATATGCAATACGTAATAGTAGGTAATGGAACCGCAGCGACATCAGCAATTGAAACAATTCGTGAATGGGATAAGAAGGGAAAGATAGCGGTTATCTCTGATGAACCATATTTCAATTATTCTCGGCCATTAATATCTTATCTATTAGGCAAAAAAGTGACAGTTGAAAAGATGGCCTATCGAGAAAAAAACTTTTATAACACAAACAGAGTGAACTTGATTTTAGATAACAGAGCAATCAAGTTAGATTTAAAGAAAAAATATGCGATTTTAGCTGAT
>CAZFPS010000115.1:0-4744 GCA_964520705.1 uncultured Planctomycetia bacterium | reverse complement strand
TACTGCGATACCTGCTGTCAGGACTATAGCTAGTAAATCAAATCTATCTCCTTTTCGGTCGAGGTGCTGGGCTAATTTATCATCTTCTTCTGTTTTCTTTAGGGCATCTTCATCCAAGCTTCCTACGCCCCAATGCAAAATACCTATATCTTGTAAGGCAACACTCTCTCTTTCTGCAAAGTCTCTAGCGCTCTCCTGAAGCGATAATCTATTTAATAACTCGACTAAAGAAGTTATCAATTCAGGATATATAGATAAATATTCTCTTATGCGTTGCAACAACAAAACACTGCTGTTACTAAGCCGCAACATACGGTGCTGAATATCAGTTTCCACAATACTAAATCCAAGCTTATAGAAAATTTTCACTGCTTGCTCATTATTTTGTGCTGTGCTACTCCTTATTTCTTCAATGCCTTGCCTCAGCATATTTAATGACCTAAGTATAGTAACAAGGGTCGCTATTCCAAAACCTCTATATGCAGGATGTACCACAGCCAACCCCAGATAGCCGGCTTTCGAATCATTTGCGACAAGACAATCTTTTTGATCCTTAGGAGCCATAATCGAAATATTCGACAATGCAAAACCAATAACATTACCTCTTCGGTTTCTTAATAGAAAGCTATTACCTTGCCATGTATTTCTTATATCGTATCTTTCCCCAGATATGTTTACTGCATAAGGACGCAATATATCGTATATTGTCACACGCTGATAATCTTCACTCAATGAGATATTTGCGAGTTTTACCATTGTGTCTGCATATTTAACCGCTACGGCAACTGGTGATAGCGGCAAAATCTCTATTACCTCTTTTTCTGTCCCTCTTCTAATTGTCAAGCGTGTTAGGGGTTCTGGGTCAGCAACTTCTCTTCCGATTCTCTGCAAAGCTTCATAAGCAATCTTTTGAATATTTATGTTATATTTGTCGGGGTTCATCCGTTCGATGATTTCGTAAATCTCCTGCTCAGCCAAATGCCCTTCGCCTTTTTGGAGCGCAGATACTGCACGGCGTTCTGCCGCTTCGATACGCTCAATCTCATCGACTTCGCTATGGTCTGCAGCAGATAATATGGCTCCAGCATACGGTCCATGGTTAAAAAGAATATCTATGGCTGACATATATGGAACAAATGTTTCTTCATCATATTGATTCTGACGGTACCGTGGATGAATAAAATGCTGGTATTTAAGAATAATACCAGCGCTGAAAAATTTTTCTTTTTCTATAACACCGTCATCGCTTGTTTGCTCGAGATAATCACGCGCGCCAGTTCCTGATATGTATACGACATCGTTGTCTGGCCTGCCCAACATTTTCCCAAATAAGGACCTTATCACTGCCGTTAACATACCAGCTTTATTGAGATTAGATCCTGACCAATCCTTGATGTGTGTAGCTCGGATCATTAAGGTATTAGTGAGACCAAGGCATTTTGCCATATACCTCGTTAAAACCTCATCCGCTGCATTCAGCGTCCTCCAGTTCCGTGAATAAAATTGCTCAAGGAAAAGAACGTAGTGGGAAAAATATGGTGTGCGTAGATACATTCTACGGAGTTCTGACCAATGCCTCTGTCTCCAACTGTCAAGCTTTGGATCACCTGATGCAATTACCTTCTCAGAAATCCGATCGTTTCTGGAACCCTTTTCTACCGGTACTGTCAACCAATTGTCTAAACCCGAAGTCGTAAGTCCAAATCTCTGACGATTCTGCCACTCCATTCGCGCATATTGGACATTATCGAAAAATACAAATACGTTCGATAATGCCATCTTATGGAAAAAACCAATATAGCGATGATACCCAGGCTGGTGCATAGCAACAACTATCTGTTTTCTATCTCTTAATTTTCTTTCGGCGGATTCATTCCAGTCGATAACCTTAACCTCTGCGTATAGTTGAGAGCTCGGAGAAAATATCTCTGCTTTAAATGGCAAAGACTCATCTTTGAGTAATCTCATCAAGGTATCTTCGTCGTCTTCTGCCAAACTCATCAAAAGCTCGTGAAGATAGCTCTTAAACCTTCCGTCATTGTTGCTCATTATCCCTGGATCTATAATTAAAGAGATTATTCTTAACCGTTTAAATAACGCAATGATCTTCTCGCCTGTAGTTATAGGCAAGAAGTCAAAAGTATCCTTAGTTTCAAACAGGATATTATTATCAAATACATGTAACCGAAGTAGGTCTCGATTATCAACGGTAAAAGTCTCAGCCAAAAGGTCTGTGGAGACAGTTACTGCCGCCTCTATTTTATGAGCTAGTATTGCCTTTTTTACCGATAAAATCTCTCTATCTAACCCCATCTTAGTTAATTTTCGGAAAAGTGTAGAACAATCTTCTTCAGTAAGCATTTCCGGACCATAAGCACCATATTTCTCGCCCTCTATAATTAGTTTTATCCGTCTACTCATTTCTACATGATCCCTGTGTCCACCTTCTATAACAATAATATGGCCTCGAATAGGTCTTCCGAGTAGGCCACAAAAATCACCAATAGCATCTAATGCCTTAGCTCGAATGATTTCATTTCCAAAGTCCCCAAATCTAGATACACCGTTCAAAACCTTATCCTCTCCCACCATAATAATATTATTTAATCTTGCACCTAAATACCTGCCTTCATTCCGCAGCTCTTTCATGTCTTTTACAAAAACACCTGTTCTGGCTGAGGCAATATCTGTTATATATGTTTGACGAGAAATATCAAATGACCCATGTTGCCAGCCAATCAGAGGGTCTTTAAAATCTATCGCATAGCTAACCTTAAATTCATCGTAAGGCAAAACCAATACCTTTACTCCCTCCCCTTCCCTAGTAAAAACTAAAGGTTTTTCTATCCTAAGAGGCTCAGGTATTTCATTCTGAGAACTCTCCCATCCTTTGTCTTTTAAGGCCTCAATAAAGATATGCGCACTACCATCGCACATAGGAACCTCTGGCCCATCCAATTCTATTCTGACATTCCATATACCCATTCCGATCAAAGCTGAAATAATATGTTCTGGAGTATTAATAACTGCTATTCCATCGACGTATGGAACGCCAAGGGTAACTCCTCTACGGGTGCCAATAACGTTATTTAATTCAGCCTTAATCTCTGGAGAATCTTTAAGGTCCGTTCTTACAAAGATAATGCCAGTACCTGGGGACGCTCGTTTTATAGTCATATTGACCTTTTTACCAGTGTGTAAACCGACTCCCGAAATTCTTATTTCTCCATTAATTCCTTTGACTTGAACAACCTGTGCTTGATACAGGCTGGCGAAATGAAGTGTTGTATGAAGTATAAGTCCTGTTATTGGGTCAATTAGGTCAAAATAGGTAAGGATTAAAACTGGTAAAGTGGTAAATGCCTTTCCAGAGGAAAATGCAAACTTGAATTGCTCAAGTCTTGTTTCCCCAAGGGCTTCTATTAGGTGAAATAAATGAAATAATAGTAAAAATCCATAAAGAATTTCTTTAGACGGCGGGCCAAAAGAAAACGGCAAGCCATAAGCTATTGAAACTAATAAATTAATTATTGTTGTAAAAAGAATACCTCCTAATACAGATTCGATAAGCGTTGGCATTAACGCCTGGCCTATCCATCCTGAGCCAAATCTATCATAAAGCCGTTTCTGTAACCATGGCATTCGTCCAGCATCTGATGAACCATCAATTGCTAACTGGTTATGGCCCCTGTCGATTCTTTTTTCTGTCATATAATTTTCCCCGTGGCCAGGCAAGATGTGAATATCTTCTACACTTAAAAGCGCTTCTTCTGTTTTCTTTAGGGCATCTTCATCCAAATTAAGCTGTCCTGATAATCTTTGTAAAGTAAATACAAGCCGTGCCTGTTCAGGTTTAATCGTTTTGGGTATACACACATCTCCGCTTATTATCCCAAGCGGGTTATATTTATTATCACTAAACATAATAATTATGCCATCCTGCGTGTGGCCCCCTGCCTCTAAAACCAGGACCTTAATATCTCCAAATTCTTCTTCAATCAGTATATTAAATCCTAAACCTCCAAATTCTCTTGATACGGAGCTTTCTTCATAATAAAAGATACTTTCAATTCCATCTGGCTCTCTAAAATCGCTCATTATCTTAAATACCATTGTGCAAAGATAATCTAATAAATGTTTATTTTGCTTGTCAGTTTCATAATGAAATCTGCTCTTTAGGATTTTTTGAAAATCCCTGTGAACATATACAGGCTTTCCAGATTCTCTTGCAAGACTAAGCGCTCCACCTGCGTGGTCCATATCTGCATGAGTGATTATAATCTTTTCTATTCTTGGAATTTCTATGCCAAGCGCCTCTAAAACCTTCTTTAGCGCAGGCCAGGTTACGCTCATTGACCCATCTACCATAATATAACTTCTATTTTCAGCCTCTCCTTTTGCAATTATCTCAACATTTGCGCCATCTTCAAATCTTATCTGGGTAATCTCAACTTCAGGAGAAACTCTTATTTTTTGGCAGGATATAAATGGTTTATCTGTTTCATCAACAAATTCAATAGCGGCTTCTATATCCGATAATTTAGTTTCTTTTACTCTAAATTCTTTTCCAATTTTAGCTGTCAGAGTTTCTATTCTGCTTATTGAATTGTCTAACGCCTTCGAAATATTATCAGCCATTTTGGCAGGATTTTGAACATCTGTGGGCCTCGTCATTCTAAACGGAGCTATTAATTCCGCAAATAATCTTGTAAAGATTTTAAGGATGGCTTTTCTCTCTAAATTA
>CAZFPS010000114.1:0-4780 GCA_964520705.1 uncultured Planctomycetia bacterium | reverse complement strand
GCCACAGCATCAAACTCCTTATTTTCAGCAGCTCTTTCAAGGGCTTGTAAGCCAGGTCTATTAACAATAGAACCGGATATAGCTTCATCTATATAGATATGCTTATTGTCAACAGTCATTTCATGTTCCAGGATATAGTTTTTACACACCCTTATTTGATCATCGATACTTTTCGCACTCTGATTCTCAGATGAATACCGTGCATATATCGCTACTTTCATTTTGAACCTCCATTAGATTCTCTCTCCCCGTAGGGGAGAGGGTTAGGGTGAGGGGAAAATACATCAGGATTTTGTTTAGCTATCTGGATATACTCTTCAGCTAAGATAGAAGTTACAACATCCAAGAGTTTTTGCACAGCAGGATTATCTTTCCAGCTCAAATTTATTGCTTTTTCAATCTTTTTCTCAGTTTGTGCAATTGTAATCTGATTCATAAAAATCGCTTGATTTTATTCCAATAGGGGTATATTATACCGTTTGTAAGACTAAGGGATTTTATCCCCTTATATGACTAAATTATACCCTAAAAGGTATATTCTGTCAAGTCTTTTTATGATTTTTTAAGGAGAGCATGAAAGAGCCGAAAAGAGAAAAAGCTTATTATTTTGTGGATGAAGCTGGAAATCCTGCATTCTACAATAGGCGTGGTGAGTTTATAGTAGGGAAAGAAGGTTGCTCTAAAATTTTAATGTTAGGTTTTGTAGAAACAGATGAGCCAAAAGCGATAAGGAAAGAGCTAGAAAAAATAAGAAATAAGATAAAAAACAATCCATATTTGAAAGACGTTCCGTCTTTAAAGAAATCATTGATACATTTTCATGCTACGGATGATTGCGCAGAGGTCAGGCAGGAGGTTTATAAGTGTATAAGCAGCCTTAACTTTAAATCTCAGTTTGTTGTAGCAAGGAAAATAGAAGGTGTTTTTAGAAAATATGACTGTAATGAGAATAAATTTTACGATACTCTTATCTCTTACTTGTTTAAGAATATTTTACATAGAGCAGAGAATAACTTTATTTACTTCTCTAAAAGAGGTTCGAGTAATAGGCAAGAGCCATTAGAAAAGGCTATCGAGCATGCTAAAGGATTATTTGAGAAGAAGTTTTTCATTAAGATTGGCTCTAAGGCCTTTGTCCAATCCCAGGTACCTACTGGCGAGCCTTGTCTGCAAATAATAGATTATATGAATTGGGCAATATACAGAGTATTCACAAAAGGGGAGATGAGGTATTATAATTTTGTCAAGGACAAGGTGAGTTTTATTTGGGATATCTATGATACTACTAAATACCCGAAGAATTTTTACAGCAGGACTAATGATTTAGATATCAAAAAAATAAGCCCTCTATAGCTAGGTGGTTTCCCACGCACGGCTCGACGCCGACTTTCGCTATTAGAGGACTCTATAGTAAATATACATTAGCATTACCAAAATGTCAAGCTTTTTTGAGCGAAAAAAAGGAGTAAGCTATGGATACCAAAAAGCTAGGAAAGAAGGTCAAATTGGCTCGAGTAGAGCTTGATTTAACCCAGACTCAGCTTGCCAAGAAAATAGACGCTAAACAAAAGAGCATTTCCCGTTATGAAACCGGCGTATCGCTACCATCCATAGAAACCTTAGTCAAAATAGCCAAGGTGCTTAAGAAATCGGCTGGGTATTTTCTAGATGAGTAAACCAGTAGGCGGAGAACACTCTCGTCCTTGCTTAGCAGCAATATTTATGGCATACTATATATAGGCATATTAACTATAAACAGGGCCTTAAAAAGGCTATTTTTTTACCTAGATTATGATGAAGTTTAAAAAAGCTCTTATTCCAATCTTAATGATGACTTTCTTATACCAAAACATAGCATTTTGCCTTTCAAATAGAGAGTTTACTTTGAGACCTCCTTCACAATTTAGCAAACCCACAAAAGAATTTATAGGGACTAAAGATAAAGGTGAACCCGAGGGGATAGCTTCAACAAAGGATGAAAAATCGTATCAAGATGATTTAGCTGAAGAAGGAGTTCACGATAAGGAAAAACAAGCTAGAATTATTGGGGCGATTAAATTATACCTAGATTCACTAGGAATCATCGATAAAAGAGAGATAAAGATTATTTCTTATGGGTGTGGACCTGCTAGTATACTTCATAAGATAAAGGAAGAATTAAGTCAATATAATATAGTAACAATAGCATCTGATTATAGCGAAGAAGCATTAGATAAAGCAAGAGAACTTGATGCAACTAAGAAGGAACAATATAGAATCGATGAAATACGGTCAGATAATTTATTGGAACTTGAAAAAAAAGAGAGTGAATATGATGTTATACTTCTAGAAGATGTGATTCACGAAGTTTTTAGTTTTGCTAAGGAAAGAGTAGACGGCAAAATTGTAGATGTTGAAGAAAATAAAAATGAATTAAGAAGAGTTTTTAGAGAGTTGTACGGGCAATTAAAGCTAGGTGGCATAATGATAATAGAAGACAGAATTAAACCTGCTTTAGATGACGAAGATGAGTTAGTCAGAGTTGAACTTTCTGGATTCTGTGCAGAAGAAAATCTTGCAGAAATATTCTTTGGTAAAGAGAGTGAAGCAAATTTGCCTTTCAGTTCTGTCTATATAGATCGAGATAATGTAACAATAGAACCGCAAGAAGACGGTACTAAAATATTAAGGTGTCGTATTATAGATTATTTACACTTCTTAAGTCATATGAGGACAATGCAAAAAACAAAGAATATAAACGAGAAAGGAGAATTAGATTATCGGAAATGGAAAATAGAAAGAGAAGAGGTGCATTTATTTTTTACAAGAAAGGAATATGAAAATGCATTGACGGAAGCTGGTTTTGACTCCGAAGAGGTTAACATAAAAGGCCCATTTAGGAAGAAAAGCAGCGGCGTAACAAAAGTTTTGAATCCAGAAGCTTTTGAAGGAATTATAGATAAAGAGAGGATCGGATTTGAAATATCAACTAATATTGTTGCTAAAAAATATGAGCATCTTCCTTTGATAATCAGTAGATATGTTACTGATAATTATAAGATTGTTTTCCGAGGCGAGGCATGCCCTGTCAATATTGATGAGTTACCCAAAGTCTTAGCTCAAGAAGATTTTAAGAGGATGATATCAAATATTGTATTTAAAAAGAATTTTGTTGAATCCTTAGGAGATTTAATAATTTTCTTTTTAAAAGAAGAAAGAAAAAGCGGAATTAAAAACCTCGAGGCAATGATTAATAGGCTAATTTTTGAAACCCAAGAAGTCAGCGAAGGAGAAATAGATAGAATTGCAGAGTTTGTCGGCCAGTTAAAAATGTTATGTTATGAATCATACTCAGACACTGGCTCTGCCGGTGCAACATTAATGGTTAATCTGATAAAAAGATTTAATGCAAATGAAAGTATGGATGTTATTACCAAAATAATTGAAGTGAGAAGAAAATTGGAATACTTGCAACGAGGAGAAGAAGTAGCAGGATTAGATATGACAGTAAAGCGTTTAAGAGATAAAATTGATAATCTTGATGAAGAGATATTTCAAGATAACTGGGCAGAAAAGGCATTAGCTGCTATTGAACCGATGATCAAGGAGAAATTAGACAAGGCATTCAAGATAAAAGAGATGGACGATAAAATTGCAATTAATGAGATCCAGAAGATTCATAAGTCTCAACGAGCTATAATTTGGGATGGAGAGGCTCATACCAGAACAACATTAGACAAATACAGAAGAGGGGCGAGAGTATATTTGGGCTATCTTATTATTGATGGAAAAATGAAAATTCTTAGTTCAGAAATTAGAGTAAAGAATTTTCTAAGGACAGCGGCTGTACTTGATATTATGCACGGTATGGGATTAGGAGGGGAACTTCTGATAGAGGGCATTAAAGATGTTATTGAAAGGGAATATACATCCGTTTATTGGCGTGTTTTGGATAATAATGAACCAAGCAATAGATTGTCGAATAAAGTCCGAGATTTCGTTTTGAGACAAAGAGATGATGACACAGAATATACACAATACGTATACGAATTAACACAGAAAGCTCAAGGAGTTTTTGGGTCAGTTGAAGGTGTTGGAATTTACTGTGATCGGGAACGGCCTATGGCCCGAGACTATGGAGATCCCCGCCCGTCATATAAGTATGAATTTCAGTTTGTAACACTGGACAGAAAGCGGGAATTAGTAAGGAATGAGGGATTTAATAACGATGAAATTGATAATGCTGTGGAGGTATTAGATCTTATTGGCATAGGAGGCTTAAAGAAAGTAAAACAATTTATAGATAATACAATGACAATGGACAGAGTGAAAATATTAGAGCTTTCCAAAGAAATAGTCGGTATACTCGAGAAAGATAATGTATGGGTTTATAATCCTTCATATTACGATTTTATTTTTGAACGAAAAATGCCACAGGACCACGTAACATATTTGGAGACGGTTAAAAAATTTCTTAAAGAAGATAGAGAATCCAATTTGCCTTTATCTGAAAGACTCCAAAATATTACCAAACAGCACTTTCTTTAACATAAATCTCAAAAATATTACTTCTCAATCTTATCTTACATATCTTCGATTTTGGAATCCAGATTTTCATGCCGTTATCCACTAATATGGCCTTATCTGTTTCCTTTAATATGCGGACTTGGATCCAGATGTATCTTTCTGGGTTTATAAGGTTGTAGATGCCGAATGGGAAGTGCATGGGTTACCTCCTTTCCCCCTCACCCTAACCCTCTCCCCGCAGGGGAGAGGGGATTTTGTATTTACAGGCCTTTTT
>CAZFPS010000113.1:0-4911 GCA_964520705.1 uncultured Planctomycetia bacterium | reverse complement strand
GCGACAGAAAGACTCTCTGTATACAGGTAGGATATAAATTGGAGAAAGGCCTTTAGAAACGCTCCTCAAAAGGACACCCTCTATCTTGAGCCAGGTACACTTTCCCGATTAGTTTGGAAAGTGTCTGTTTAATTGAAACGGTCCCATTTTTTTCTATACCTTTTTTATTTCAGAAAAACTTTGTTTTTTATCCTTGTCTAACTCTACTGCCTTTATCGCAGTCATCTCTTTATTTATCATTCCGTAACCAGAAAATTCGGTTATTGTTAGATCTTGCGTTAATAGTGTGTTGTAAGGTGGTTGTCTTTCAATCTTAAGCTTATATTCAAAAGTCCTGTTCTTAATTATTTTACCTTCAAAGGTCCTTATAAATTTAACGATTCGCTTTTCTGGTGTTTTACCAACAGATCCTCCGGCTAACAGCACACCCAGAAACAAATTGTCTTCCTCGACCGTTTCTTCCTTTTTACCATATAGATTGTTGCCGGATTCTAAGCGTATCTCGATTTTACCATGTTTGCTATTCCAGTCCCCGCTCAATGCATCGCCAACAGTAAAACTAATCGAATATGCATCTGCATAATCTTGCTTAAAACGTCTTTCTTCTGCAACGCCCTCTAATGTCTCTTTTTCTTTTTTGTTCTCTGCTTCGCGAATTGAGTCTATTCTTGACAACGCCCTTCCTACATTATCTTTTTCATAATTGTCTGATTTCATAGCCTCTTTTAACTGATCATTCGCATAATCGATGAACCCTTCGTTGAGTAACTTTTGTGCAAGATTAGCTCTCGATATAGTCGCACCTAGTGTACTTGCCTTAATATAAGATTCTACCGCCTTGCTAGGCATTCCTAAGCTGGCATATGATACACCGAGGTTATTACAATTCGAAGAATCCGGACTATTAGTGGCTAAAATATTGTAGTGATATAAAGCTAACCCATCTTTGTCCATATTTGAATACTTATAAGCAAGGCTAAACCTCAACGAGTTATTACTCGGATTCAGCACCAACGCTTTTTCCGCGAAAGCAGTAAATAATTCATTATTCTCCATGGCCTTTGCAATATCTGCTAAGTATCCATATACTAACCGCTTATCATCTTCGGGCGATTCTTCACGTAATTCCTTTAATAAAACATTGACTGCCTCGTCTTTTTGGTTATTTTTCACATAGGCATGCGCGGCCGCACTAATCCTATGAAGCTTAGTACCCACTTTTGCTTCCTGCCTAGCGGATTCTAAATATTCTTCAATCGCTTTTTCATAATTTCTATATTTTTCATATTCTTGGCCGATATAGTAAACTATCAATGTATTGTCGGATTTCTTTTTTCGCAGATCCTTTAAGTCATTTAGAACATCCTTCTGAGCCAAGAGACTTTCTAGAGATAATATTTTAGCCTGCCACTCTAAGGTGTTATTCTCATCGGATTTATACTTTTCAAAAACCTCTTTTTTAAGCTTGTCGAATCTTGGCTCTTCTTTTCGAAGAAGCGCAAGATATATCTCCATAAAATAATACTCATCGTCTTTTTCTTCTTTATGTTTTTTTATTTCTTTGGTTTCCTCAGCTTCTGCGGATTCTTTCACAGTAATATTTTCACTCACAACAATATCAATATCTTTGCCTGATTGTTTCGGAGGGATATTGCTCCCCTTTTTCCCGTTATCGCTTTTGCTTTCACCAAGAAATTGACCTAAGGCTTCGTTCAATTTGACAAAACATTCACTTTCTCTGCCTTTTTCAAAATAAATATGTTCCATATCGGCGTGCAATCCTTTTAATTCCCTCACGCCCTTTTCAATCAAAAAGAGAGTTGCCATCCCTTGAGCTATGGCATATCCACTTTCCTGAGTAATCCAATATGATGTTCCATAATCACAATCGGCCCTTCTGACAACATATTTATCCTTATTCCAAGGCTTGGCCGGGATCAATTTCTTAGGTTCAAGCTCTATATGTTTTCGTGTAAAAATACCTATAAACAAATTCTTATCCGCCATTTTTTGCGGAACCTTTTTTGACAATGGTTTAATCTCTGTGACGTCGGCATCTTCCCAATCAAAGTTAATGCTCTTTTTCAAACTATTAAATATCTTCGTGAATGCAATAATTATTGATTCGTCTTCTGGATCAAAACTGTGGCCCACAAACGCCTTTATCATATTATCCTCTCATTTAACATGGGGACCGTTTCTATTTCTCAAAATTATAGGCGTCCACTATTTATAAAGTGTTTCAATTTTTTGCTTAATTACTTCCCACTCGCTCTTACTAACCGAGAAATTGGTACCTTGGGAAAATCTTAATATACTAAGGTTTCTAAGCTCCTCAATGTTTTTTAGCTCTTCACGCAAGAAAGGATTGTTTATCAATTTCTTAACAATTTTTATTTTAACTCTGAATCTTGATTGTCCTTTGTCTTCTTCGGTCGTCCAATATTTTTCTTCTTCTGGAGGATCTACCATAAAAACCGGATCTGACACGACTTCAGCAACAGCATATATACCAGATTCCTTACCAGACATCCATATCAGTGCTATATCGCCTTCCCTTATTTCTTTTTTATGTTGATTAACCATCCACCCGTGCTTATTTAACGCTGGATCTAATAAAGCATTAAGGATATCATACCTGTTGGGATTGGCTTGAAAAATCCAAATGCTATTATCTTTTCTTAAAGCAACAGTCTTATCTGCAATTTTGCTTTCTTCTCTCCGATTTTGTCCAGCCTCATCGATAAATTTATAATTGTATTTTTTCGCTAGATTCGATACAAAAGAAAGACCTAATTCTTTACACTCAATCCCCACATTCTCCAAAAAAACTTTTCTTTCGCTTGGTATAATATTAGCACATAATATAAGTTCGATTATTCTATTTGGATTTTGCTGTTTTAATAACCCATAATACTCAATAATTTGTCCAGAGGCGTCTCTTGATAAAATCCCTCTTTTAACTTCAATAATAATTGTTCTCTCATATTTATCATTAAAGACTATATCTGCAAAACACCCACCAAGATTAACCTGCTGACCTTGTAATTCAAAACCAGCACTCGGAAAAAATTCTTCTGGATATAGGGCAATAAGATTTTCTAAATCTTTTTCTAGCATAAACGTACCTGGGATCGTTTCTATTTTTCAAAAATTAAAAGCGGCCACACCAAAAAAAGGCAACCCTCAATTTTTGAGAGTTGCCTTAAATTTTACTATGTGAATCTCATTTACCACCTCTTTGTAATAGGATTATTCTATACCCTATCTTTCCTACTGTAAATCCTTTTTTAAGTCGTCTTATCGTATTCACAAGAGGTAATCCCTATGAGGCGGGGCATAAATATTAAGCGGCAGAAAGACTCTCTGTATACAGCTAAAGAAATAAAAAATGCTAGGGGAGATTATCTACAGACTCTATCAATTTTCATGCTTCTTCCACTGTGCTACATCATCGGAGAACTGACTCGAGATATTATTTCGTCTAATTATATCCTGCGTGGTCTTATCTATATCCTTACATGAAAGAATAATCTTATCTTTATATTCGTCCTCAAAAACAATATTTTCTCCCTGCGTATCTTCTATTAGCTTGACAAATTGTTTAAACGAATCAAACTCCTTACCATTAACTTTAGTGATTATTTCGTAACCACGGCCATGGTAACCGATGTTAATCTCATCTGGAAGGACTTTTAAAAGAACAACTATCTCTTTTTTGC
Source organism: uncultured Planctomycetia bacterium (assembly GCA_964520705.1). Classification (GTDB taxonomy): domain Bacteria; phylum Omnitrophota; class Gorgyraeia; order Velamenicoccales; family JABMQK01; genus CAZFPS01. The sequence continues at coordinate 1,189 of CAZFPS010000113.1, read as the reverse complement.
GTTTCTCGTTCAAGCTACCTAAGCCCATATTATAATAAAGAAAAGACAGAGGTGGTAAATTATCATTAGCACCCAACAAGCTGATTAAATCTGTGCTTAATACCGTAAAAATAAGACCCCCATAAATACAAAATGAAGGTTTCTCAGAATAATTTGCAATCTTCACCAAATCCAAAATAGGTTTTAGCGGAACCTTCACAATGCTTATCTTATCTTCGCGCCGGATTTTCAACACAGCAGTTTCACCAATCTTTTGCATGTTAATAAGGTGGACCATATCTAAGCGCTCATTATCCCTAAAGGCAAATGTGCCGTCGTCACTGATTGCAACCCCATTTACCTCGAGAATTATATCGCCCTCTTTCAAGAAGCCTTCCGCAGAAGAAAACGGCAGCACGCTAATCACCAATACTCCTCCCGTGTCATCTGCGACACCATAATACTTACGTAGGGCTTTGTTCTCGGTATTACTAAAATGGATGCCTAGATAAGGAAAACCTGCATATTGGCCACCTTTCAAATCCTCCAAAAAATGATTAATGATAGGCGTAGGGATTATATAACCGATATTCTGGCTAGAAAATATTCCTTGCATCACGATCCCCACGATCTTGCCATTATTGATTGCCGGGCCGCCGCTGTTACCAGGATTAATTGCAGCGTCAATCTGTACTCCCAATAAACGCTGATTGCTGTTGATATAATTCATGCCTTCCATACGTGAGACTACTCCCTGGGTAATAGAAAGTTTGTCACCTCCCATCGGAAAACCGATTACGGTTACCTTATCCTGAAGATTAGGTAACTCTCCGATTTCTAAAGGCGAAACCTCTTTAAAAAATTCAGGATCTTCCACTCGCAAGATTGCTAGATCACAATCATTTCCGACCGCCTCAACCTTGGCAATATACTTTTTTTGGCTAGATTCCCTACGTACTTGTATAAAAGTATTCTGGTTCACTACATGGGCATTAGTCAAAATACGATTGCCCTGAATAATACATCCGGAGCCAGTTATTTCTTGGACGCCTCTAGATTGCCAAGGATTAACGTAATCTATGGTGTTCCGGGTTGCAAAAACCTTAACCACGGAATCAGTTTTAAAATCCGCCGCAGCGGCTGAGACTAATAAAATCTCAGCGAAGAAAAACATAAATCCAAAAATTATCAGTCCTCCTCTTGCAATTAT
>CAZFPS010000112.1:0-4944 GCA_964520705.1 uncultured Planctomycetia bacterium | reverse complement strand
ACCTTATACCGAGAGGAGCTGATAAAAATCAAGTTCTTTTTTGCGAAAGAACGATCAGCAGATAGGAGGAAGGAAATGGCGAGTAAAATCAATGATAAGAATTTTAAACAAGAGGTACTGGAATCAGATCTTCCAGTTTTAGTAGATTTTTGGGCCGAGTGGTGTATGCCTTGCCATATGGTCGCACCGGTAGTGGAAGAAATTGCGAAGGAGTATAAGGGTAAATTAAAGGTATGCAAGTTGAATGTTGATGAAGGCCAAGAGACAGCTTCTGTGTACGGTATTATGAGTATACCAACGCTCGCTATTTTTAAAAAAGGTAAAGTAGCAGATAAGGTTATTGGCGCGCTCCCAAAACAAGATTTGGACGAGATGATTAAGAAGTATATTTAGAAGGAACAAGATGGCTGATTTTAAACAGATTGAAGAAGCAAGAAAATTATTAGGCTTGGGTGAAGATGTAACCTTGGAAGAATTAAAACAAGCTTATCGTAGACTCGCATTAATATATCATCCTGACCGATGTAAAGGTGAGAATAAAAAAGAATACGAAGAGATATTTAAGAATATAGGTCACGCTAACGATATTCTCTTAGCCTACTGTGCTGGCTACAGATATTCTTTCAAAGAGAAGGATGTCAAAAGAAATACAATGAATAAGGAATTCTATGATCATTTAAAAAGGTTTTACGATGGCTGGTGGGGAGATTTAGATTTGTAATTTATACCATTTTTCTACATATGAATGATATATATTTAGCAAAAAAGTTTTGTATAAAATAAGGGGATAGAGAAATGGAAGTAATTGATTTTTATAAGGAAATAGCAAGTCATGTGATTTGGAATGTTAAGCTTAAATGTTTTCTTGACGGAGGAGAGTGCATTCCGGAGAAAGAAACGGTTGACTCTCGAGAGTGCGAATTAGGAAAATGGCTATATACTGAGGGTATAAATAAATATGGGATGCTTCCAGAAATGTTGGAACTTGAAAAAACCCATGATCAGCTTCACGAGATTATTAAGAGGGTTGTTCAGAAAAAGAACTCAGGGGATAATTATAGGGCTGAGTTAGAGTTAACAAAGATGAAATCAGTGAGCAATAGGGTTGTTGAACTACTGCTGCATATGGAAGAGAGAACGAGGACGCCAATAAATTAGCTAGTTATGAGTAATTTATTTGATAACTATTACAAAAAATACGACGCTTGGTATGATAAGTATAGGTTTGCTTATTTGTCAGAACTTAAAGCCATTAAGAAAGTATTACTTAAAAAAGGTAAAGGTCTAGAAGTAGGAGTAGGTACAGGGAGGTTTGCTGTCCCCTTAGCTATTGAATATGGGATTGATCCTTCGAGTAAAATGCTTGAGATAGCTAAGAAGAGAGGAGTTAGTGTAAGATTGGGCAGGGGTGAGAATCTGCCATATAAAAACTCTACTTTTGACTACTTGGTGATTATTATTACTTTATGCTTTGTTAGAGATCCGCAGAAAGTTTTGAAAGAATCTAGAAGGGTATTGAAAAAAAATGGCAAGGCTATTGTTTGTATAATAGATAAGGATAGTTTTTTAGGTAGATTTTATCAAAAGAAGAAGAGCGTATTTTACAAAGAAGCAAATTTTTTCAGTGTTAAAGAAGTATCCGATTTGTTAAAAGTCGTGGGTTTTAACAGATTCAATTATCAACAGACTTTATTTACATTGCCAGAGAAAGTAGATTCAGTGCAAAAATCGAAACAAGGCTTTGGTAAGGGTGGCTTTGTAGTTGTTAGCGCCAGAAAATCTTAGGAGAGACAATATGAAGAGATTTATACTCTATTTAGTCAGATGGCAATTAAGTACTCCAATTCTCTGGTTGGCAGTTAGGCATTTAGGGGCCGGATTCGGCTCTACTGTTATCGCAAACTTAATCGGTGGTAGTATATTCTTTTGGATAGATAAGTTTATATTTACTTCCAAGGCAGTGGAAATGTGGCATTTTAAAGATAAGGGGAGTTGCGATAGCTGCGGTAAGGAAACAAGCCTGTAGAGACTAGTATTGGCTTCTAATTACGATAAAAGAAATTCACAACCTAGATTCTTTTGCATGGAGTGTTCCAAGAAAAGAACTGATGATTTGAGAGCTAAAGGGATAAAGATTAGAGGCAAGAGCAAATAGGCAATTATCCTTGCCAGAAGATTTGATTTTACCAAATAAGAAATAAATTTTTCTTGACAGAAACATACTTTAGTGTTATCTTTTTATAAAAGGTGTTACAATGAAGAAGGTCAAAAGATTCGGTATTTCCTTAGAAGAAGATTTATTGAGAGAATTAGATTCATTGGTAAGTAAGAGGAGTTTTCCTAATCGCTCTCAGGCAATAAGGTCTTTGATTAGAAACAATATTGTCCAGCAGGAATGGCGTCAGGATAAGATTGTCGCTGGTTGCATAGTATTGGTATACGACCATCATAAAAGAAGCCTTCTGGATGAGTCCATAAAATTGCAGCATAAATTCCAAAACTTAATACTTTCAGTCCAGCATGTGCATCTAGACCATAGCAACTGTTTAGAGATAATCGCTCTTAAAGGCAAGGCGTCTAAATTAATAGAACTATCCGATAAGGTAATCGCTATAAAAGGTATAAAGCACGGGAAGCTAGTCATGAGTGGTATAGGAGTAAGGGAATAATTTTTTTTGTTCTATGAGTAGCACGAATCTAATAAAAGTAGCAATATCAGAAACAGGCAATATAGAAGATATGAATCAAAAGAAAAATATAGAAGATAATGCGTTAAAAGAGATTATAAAAGCTATCCAAACAATAGACTATGGGGAGGTGGTAATTACTATACACAATTCAAAAATTGTTCAAATAGAAAAGCGAGAAAAAAAGCGATTTGTAACACCCACGGGCTACTGTACAAACAGAGCTAATGTTTAAAATATAGAGGTGTTGCTGACTGGATAACCAGAGATAACACAGAAGTAAGGAGGTTGTAGCTATGTGTAAATGGTTGTTCAGTGGAGCAGTAATTTTGTGTTTCATTTTTTTGCACTGTGATTTTGCTTTAGCAAAGTCAGTAGAAGATGAAATTAAAGAATTAGAGGCAAGGATAGTCGAACTTGAGAGAAGGCTGGATAAACAGCAGGAAACAGTTGCAGTCCAGGCAGAAGAGATAGATGAGATAAAAGAAGCAGGCGTCTTACCTCTATTAGAAGGGATAAATATAGGTGCAGGCGCTACATTTATTGTTCAGGGAACGCACAATGCCAACGGTGACAATCAACTCAATGAAGGTGATGATGTGGCAGATGCTTCGTATTCCATTGATCTTGAGATAGAGAAGGAGTTTGACGATTATGGCAAGGCATTTGTTCATCTGGAGGCTGGCGGCGGTGCTGGAGTAGAAGATGAATTGACGGTATTTAGCAATGTCAACCGTGATGCGGACAATGATGAGAATGTTCGTTTAACTGAAGTCTGGTATGAACACTATTTTCACAGCATGCCACGTACCCTCACAGTAGGTAAAATCGATGCTACTTGTTATATCGATACCAATGAATACGCTAATGATGAGGGTGGGCAATTTTTGGGAAGAATCTTCAGGAATTCACCGACTATAGAATTTGCTGATAATGCCGCGGGTGTTCGTTTTGCGTTAGAACCCACAAACTTTATGGATATAGAATTAGTTGCCATGGATGCTGATTCTGATTGGGAAGATGTGTTTGATGAGATGTTTATCGCGGGTCAACTTAATCTTAAACCAAATTTCTTTAATAGAGGCGGTAATTATCGTTTGATTGGTTGGTTTAATGATAGAGAGCATACCAAATGGCTTGAGCAAGCAAAAGTCACAAAGGCAAACTTTGGATTGGGTATAAGTTTTGACCAAGAATTAAGCGATAATGTAGGGGTGTTTCTGCGTTACGGCTGGCAGAATCCGGAAGTTTATGCGAATGGCTCTGATTTTTCTCTTGAGCAGTCCTGGAGCGCAGGTATTCAGCTTGTAGGTAGCTTATGGGGCAGAGATGATGATGTGTTTGCCATTGCCTTTGGCCAGGTAATGCCTTCAGATGATTATAAAAAAGCAAACAGTTTCGAGGCAAAATCAGAAGAGCATTTGGAGGTTTATTACAACTTCAAAATTAATGACCACCTTACCGTAAGTCCAAACGTTCAGGTAATATGGGATCCTTATGGGGGTGATGCGACGAATGGAGATAAGATCGTTGTTGTCGGTGGATTAAGAACACAAGTTGATTTTTAAAGAAAGGAGAGAAAATTATGCATATACCAGATGGATTTTTGGCGGTAAATACTTGGGTGCCTGCCTGGCTAATTTCGGTAGGGGGAATTGGTTATTGTCTAAAAAAGACAGCTTTAGTTTTAAAAGATAGAATGGTTCCTCTGATGGGAGTAATGGCTGCGTTTATCTTTGCGGCTCAAATGCTTAACTTTCCTGTAATGGGAGGAACTTCAGGACACTTGCTAGGTGGAGTCTTAGCAGCAGTTTTGCTTGGGCCATATGCGGGGGCAATTGTAATTGCTGTAGTCTTAACTGCTCAATGCCTTATCTTCCAAGATGGCGGACTAACTGCCTTAGGAGCAAACATCTTCAATATGTCCTTTTTGGGTGCTATGGGAGGATATCTTATCTACAACATTATCAGAAAAATTATTGGAAATAACAAAGGGATTATTATTGGGGCAGGTATAGCAGCATGGGCTTCTGTAGTTGTTGCTTCAAGTGCATGCGCTGTTGAGTTAGCTATATCAGGCACATCCCCGTTAAAGGTTGCTCTTCCTGCGATGGTAGGAGTACATGTTCTTATCGGGATAGGTGAAACAATAATTACTTGTTTAGTCATCGGCTTTGTGTTAAAGGTAAGGCCAGATTTGATATACAGGGTAAACCAGAACTAAAAAGATGTCAAAAGAATATTTATAAGGGAAAGG
>CAZFPS010000111.1:0-4978 GCA_964520705.1 uncultured Planctomycetia bacterium | reverse complement strand
GAAGATGCAATCTTGTTACAATCTCTTTTGGCAGGGCAAATTGATAATTTTGACCCAATTTTCTTAACATAACAAACACCTCCTATTCTCATAAAAAAGTATATCACAATATTCATATTTTGTCAAGATATGATTTAAAAATTTCTGCCGAAAATTTCTGCCGATATTTTACTTGGGATTTATTGTTTTAGAGGGTATAATGTTAGCAACTAGAGACATAATAGGGGAAGTGGCATGAGGAAACATATCTTAATCATTGAAGACGAAGAAGATATAGTAGAGCTTATAAGGTATAATTTAGAGAGGGAAGGTTTTGTCATTCATTCAGCCGAGAATGGAGAGGATGGTTTAAGATTAACAAAGAACCTTAAACCATCTTTAGTTATTTTAGACCTGATGCTACCTGGAATAGATGGTCTTGAAGTTGCAAAAAGGATGAAGAAAGACGATAACCCCCCTCATATCCCTATTATTATGCTAACAGCCAAAACCGGAGAGTCAGATGTAATAGTCGGCTTAGAATTAGGGGCAGATGACTATATCAAAAAACCATTTAGCCCCAAGGTTCTCATAGCGAGAGTAAAGGCAGTCTTGAGAAGATACGAGGTCCCCATAAATAAAAAAAGAATAAAAATAGGGAACTTGATTATCGACAGCATTAAACACAAAGTAACGCTTTCCGAAAGAGATATTTCTCTCACCATAACCGAATTTAAGCTTTTAGAATTTATGGCTCAGAGGCCAGGGGTAGTTTTAACCCGAAATAATCTGCTCGATGGTGTCTTCGGCTATGCATCTGAAGTCTATGATAGAACTATAGATGCCCATATAAAATCCTTAAGGAAAAAGTTAGGCCGAAATAAGGATTATATTGAGACTGTTCGGGGTGTTGGTTATAGATTCAAGGAAATTTTAAAGAATGAAAAATAGAATAGTCTGGAAATTCTTAGGTGCTTATACAATTTTGATTCTGGTAGGAGTATTTGTATTAAATTTCTTTGTCAGCCTCAAATTGCGAGATTACTACGAACAGAAGATTACTGATAAGCTAGAAAGTAATGCTATTTTGGCCGCAGATATCTTGAAAGGAGCTTTAATAGCTGATAATCGTAGCATAATTGAACGTACAGCCAAAGATTTAGCCAATAAGTTAAGCGCAAGGGTCACAATCATAAATGAAGTTGGTGAAGTTTTAGGTGATTCGGAAAAAGCCCCAAGCCTGATGGAAAATCACAGCGATCGACCGGAGATAATAAAAGCCCTCAGGGGAAAATTTGGCGAGAGCATTCGTTTTAGTGACACCTTGGGATTCAATATGAAATACATTGCTGCATCTATAAAAGAAAATGGCAATATAATAGGAACTGTCAGGCTGGCTTTACCTCTATCTGAAATAGAATTTCAACTTAGGGTCATACATAGAATTGTCTTATTTGGTGCTTTGGTCGCCATCGTAGTTGCTTTTTTAGTCGGTTACTTTATTTCAAAAAGCATCACCATGCCAATTAGAGAAATGACAGATACAGCAGAGAAAATTGCCCAAGGGGATTTTAGTAAGAAGGTAAAAGTAAAATCCAAAGATGAGCTTGGTGTACTGGCTAGTTCCTTGAACAAAATGGCCGATGAACTCCAATTAAAAATAGAAAATTTAAAGAGACTGGATAGAATAAGAACCGACTTTGTTGCTAATATTTCTCACGAGCTTAAAACTCCCCTTACTTCGATAAAAGGATTTATTGAAACCTTAGAAGATGGCGCTCTTGAGGATAGGAAAAACGCAAAAAAATTTATTTTAATTATTAAAAAACATACCGAAAAAATCAGCAATATAATAAATGATTTATTAACTCTATCTGAGTTAGAATTAGGCAAAGACAGGATTGAAAGAATTGACTTTGATTTAAAAGACTTGTTAAATGAAACACTTTTAGGATTTGGACATGCAATATCTGTAAAAAATCATACACTAGATATAAATTTTAAGGGTGAGAATTTCAAGATAAAAGCCGACAAAGACAAATTAGAGCAAGTTTTTGTTAACTTGATAGACAACGCCATAAAATATACAAAAGATGGTGGCAAAATTAAGATATCTTTAATAGAACAAAAAGAACAGATTTCAATCGAAGTTGTAGACAATGGTGTAGGAATTCCCAGAGAGCATTTAGATAGGATTTTTGAGCGTTTTTATCGTGTAGATAAGGCACGTTCACGCCAGCTTGGCGGCACAGGCCTGGGATTATCTATAGTGAAACACATCATAATGTTACATAACGGCCATATTGATATTGAGAGCGAACCCAACCATGGCACCAAAGTCTCTATAACCCTTCCCAAGGCTTAGAAGTCAGAAAAAACTTCCCCTTTAATCTTCATCAACTTTTCACATTCCCTTCACATTCCCTTCATATTTATTATGTATACTTGTCTTGAATCTTAAAGGCATAAATATGAAGCGGAGATTTTATGAATAAAAGTACATTGAATAGTTTCCTCAAGGCTTTTCTGGTAATATTTTTCCTTTATTTATTTCTCGTAAGCATCGGCTTAATGAGTGTAGCGTTTAAAGGTTTTGGTAAAGACTTTGCCGAAAATCTAATTAAGACAACCTCTAATCCGTTTGTCGGGTTATTTATCGGGATCCTGGCCACAAGCATAATCCAGAGTTCATCAACCACTACTTCCATAGTAGTAGGCATGGTAGCATCTGGCGTTATTACCGTCGGTAACGCCATTCCTATAGTTATGGGTGCAAATATTGGCACCACGGTAACAAATACGCTTGTTTCTTTAGGACATTTTACTCGCCGTGAAGAATTTAAACGGGCAGTCAGCGGAGCAACAGTTCATGATTTCTTTAATCTTATCTGTGTAGCAATTTTATTTCCTCTGGAGTTAGCTACAGGGTTTCTTCAGAGAATAGCTACCCGAATGAGTGCTCTGTTTGTTGATTTTGGAGGGATTAAATTTAGCAGCCCGATAAAGTTAGCCACAAAACCCACCATAAATTTTATAAGAGATTTATTTACTAAATCTTTAAATATATCCCACGTTGCCTACTTTTTAATACTGATTGTTTCAGTAATAATTTTGTTCTTTTCTCTATACTTTATTGTCAGATTAATGAAGTCATTGGTGATAAAAAGAGTAGAGACTACACTTGATAATGCTCTTAGCAAGAATGGACTTTTAGGGATTGCCTGTGGTCTGATTTTTACCACTATAGTTCAAAGTAGCTCAGTAACTACTTCGCTATTGATTCCTTTGATCGCCGCCGGTATTTTGACAGTCGAGGCAGCATTTCCTGTTACTTTAGGTGCTAATATTGGAACAACTACTACTGCTATCCTTGCTTCCTTTGCCACAGGAAATATCTCCGCCATTATCATTGCCTTTGTGCACTTCTTATTTAACGCAATAGGAATATTACTTATCTATCCAATAAAAACTTTTAGAGTAATACCCATAAATTTGGCAAAAGGTTTAGGTAATTTGTCGTTTAGAAGGAGAAGATATGCCTTATTTTATGTAATAAGTGTTTTCTTTTTAATACCAGCTATATTGATTACGATTTCAAAATTGTTTAAATAAAGGAGGAATGAAAAATGTTTAAAAATTTATTAAGTTTTTGGAAGGGTAAGGATTTCTTGACTCAGGCCTTAGGGGAATTTGGTAATATGCTAAACGACGCCGAAGATATGTTCAAGGCAGTATGCAACAGGCTTCTGAATAACGAAGAGGAGCCGGGGCTGGAAGAGAAAATCTACGAAGTCGATGAAAGGGTGAATCTTTTAGAAAAAGATATACGAAAAAAAATTGTGGAACATTTAGCCCTTCAGCCATCAGTAGATGTGCCTGCATGTCTTTTATTGATGAGTGTAGTAAAAGACGCTGAAAGGCTGGGAGATTACTCTAAGAATTTGTATCAGATAACCAAAATTTTAGATAAGCCCATAGATAAATCTCGGTTCTGTCATCTTTTCGAGAATATGGATGAGGAGATTTTAACTCTCTTTGCAACAACCAAAGAGGCCTTTATCAAGTCAGACGAAGTTAAAGCTACTTTATCCTGGAATTATGAAGGCAAAATAGTCAAAAAATGCGATAAGATAATTGAGAAATTATCTCAAAGCAGTCTTTCTGTTAATGAGGCAGTATGCTTTACCCTTATTGCGAGGTATTTTAAACGAATTGCCGCGCATCTGGCGAATATCGCCACTTCCGTTATCTTGCCAATAAGCGACCTGGATTATTTTGATGAAAGGAGAAAGGAAGAATGAATAAATTGCTTAATATAAGCATATCTATTTTTATGACAGCAATATCGTTTACCTTTTTCCATAAAACATCTCTTGCCTTTGACGATGGCGATTTCCAATATTGGAATTCAGAAAGTATATCCTGGAAGATAGATGATAATTGGAAGGCGAAATTGGAAGAAGAATTTCGTTTTGGCAATGATGCAGGAGATTTTTATTACCAACATTCCGATTTAGGAGCAATATATTCTGGAATAGCTGATTGGTTAGATATTGGATTTAATTACCGGCAGATATTTGAAGAAAAAAATAGTGATTGGAAATACGAAAATAGGCCCCATCTTAATGCCACAGTCAAACTCAAGTTAGGAGATTTCAAACTTAGCAACAGAGGCAGGTTTGAATACAGGAACAGAGAGGGCGCGGATACTTTATGGCGATATAGAAATAAATTTACCATTAAATTCCCTTTCAAGCTTACTCAATTAGAAATTCAGCCCTATGTGGCAGATGAAATCTTTGTCGATTTTGATAAAGAAGAACTTAACCGAAATAGACTTTATGCCGGATTTTCTTTGAAATTGCTGAAGAATTTAAAAGGAGAGATATATTATCTTCGGCAAAGTAGCAAAAAAAGCGGCAGGTGGACAGATTATAACGTGTTGGGGACGAAAGTTAAGTTGTCGTTTTAGGTATAGCGTTGCTCAAGAAAAGGCATT
>CAZFPS010000110.1:0-5050 GCA_964520705.1 uncultured Planctomycetia bacterium | reverse complement strand
TTAATATTCTTGAGCATATCGAATTTTTCCAGGAAAGAGAAATTATGGCAGGCTATAAAATTCGCCGAGGTAATTAGGTATGGGCTACGGATTAACTTCTTGCCGAAACGAAGGTGTGATACAGTTACCGCTCCTGCTTTCTTTGAATCGTATTCAAAAAATCCCTGCGTATAGTTATCCGTTTTATCGGCAATAATTTTAATGGAGTTTTTATTTGCTCCCACAGTACCATCAGCACCCAAACCGTAAAACATAGCCCTGTAAACCTCATCTGGCTCAACGCTAAAATCAGGATCGAATTCCAAACTAGTATCCATAACATCATCAATTATCCCGACGGTAAAATGATTCTTAGGTTTCTTCTGCTTTAGATTATCGAACACCGCCTTTACCATCGTGGGGGTAAACTCTGCCGAACCTAAACCATATCTGCCGCCTACGACCACCGGATAATCTTTTGTCTTCATCCAACCTTCGTGCATAGCCTCGCCAATAGCCGTGCGCACATCTTCATAAAGAGGCTCACCAAGGCTGCCGGGCTCTTTTGTGCGGTCTAATACTGCAATCCTCTTTACTTTACTAGGCAATGCTTGAGCAAACGCCTTAACATCAAAAGGCCTGTACAAACGCACCTTTATCAAGCCTAACTTAGAACCTTTCTTATTTAAGTACTCCACCGTCTCCTGCGCCACTTCTGAGCCTGAGCCGATAACAACTATAATATCTTCTGCGTCAGGACTACCTACATAATCAAACAAATTATATTTTCTGCCAGTGATCTTTACGAATTTATCCATAGCCTCTTGAACGATACCAGGACAAACAGCATAGTATTTATTTACGGTCTCGCGTCCAGTAAAATATACATCTGGGTTCTGAGACGTGCCTCGCAGAACAGGATTATCCGGAGACATGCCGCGAGCGCGATGCTGTTTTACTAAATCGTCTTCAATCATCGCCCTCATATCATCAAAGCTAAGCTCATCTATCTTTTGAATTTCATGAGACACCCTGAATCCTTCAAAAAAGTGCAAAAAAGGAATACGGGATTTAAGTGTCACGGCTTGAGAAATAAGGGCAAAATCCATGGTCTCTTGTACACTACAAGATGCGAGCATCCCCCAACCAGTAGAACGCACACCCATTACATCCGAATGGTCTCCGAAAATGGACAGTGCTTGGCAGGCGATCGAACGCGCCGCAATGTGAAAGACCGTAGAGATCAACTCGCCTGAAATCTTATACATATTGGGAATCATAAGCAGAAGACCCTGAGAAGCGGTAAAGGTAGTAGTCAATGCACCTGAAGTCAACGAGCCGTGGACTGCGCCGGCAGCTCCCGCCTCTGACTGCATCTCTACAACCGAAGGGATCGTTCCCCATATATTAACTTCACCCTTAGAAGACTTTGCGTCGGCAATCTCCCCCATGGTCGAAGACGGCGTTATAGGATAAATAGCAATGACCTCATTGGTGGCGTGAGCAACATGCGCTACTGCACTATTACCATCATGAGGCATCATTTTACGTTTCATAAAAAACCCCTAAAGACATTATCAACATTCAAGCTTTTTTGAGCTGGATTTCGATTAGAAAAAGATTTTAACATAATGGCGAGATTAAGTCAAATAATCTTTATTTTACACCATCAATACTTACCTATAATTGCTAAGCTTATTATTGTGTAATAATCTAAATTCAGAACCAATAGATAACACTTTATCTAAAAAGAGCTCTAACTACTCAATATGCCGTCGAGAATAAAAATATTTAACAAAATAAAAAATTACGTAATTAAACTCTGTGTTACAATGCGATTAAAAAATATTAAACTAATATAATATATAATTTAAGAAATGTTATTCAATTCCTTTGGCAGGGCACTTATTTACCTATATTTTTTCCGTTGCTATTTATTCGTAGAAAGTATGTTGTATCGAAATTAAAAAACATCCATAAATTTAATCTAAACCTTTATTACTTTATTATTTCTTCTTATTAGTTATAAAAGAAATTCGTATTCCGGTTCTATTGTAAAATTTCCGTCTACATCAATTCCCATGCGATAATTAAGATAATCGCCTTTATCAGGATCTAACCTTGTACACATTCTAAGAAAATCGTAAGGCCCAATAGTAATGGATCCGGTATAATTAAAATATTTCGTTTTTCAATCACCCATCTCAATATCTAAATTATTTAAATCTTGACTATCGTCTACATACCTTGCATAATCCGAATAATATCTAAGTTGTGCAGAACGTATTTCACCCAGCACATGTTTTGCCTCTACTAATCTTGCCCTTTCAACAAGTGTCGCATACCTTGGCATAGCAATGGCTACCAGAATACCAATTACAATAATAACGATAATCAATTCTAGCAGTGTAAAACCTCTTTTGCCTAACATCTTACTCATCTTTTAATACTATTATATTTAGCCCTTAGCTAATAACAGCTTCTATTTTTTAACTTGGAATTTTTTATTGTCAATTGGAATTACCTGTCTAGAAATAATTTATTTACGAAGGACCTTTCTTGCCTTAATTCTTTTTGCTTTAAAGAATTTTCTCGTGAAAGTAATTGCCTTTGTAGCATCAAGCATTTTTTCTATTCAAACGATATTGAAATAATAAATCGCTTTGAACTCTTATCTAAACTCTGCGGAAATTTTGGAAACGGTAGAGCCTGTTTGAAGCTGCGATTCAAAATGCTCTTTAGCTTCCTGTCGCTTGTACCGTAAAACTTAGGAGTGCTTTTGAGCATTCCGCTGGAGTAGAGCTCAAATTCAACCTTTATAGTATCAATCTTACCTTTATACTCCGAAAAGTCAACCTTTTTGAGCCTATCGAAAATCTGATCTCTAACTATAAGGTAGTACTCTTCAAACTCCTTTTTCTCATTATGCCACATCTTCTCATCAGATGTAAGCTGATTTGATAGTTCGCTAGGTGCCGCTGCACTATATCCCGTATCTGCTTTAAGGCTAGAGATTTGGGATTTCAAACTCGCCAATTCATCATCTCTTTGATTGAGATAGTTCTTAAAGTCTTCATTCTCCTTTTTTAGTTCTTGAATTCGGGCATCTTTCTCTCTCAGCGAGCTAGTTAGTTGGATGAGATCCCCTACTTGATCCCCCTTAGAAAAATCTTCTTTTTGCTTGGCCATTGCGATTTTTAGATCTGTGAGCTCCTTATCCTTCTCCTTCAACTCACTGGATAACTTAGACTTATCTTTATTAAGCGTACTTATTATGGATTCTTTCTCTCTCAGTTGGACTTGAACTTTATCCTCTTGGTTATCCACCGTACCTTTTAATTGGGAGGCTTGTTTATTCAAATCAGCTATTTGCTCTTTGGCTTGTTTCTGCTCCTGGAATAATTTCTGCTCTAAATCTTTCTTTTGCTGACTAATCTTTTTCTCGTATTCCTTCTTTATGCCTTCGCTTTTATCGGATAGAGAACTTCTAATGAACCCAAGCTCCTCTCCGAGACTGGCGATATTCTTATCTAGATACACGATCTCTCTTTCTCGCTGTTCTAATCTCTTGGCTAAGTCTGTGCTCTGCTCTTTAAAAGAGACTTTTTGTGACTGTTCTTCCATAAATTTATCGTTCAATAGCCTGATTTCTCTATCCGAAGATTTTCTTAGCTCCTCTAATTCTTCTTCTAAAATGTCAATTCGCTCTAGCAACCTATCTTCCTTTAGGTTGAATCTATTCTGGGCAACTTCCAGCTGAGAAGCAAGGTCTGAATAAAAATTCTTCTGCTTAACTTCAAATCTCTCTTGCCAACGTTTCTCTAATTCTATTAAATCTGCCTGCGAAGCGTCTTTCAAGGAAATGAGATGTACACTAAGATTATCGATGGTCTGCTCTAAAGGCGCCTTGGCTGCTTTTATCTTCTTATCTACTTTTGACTTTACCACTTGAAAATCTTTTCTTATACGAAAGATTGCATCTTCGGAATCAGAGAGAGACTTATTCACTTTCTTCAACTTGTTTTCTAAATCAGCTCTTTCTTTATCAAAGGATTTTATTTTTGAGTCTTTCTCTTTTAATTGGATACTGAGAGCGGAAACTTGAGAACCAGAGTCTTTTCTAAGAGCAATCGACTCGGAAGATAACCTCTCTATCTTTTCATCCAAAGGACTTCTCACTGCGGCGATCTTCCCCGGTATAGAATCCTTCAAGTTGACCATATCTTGATTGAGGTTAGATATGGTCTTTTCTAAATCTGCGATCTGTTTATCTTTTCTTTTTGATTCAATCTCTAGCCTGCTCTTTTCTTTCTCTAGATTTCTCACAAGCGCATCTTTCTCTTTTAATTGTGACTTTATATCGGATAATTGACTTCGATTCTTCTTTTTCTCATCGAGGACTTCATCGCCCAAGCTCGATATCTCTTTTTGTAAACGCTGCTGCTGACTGGTAAGTCTTTCCTCATAATCATGTTTTTGCTGGCTTAGCTGCACTTCGTATCGCTGCTTTAGGGATACTACTTGAGACTGTAATTCCTGTTCTTTATTAGAAAGGTCTGCGCTTGCTTTTTGTTCTAACTCACGGATTCTCTCTCTGTAATCATTATTTACAGAAACGAGCTCTGCACTTAGTCTCTCTATTTCGTTTTCTAAGGGCTTTTTGACGTCTTGGATCTTCTTCGGCAGAGAATCTTTTAAGTAGGCTATGTCCTCATTGAGACTAGCTATAGTATTGTAAAGTTTAGAAATTTCTTTTTCTCTCTGCGCCAGGCTATCTTCCAAACCAGATTTTGTTTTACTAAGATTGTTTCTGGAATCGTATTTTGTTGGTGCAGGAGGGGCTACTTCTCTAGTTGAATAAGTCTCTTCTATTTCGACTATCTCGGCACTTACTTGAGCAGATATATGCCGTGGTAATAAAATAATACTAAATATCAGCAATATAAATAATATAGGATTTTTAATCTTCATCTTCTAGCCAATTGAATCAAGCCACCTTTATTGCGCTTCAGGGTGTTTTAATTTCTTATGTGTCCTAAGGCTAACCTCTATTGTCTTCTGCAATTCTTCT
>CAZFPS010000109.1:0-5268 GCA_964520705.1 uncultured Planctomycetia bacterium | reverse complement strand
AACAATCTAAGGGAATGCTTCAATACGAAAGTGCGAAATAATCCTTGCATTACTACTGGCGATACCTGCTTGACAATGACATAAAGTTATGCTAAAGTTAAAGCAATGAGAGAGGAGGTGCGATATGTGGGGGGATTTTTTAGGTCAGTCCACAGAGTCTGCTAGGGTGGCATTCTTTAAGCTAGGAGACATTTTGTCTCGGTTGATAGGCTTATTGATTGTTATTGTTCTCGGTTGGCTTGTTGCGAAGGTAGTAAAAACTGTAATAATTAAGGTTCTTAAGACAGCGAGGATGGATACTGTAGCAGAGTCTACAGGAGTAAACACTTACTTATCTAAAGGCGGTATCAAACAGACGCTCTCTGAGGTAGTTGGTGGTTTGTTCTATTGGTTGTGTTTACTTGTTACAGCCGCTGTAGCGGTTGATTTTTTAGGCTTAGATGTTGTGGGCGGTTTGTTAAACAAGATAATTCTTTATATACCTAATGTAATCTTGAGTATTTTTATTCTGCTTTTGGGTGTCTTTATGTCTACATTTCTAAGCACTATGGTTCAAACTGCGGCGGCCAATGCCGGCTTAGTGAGAGCAAAGTTGCTTGCGAAGATTGTAGAAACCATTGTTATTGTGTCCGCGATTGTAATTGCCCTTGAGCAGTTAAAAATAGGTTCAGAAATTATCGCTTTGGTAGTAACATCCATCATTATTGGCATTGCTGCGGCGATGGCCATAGCTTTTGGCCTAGGTTGTAAAGATATGGCAGCAAAATCACTATCTGCTTGGCTGGAGAAGATACAGGAAAAAAAATAGACTATTCTTTAGTTTAAAACAGGAGAGCCAAAATATTTAATCGGCTCTCCTTGTTTTTACCAAAACTATCTTTTTATCTTATGAAGATTCTTTTATTAAGCCCCGCCCTTAATTCCGGCGGTGTAGAAACAGGAACGATTGATCTTTCCAAGTCTTTAAAAAGACTAGGCGAAGAGGTAGTCGTGGTGTCTTCCGGCGGTCCATTAGTTAAGGAGTTAGAGAAGTCTAAGATTAAGCATATCAGATTGCCCGTACACAAAAAATCATTATTCTCATTATTGCAAATTCCCAGACTCGCAGAAATCATCAGAGATGAACATATAGATATTGTTCATGCCCAAAGCCGCATTCCCGCCTGGATTGCATATTTTGCCTGCAAAAAGACTGGGGTTCCTTTCCTTACAAGTTGTCATGGTTACTACTCTAAGCATTTATTCAGTAGCGTCATGGGCAAGGGCAAGAGGGTGATGGTCATATCCGAGATTATTGGTAAACATATGCAGGAAAATTTTAAAGTCCCCAAGAAAAAAATTAGCTTAGTTTATAGAGGAGTGGATCTGTCGCGTTATCACTTTAACGAGAAGGAAGCTGACTCTCATGAAGCAAGATTTACCATAGTTAATATTTCTAGAATAACGCCCATTAAAGGACAGAGAGAGTTTATTAAGGCCATTAGTATTGTTGCAAAGGAAGTGCCCAATATAGAGGTTTGGTTAGTGGGTTCGGCCGATAAAAAGAAAAGATACTACGAAATAAATCTTTATCGTTTAGTAAAAGAATTTAAACTTGAAAATAAGATAAAGTTTTTGGGAAGGCGTACAGATATACCAGGAATTCTTAAGCAGGCAGATTTATTGGTTTTATCGACGCAGGTCCCGGAGGCCTTTGGCAGAGTTATTATTGAAGCTGGAGCCAGCGGTGTTCCAGTCTGCGCTACGCGCACGGGTGGAATAGTAGAAATTATTGAGGATAATAAAGACGGCCTATTGTTTGAATGCCATGATACTAATTCAATGGCCGGTGCAATCCTTACGATGTTAAAGGATCAAGCATTAAGGCAGCGCTGCAGAAAGAGCCTTAGGGAGAAAGTGGAGAGCAAGTTTTCCTTAGAGCAGATGACCAAGAAGACACTAGATGTCTATAGAGAGGAAGCAGGAGAGAAGAAAATCCTAGTAATTAAATTAGGCGGACTTGGAGATTTAATCTTAGCAATTCCAAGCTTTAAGATGCTTAGGGCGCAATTCCCCAAATCTAAAATCTCTGTTTTGATAAATAAAGATTTTGACTCTCTGGTTGCGAATTGTCCTTATATTGACGATATTATTTTATTCGATCGTAAAAAGACAGGGCCGTTACAGTTAATCAGCAGCTTAAAAAAGAAAAAGTTTGATTTGTCCGTGGATTTTAAGAATAATGATTTTACCCACCTGATATCATATTTAGTAAGGATTCCTTTCCGTTATGGTTTTTCAAAAGGATTAGCGGGTTGCCTATTGAATTGCGCTGAAAAATACGACCGCAATCAGATCGAGATGCCGGTTAGGCAGCAGTTTAGAATTCTAAAAAGACTAGGGGTAGAGAATTTTGATGATATGCTTGAACTTTGGATTGATAAACGAGACGATGATTTCATTGAGGATGTTTTAAAAAAGAACAATATATCAAAAAAAGATAAACTTGTTGGCTTGGCAATTGGCGCAAGTCCAGAATGGCCTACAAAGGATTGGCCCATAGAAAATTTCTGGAAATTGTCTAACATGCTCTTGCAAAAAGAATTAAAGGTAATTTTGCTGGGGACCGAATATTCAAAAGATAAAGCCGATAAATTTCCTAAAGATAAAGGAATTGTTAATTTTATAGGTCAAACTAATTTAGGGCAATTAGTCTCTCTTATAAAGAGATTGGATATATTAGTTAGTCCTGATAGTGCCCCTATGCATATAGCCAGCGCTATGCAGACCAATGTCGTGGCTTTATTTGGTCCTACCGAGCCAGAAAAACATATTCCTCCTGGCGGCAGGGTAAGTGCATTGGTAAAGAAAATACATTGTCAGCCTTGTTATAAAAGAAAATGCCTTAATAAGGGCAAACTAGAATGCCTAAATAAGATTTCTGTTGCTGAGGTTTATAATTTGATAATCACAAAGATTAATAGGAGTTCGCATGATGAGAATTCAGATAAAATATCAAGATGGAGTTAAATTTTTAGCACAAGCAAGGAACCATCAGTTTGCCATAGATCGACCCAAAGAAAGAGGCGGTAGCAATACAGGTATGAATTCCCTGGAGGTCTTTCTTTCGTCTTTAGGAGGTTGTATTTCTTTCTATGTCAGAAAATATTGCCAAGATGTAAATATAGATTCGAAAGGCTTGGTAGTTGACGTAGAATCAGAGCTTAGCCAGGAGCGTCCGTTTCGCTTCAAAGATATAAGAGTAAAGATTTCACTTGAGCAGGATATAGGTGGTAGAAAATGGGCTTTGTTAAAATTTGTAAAAAATTGCCCAATACACAATACTTTATCCGGACAAGTAAACATAGAGATAGAGGTTTAGTTTTCTAGATATTTTATGTTAGATGAGAAGATAATTATTTATGAAGACTCGGATTTGCTTATAATAGATAAACCTTCCGGCATTCTTTCAGTCCCCACTCCCAAGAAAGAAAAATACACTCTGGAAAGCGCCATAAATTCAATTCTACAGAACAGAGAGAATCCAGATAAAAAAGCTTTTCCTTGTCATAGATTAGACCGGG
The DNA here is from genome assembly GCA_964520705.1 of uncultured Planctomycetia bacterium. Lineage (GTDB taxonomy): Bacteria > Omnitrophota > Gorgyraeia > Velamenicoccales > JABMQK01 > CAZFPS01. The sequence continues at coordinate 1,705 of CAZFPS010000109.1, read as the reverse complement.
AGGCATCTGGCCTGATAATCTTTGCGAAAGGACAAGATGTTCAGCAGAAGGTCATGGCACAGTTTAAAAGCGGGCTGGTAAAAAAGAAGTATATAGCTTTTATCCAAGGATTAATTAAGAATAATTCTGGCACGATAAGCTTTCCACTAGAAAATAAAAAGGCTATTACAAAATATAAATTAGTGCAAAGAAGAAAGGACTATAGTATAATATTGGCCGAGCCGGCTACCGGTAGGACTAATCAGATTAGAATTCATTTTAAGATGATTGGCCATCCGTTGTTGGGTGAGAGAAAATTCGCGTTTGGCAAAGACTCTAAGGTTAAGTTTAGAAGAGCAGCTTTACATGCCTGTGAAGTTGAGTTCAGGCATCCTACAAGCGGTAAAATTATGAAATTTTCCTCTAGGTTGCCAGATGATATGAATAGATTAGTGGGAAGTATTAAATATTAAGACAAGGATAGATATGGAGACAGTAGAGATTAAATCAAAAGTTAAGCAATTATGTGAATTTGGCCAGAGCGTCTGGCTGGATAATATCAGCCGTTCCATAATCAATAGCAGAGAATTAAAGAAACTTATCGATTTAGGAGTGACTGGCGTTACATCCAATCCTACAATATTTGATAAGTCTATCAGCGGCAGCTCAGATTACGATGATAAAATTAGGGACTTAAAAAGCAAAAGCCTTTCTACTTTTCAAATTTATGATGAGTTGACTGTAGCGGATATTCAGGATGCGGCTGATTTGTTTCGTAATGTATTCGAGAAAACTAAGGGCATAGATGGTTATGTGGGTTTAGAGGTTAATCCCTTGTTAGCACACAAGACAGACGATACAGTTAAGGAAGCGCAGCGGCTTTACCAAAAAGTAAATAGGCCCAATGTGATGTTAAAGATTCCTGCTACCGAAGACGGATTCCGCGCAGGAGAGAAGCTTTTATCAATCGGCATCAATGTTAATTTTACTTTAGTATTTTCTTTGGATCAATATATGAAAACTACAGAAGCATTTATAGAAGGAGCAGCCGCGTTCTATAAATCCGGTGGAGATTTAAAAAATCTCTCTTCGGTTGCCAGCGTATTTGTAAGCAGGATAGATTTTATAGCAGATAAATTAGTAGATGAGAAAATAAGCTCTCAAAAAGATTCAGACAGCATCAGTCGTTTAGAGAAGCTAAAAGGCAAAGCAGCAATTGCGAATTCACAGCTTATTTTCGCAAAGTATTTAGAAATTTTCTCTGCTCAGCAGTTTCTTGATTTAGAATCCAAAGGTCTAAAGAAGCAGAGAGCACTCTGGGCATCTACAAGCACTAAGGATCCAGTATATAGCGATATAAAGTATGTAGCCGAATTAATAGGCAGGGAGACAATAAACACAATACCAGCTGCGACATTAAAAGCTTTTCTCGATTATGGTTCAATAGAGAACGCATTAACCTCAGATTCTAGTAGCGCTAGTAAAATTTTCGAATCGTTGAAGGGTTTTGGGATCGACATAAATCAGATTTGCGCAAAGCTCCTTAAAAATGGGGTTATGGCTTTTGAAGATTCTTTTAATTCGCTTCTTAAGACAATCGAGTCTAAAGAAGAAAATTTGTAATCTTAAAAAAGAATTATGTAATTAATTACTTAATTCTTTTGGTGATGCTGGTTCAATCGCAAAATGAATGGCAGGTTATAGAGAGCCCAATCGGTAAGGTGGA
>CAZFPS010000108.1:0-5524 GCA_964520705.1 uncultured Planctomycetia bacterium | reverse complement strand
AAAACCAAAGCGCTGAAATTAACTCCCGGTAAAGGCTACAGTGAGCTGGTCAAGAATATAAAGGCCGAGTTTTCATCATTGGAAGCGCTGTTTAGGCAGCTCTCCGCTAAATGTTACTGGAATGTGGGAGAGCACATCCATAAATACATCCTGCAAAACAAGAATAGGGCGGACTACGGTAAGTATGTTTATGATCTGTTGGAGGATAATCTCGATAGAGAAAAATCTGTTTTGCACCGTGCGGTTCAGTTTTACCTAGCCTACCCGGCAATTGTTGTCGGACGACAACAATTGAGCTGGACGCATTATCGTAAACTCATCACAGTCCGGGACAAAGATGAACGCAAAAAGCTGGAAGCGCAGATTCTCCAGAAAGGCTGGAATGCTGATAGGCTCCAGGAGTATTTAAACACAAAGCGCGCGCTCCAGGCGCGGAAGGACGGCGAAACACCCATCCCCAAACTTAAATTCACCCGCGGCAAGCCCTTTGTCTACCGGGTTACCGAAGCCGCGGACGCCGAAAACAAGGAGACGGCGCTGCGTTTAGATTTAGGCTTTAAGGTCGGCCGCACCTTCAAAGAGGAGTTTAAAACAGACGACTACGTAGAGGTCAAAGGCCCCAACGCGCAGTGCGCCCTTACGCGCGCAACCGCCCAAGCCGATGAGATCTTTACCTACAAGGCCAGGCTTTTGAAGGTCTCTGACGGCGATACCTATATTGTGGATATGGACACGGGCCTCAATGAATTTATCGGGCAAAAACTGCGGCTAAGGGGGATAGACTGCCCTGAAATAGACACCGAGGAGGGCAAGCGCGCCAAGCGGTTTGTGGAGTCGCGGCTTAAGGCTTGCGAGTTTATCATCGTCAAAACCTACAAGGACAGGAGCGATATGTGGGACCGCTACTTGGCCGATGTGTTTTACGCCAAAGGCCAGGCCAGCCCGGAAAAAGCCGCGGCAGAAGGCACGTATCTTAACCAGGAGCTGTTGGATAAAGGATTAGCATGTGTCTGGCAGAAATAGCGGATAGTTAAAGAACCGGGGCAAAAACCTTAGATTTTGCCTTGACATAAATTGGTTTTAATGGTATATTTTATAAGCCTTTAAGCTGGTCCAGAGAGATCAGCAAGGATGCGAAAAATGAATAGACAAGCTAAAGAAAAGATATTGTACCCGTTTGGATAACCAAGCGGGTATTTTTTTTGACCACATTGTTTATGTCGTGCTTCGCACTCCATAAACAATAAGTGGGAAAAAATCCCGCACCATAAAGGTGCGGGATAAGTTCAAACACATAAGTTATGTCGCCGATTGATAAAACACAGCTCCTTAGCTTATGGCTTCACTTATGAAAGAAAAATCAAAAGTATTAGACAAAATCGGAATCCAGAAGACGCTTACGCGAATTGCCCACGAGATCATCGAAAAAAACAAAAATAGCGATGATCTGATTATTGTGGGGATTATGACGCGCGGCGCGTACTTGGCCAAGAGATTAGCCGAGGCCATAGCTCAGATCGATGGCCCAGAGCCAGCGGTGGGCAACATGGATATAACTTTGTATAGAGATGACCTGAGCGTAATCGCAGAGCAGCCGGTCGTCCACAGTACTGACTTGATGTTTGACATATCGGGCAAAAAGGTTATTTTGGTGGATGATGTTCTGTTTACAGGTAGGACTGTTAGAGCGGCATTGACTGAGTTGATAGATTTCGGCAGGCCGCAGTTTATCCAGTTGGTCGTGTTAATCGACAGGGGCTTTAGAGAATTGCCTATTCGACCCGACTACGTAGGTAAGAATATTCCCACTTCTCAAAGAGAGAGCGTTGAGGTGAGGCTAGAGGAGAGCGATGGAGTTGATGAAGTGGTGATTATGGAAAAGAATAACGGTGGATAGAGTTCAGGTATTAACAAAGAGCAAGGATATGACTACAAGTAAAACTAAATGGACAAAGAAAGATCTCTTAGGGCTTTGGGATTTGACCCGAGAAGAGATAGACATCATTCTAGATACGGCTAGTTCTTTTAAGGAGATTTCTACTCGTCGGATAAAAAAGGTCCCAGCGTTAAGAGGAAAGATGGTTTTAAATTTGTTTTACGAACCATCCACTCGCACCAGGATTTCTTTTGAAGTTGCGGCCAAGAGGCTCTCTGCGGATGTAATCAATATTGCCACAGAAACCTCCAGCGTAAAAAAAGGAGAGACGTTAATCGATACCGGAATGAATCTTCAGGCACTCAAGGCTGATATTCTGGTCGTGCGACACAATTGTTCCGGTGCTGCGCGTATGCTCTCCCGGCACGTAGATATAAGTGTAGTAAATGCAGGCGATGGCTGGCATGAGCACCCCACGCAGGCGCTGCTGGATATTTTTACCTTAAAAGAAAAGCTGGGCAAGATTGAAGGATTAAATGTTGTTATTGTTGGTGATATCGCCCATTCTCGCGTAGCGCGTTCAAATATCTGGGGACTTACGAAGTTGGGTGCAAAGGTTACCGTCTGCGCTCCATCTATGCTGATACCTGAAGCAATTGAGCAGATGGGGGTTGAGGTTAACCATAGTATAGACAAGGCTATAGAAAATGCGGATGCGGTCAATGTGCTCAGGATGCAGTTCGAGAGAGATGAGGGAAATGCTTTCCCCACGCAGTTAGAGTATTTTAGAAATTTCGGCATTACCAAAGAGCGGTTGAATAAAGCAAAGAAAGATATAGTTGTGATGCATCCGGGCCCCCTTAATAGGGGTATTGAGATGTCTAGCGAAGTAGCGGATGGCGCTAATTCAGTGATATTAGAACAAGTCACCAACGGCATCGCCGTGAGGATGGCAGTTTTATTTTTAATCTCACAAGGTAAAGAAAGATCATGACGATACTAATTAAAAACGGACGCGTAATAGATCCCGCTAGCAATTCTGATTCAAAACAGGATGTTTTGTTGAAAAATGGTAAGATAGCTAAGCTGGCAAAGAACATATCAGAGAAAGCAGACCAAACCATAGATGCAATAGGAAAGATTATTATGCCTGGCATTGTAGATATGCACGTGCACTTAAGGGAACCGGGTAGAGAAGATAAAGAAACCGTTCAAAGTGGTACAGGCGCAGCCATAAAGGGAGGCGTTACTTCTGTTTTAACTATGCCAAACACCCAGCCGACGATTGACTCAGTTAAAACAGTAAAGCAGCTAAAGGAAATAATCAGGAATACTTCTCAGGCAAGCGTTGTAATCGCGGGCTCGATAACTATCGGCCGTCTGGGCGAAGAGTTAGTTGACATAAGCGCGCTTAAGAAAGAAGGAATAGTCGCTATTACTGACGACGGTTGTTCCGTAGACGATGAAAAATTGTTTTTAGAGGCGTTAAAGAAATCGAAAGATAATGGCGTGTTAACTATATGCCACTGCGAAGATAAAGCTTTATCTCGGGACGGCGTGGTTAATTTAGGCATCGTCTCAACTATGTTAGGTTTAAGGGGCACATCCAAAGAGTCAGAGTATAAAAGAATTGAGCGGGATATAAAATTGGCAGAAAAAGCAGGCGCTCTGGTACATATTGCCCACGTCAGCTGCAAAGAATCAGTAGATATTATTTCCCAAGCAAAAAAGAACGGCGTTAGCGTAACATGTGAGACAGCTCCGCATTACTTTTCTTTGGATGAGCAGGATTTATTAGGGTATAACACAAATCTAAAGATCAATCCTCCCTTAAGGACTAAGGCCGATGTAGAGGCGATAAAAGAGGGATTAAAGAACGGCGCGATAGATGTAATAGCTTCTGATCACGCCCCTCATGCCGAATACGAAAAAGATATTGAGTTTGAACGCGCGGAATTTGGTACGATTGGCTTGGAGACTTTACTGGCAGTTTGCATTACACATTTGGTAGAACCAGGATTGTTGAGCTGGCTAGAGGTGGCAAAAAAGATAACTTTAAATCCCGCGAAGATTTTAGGTCTCGATAGCGGTATGCTTCAAGAAGGAGAGGCCGCCGATATAATTATTGTTGACCCAGAAAAAGAATGGATTGTTAAGAAAGAGTGCTTTGTTTCCAAGTCAAGAAATTCAGCCTTTATAGGACAGAAATTAAAAGGTTGTGTTGAGTATACAATCTGTAAAGGAAAAATCGTTTACAAGAAATGAAGTTCATAGCCGATTTTCACATCCACTCAAAATACAGCCGGGCCACATCCAAGGACATGGATGTGGAGCATTTGGTTGAGTGGGCGAAGAGAAAGGGCATAGACCTTATCGGCACGGGTGATTTTACCCACCACTTGTGGCTGGAGGAGTTGAAGTCTAAGCTCGAGCCCAAAGGAAACGGGTTGCTTATATATAAAGACATACATTTTATTTTAAGCGTTGAGATAAGCAGCATATACTCTAAGAGGAACAAGACATATAGAATACATAATGTAATTCTCGCGCCTTCTTTTGAAAGCGTAGATAAGATAAACAATATATTATCTCGCCGCGGCAATATCGCTAGTGACGGCCGGCCGATTTTGGGCATGGATGCGGCGGAATTAGCGCGTATTGTTTTTGACGTGGATGAAAATTGCATTCTCGTTCCGGGGCATATCTGGACACCCTGGTTTAGTCTGTTTGGATCGATGTCTGGCTTTGACAGGATTGAGGATTGTTTTGAAAAATATACCTCTAAAATTTTTGCCCTAGAGACTGGCCTTTCTTCGGATCCGGCTATGAACTGGCGGCTTTCTAAATTAGACAGATTCAGCTTAATTTCCAATTCGGACAGCCACTCGCCTTCTAAGATTGGGCGTGAGGCAAATGTGTTCGATTGCGAAATGGACTATTTTACGATTCGAGATGTTTTGCAGAAAAAGGACAAGAAGAGATTCCTATCTACGATTGAATTTTTTCCCGAAGAAGGCAAGTATCACTTTGATGGCCATAGAAATTGCGATATATGTTTTTCTCCGGCTCAATCTAGGGAGAGCAATAATCGCTGTCCAAAGTGTAACAGAAGTTTAACCATCGGCGTGATGAACAGGGTGGAGCAGTTAGCTGATCGCCCGGAAGGGTTTGTGCCGGATAATGCCATACCGTTTAAGAATTTGATTCCTTTGGATGAGATTATTTCCGAGGCCAAAGGAGTAGGCAAGGCCTCGCAGGCGGTTATGCGGGATTACTATAGTTTAATCTCAAAATTTGGAAATGAGTTTGAAATATTATTAAACGCTGATGAGAAAAATTTACGAGCTAATGCTCCGGAGCGCATAGCTGAAGGCATAATACGAGTAAGAAACGGCCGGGTCGATATTCGGCCTGGGTTTGATGGTGAGTACGGCAAGATTAAAATTTTTGGATCCGAAGAGTCACAAAAAGAGCAAAGCCAAGCTCAACTGGATTTGTTTTAAAGTGAAGCCCAAACTTATGGAGGCAAGGCCGACATGAACAAACGTAATCTCACCTCGGAGGTGGGACAAGGTAGAATAAATTAGCCAAGGGAGGTGTAATATGAAAAAAATGATCACGCTGTTTTCTGTAGTGGTATTGAGTACT
>CAZFPS010000107.1:0-5529 GCA_964520705.1 uncultured Planctomycetia bacterium | reverse complement strand
TATGGCGGGAAAAAACAATTGCCTTGAGAAAAACTCCTTTTGCGTTTAGCGTCGATAAAAAACCTTCATAATGGGGCCATGACGCCATGATCTCTGGCCTGGCCATAGTAGATGACCTGTCAAATGAGCACAAGGGAAAAAAAGGATGTGAAGAAATGGGTGAGACAAAAAAGAAATTTTTAATTGGTGATTTAGTAGTAATCGCAATAATTATTATAGCTTGTGCTATGTGGATAATGCATACGAGGGCACAGGCTATGATCAGGAAAGATTTGAAGGCACAGGCAGAAGTCAGGAAGGATTTGAAACCTAAAAAATCGGAGGCTGTAATTCGCCAAGAGAAAATACAAAAGGACTGGGCAGACTGGGAAGCTCGAAGGCGAGCTGAAAAGCAAGAGGAATTAAAAAAGATAATTCGTGAAGTAATAAAATAGAGAAAGAGAGATTCGTTATGAACTCAATCGAAGGGAGGATTAAAAATATTATCGCAAGTAGAATAAGGACATGCAGAGTCGCCAAGGGCTGGACGCAAGACCGGCTCGCAGAAGAAGCATCTCTTGCAGCAACTTTTGTCAGCAGGATCGAATCCGGAAGCAGACTGCTTTCCGTCGTCAGTCTTTGTAGGCTTGCGGCGGCCTTGGACGTCGACGCCTACGAACTTATGGTAAGCGCAGAAAAAATTCAGACTCTCGATTACAAAACGAAACAGCTGATCGCCGTCTTGAACAAAAGCAAGCCAGCAGAGATCAGTCTTTATCTGGAGATAACCGCCGCACTGCGTAAAAAAAAGCGCAGTGCACGAAGAGCTGGAGGAGATAACTAACAATGAAATTATCACAATTCATAGAACAGGAGGCTTTATCATGACGAACGAAAACAAAAAATATCCACGTGAGTGGGAAGAAATAAGCAAAGAAGAAGGAGAAAATTTACATGCCGAGAGACTTCGAGTCCATGGCGGTTGGCTGGTCAAGAGTTTTGGTTCGTACCTAAGCAACAGCATGGTTTCTCAAAGCATGTGCTTCGTGCCAGATCCGGGGGGCGATTGGAAGCTCGAGGAAGAAAAGGAATCATAAGATATGAGAATCATAAAAGTGATTGAGGACAATTCTCAATGTTTTTATAATGCAGAGTGGATGAGCTATGCTGAGCCAGCGTGCTGCCCAAACTCAAGGTGAAAAACAATCGGGTTTGGAAAAAAGGAGTTGTGTTGAAATCCTCCCCTGGGTTAGACTAGTAACAAAGGGCAAGAAAAAAAGATAGACTGTATCCCACCAGAGGAGTATAATTACAATAGTTCTTTAATATTGATATAGACAGACGTACCTGTCTAATGAATCAACCGTGAGGAGGTAATGTTCTGTCCTGCTGCGAAAGCAGTGGGGCGGGCGACCCTTGTTTTACCTCACGGTTGGCTTGGGTTTAAAAATGCTTGCCCCTTTTATTTTTAGGGGCAAGATCAAGGGGGATCAATATGGCACTATTAGGTATTAATAAAAAACAGTTAATAGGTTTTGTTATAATAATGGCATTGATCTTATCAGGCTGCAGCATAAAGGTCGAATCGTTAAAATCATATCGTCTACGTACACAACAAGAATCGGATTTAGCAATGTCGGAAAGAACTACTCATAGAAAAAACGCTGAAGAGCTTCGTCAGGAATGGAAATTAGTCTCAAATTTTGCAATGATAAGAATGGTTTATATGTCGCCGCCTGGTTTGAAAGACAAAGATTATATTGCCCAAGTATTAGCTCAACTGGTTAATAAGAAAGATAGTATTCAAGTACTGTTTTTCGATAACAAGAAATATACTCCCTTAAAATATCCAATGACTGACAAACAGATGCTTCATTGGAAGGCAGATTATAGTTTCAATCCAAATACCGGTCATGAAAAGTTTGTTTTTATTGAAATAACAAATCCTAACGCATCACCACCTGGCTTGAAATATATCGAAGCTAAGATTAAACCAGGATATACATCAACAATTTCAGAAAGAACCACTCATAGGAAAAACGCCGAAGAGCTTCGTTATGAAGAATTGCCTTCTGAATTTAAAGATTACTTGGAAAAAGAAAATCTTGATTGGCTATGGTATGATGGAGAGTAATCACCACTATCAAGAGTAGTATCATATCCCTATAGCCACAAAGAGAGTTTCAAATGTACGGAATTATGTTTGCTATTTTATTCGTTTTTTTAGGAGTTAATATTTTTTCAGCTCCTAAATGTCGTAATTGTGGAAATAAATGTTATACATCGAGAGCGATAATAGGCATAAAAAATGGAAAGAAGGATTATTTTTGCACTAAGAAATGTGCGAGAGAATATAATGCTAAAAGCAGTTAGACATAAGGCAATCTTGACATAATACTGGGGTTGCTTTTTTACTTTTGGGGGAGAAATGAAATTATTGCTATCTGGTTTTATAGGTGCTTTTATCGCAAACTTTCTTTTTATAATTAATAATTATATTACAGAACAAGTTCGTTATAGAAGAGAAATAATGATTTATTTAGCAAAGGGGCTGAGCGAATAAAGATGCTGAATAAAAAACACTTAATAGTTGCACTTGTTTTAATTTTATTATTAGTCTATCGAGCATTCGCTCAACAAGATGACACTCCTGATTGGCTTAAAAGAATAGAATTGTCTGCACAGTGGGAGACAGACAGGCATCCGACGTTTTATTTCCAGACTGTCCAGCCTCTTTATCAGGATGAAACTAAGATTGATACGGTGTTTATTCAGCCAAGAGTCTCTCTGCGAGCCGATAATCTTACTTATAATTTAGGGATGGGATATAGAAAATTAACATCGGAAAATTTGCTTTTAGGGGCAAATATCTTTGGCGATTATCAAGATTTACATGAACATGGAAGGCTGGGCGTCGGCGTTGAAGCTTTGGGTCAAATTTTAGAAGCTCGTCTTAATGGGTATGTCGGCGTAACCACAAAGAGAGCTATAAATGATACCCCTTCGTCTACTACTTATGAAAAGGTCGCCGATGGTTTAGATTTTGAATTAGGTGCCCCTATTCCCTATTTACCTTGGTTTAAAATTTACAGTTCAGGCTTTTGGTATGATTTCGATAAATTTAAAGACAAATACGGTTGGAAAAACCGCTTAGAAATAAAGCCTAACGCTGCAATTACCGTAGAATTTTACGCTTGGGATGACAATAAAGGGGAACAGGAATATGGAGGAAGATTAAGATTTAATTTGGTGTTTGATAGCATGGGCGATTTTAAGGAAGCTTTTAAATTGGCCGAAGAGCCTTTTCCTAAAAAAGACTTAACCAAGCAAACCCTTATACCTGTTGAAAGGAATTTTGATATAGTAGTTGAAAAATGGTCAGAAGGATCTGGCTTTCAAGTTGAGATAGGCAGAGGTAGTAATTAGAAAGGCATAGCTCGTGAAGAATTTAAAGACTTTGATTTTTATAATAACATTTATAGGAATGGCCAGAATGAGCTTGGCAGAAGTGCAAAATGTAAAAGTCAGTGGAGATGTAAAAACTTCAGTAGTTTACAGAGAAAATGTTGTAATAGGCCCTGATTTAAATTATGTTTTATCGGATTCATCTTTGGATTGGACAGGCAGCAGTGGATTGGGTTGGTATAATCTTAGTGGACGCACTAAGACAGGAACTCCAGATACATTTAAAGTAACAGTGGAAAGATTTAGAGTTTCTTCCGATAGCGGAACGACTTGGACAACTATAAATGATGGAAGCGTAGAGTTTGATATCGCTTCGGTTAATACAAATAGCGCTGTAGCGAATTATTCAGCTGGTAATATTGCTCTAGGAACGTATAACAGCATAGAGTACACTATTTCCGCTACTTGTAGGGTGCAGGGTTATATTCTTGATGCGGTCGGGGCAACGGATTATTATACTAGTACTACGGAAAGCAATGGTACAAATTCAACGACCAGTTTTGATATTAATAATCCACCTTCGGATTACGGCGAGGCAGCACTTACTATTTTGGGATGCAGCGAAGGAGATTCTTTTGCTGTAACACATACAGTAGAACTTATTATTGAAAAAGGCGTTAATAGAAAACTTAATATAGATTTTGACGTAGCCGATAATTTGGAATTATATAGCGGAGAAGGGTCGTATCGACTTAGACCAGCAGCGCCAACTGTTACTGTATCTTTAGAATAGCTTATTGGTTAAAGACGAGAGCTACTCGGACAGGCTCTAAAAAGCTAAAAAGGAGACGCTATGAAAAAGATAATTTTTATTCTAATTCCGATTTTTCTTTTAATTGGGTGTGCCACTGTTCCAACCGCACCGACTATTTTAAGTATGGAGCAAGTTATAATTGCTCCAACACAATATTCAACTGAAAAAGGCAAGGCTCTTGCTATCAAGCATTATAAAAACTTGCAGAATATTTTTGCAAATATTAGAAGCAAATATAGCCCCGCAGAAATCGATTTTGCTACAGTCAAAACCTTGCCAGATAGCAGCATAACAGGCGGTATAGGATTTTTTAAAAATGACCTTTATGCCGAAGATAATCGCTATTTAGGGACAATTGTTGGGACAAGTAATATTTTTAATACCCTACAAACAGACTTTACTGCAAGAACAGCGACTGTTTTTAGCAAATATGCCAGAAACATTCTTGAGATAATCTCAAAAGAACAAGAAGCTCTTGACGATGAAAATGTAGCGGGAATACACATCCACATAAGTTGGTGGGCAAGAGATTTTCTTGTAAGTAAATATTATGGGGGAGAAGTCGAAGGCATATCTATACAATGTTCTCAAGAAGACTGTGAGAAATATTTAAAGCTCACTATTTCAAATCAGGAATTTGTTGATAGATGTGTGATTGCAGGTTGGCAAGGTAATAATTTATTAGGCAAGATCGAATTAGACTTAAAGCAACTCCTTTAAAATATTGCTTTTGTCAACCAATAGCCTACCCAATAAAAGCACAAATCAAAAAACATTCTGAAAAACAAAAAAACAATAGGATTTTTACTTTGGATAGCTCCTATTATTCCTGAGATCATATGTGGCCGCCATTGATACAGGGAAGTACACGTTGAAGCCTATGCCACTAATAATCAAAGAAGAATTGCGTAGGAGTTTAATTCTTCTTAACAGGAAGGGACACATAAGGAGCAGTTGATAAAAATCCTAACGCAAAGCAACGAGAAAGAGCTCGATACTTATTTTGTAATAATCGAGGCCCTGCGCAAATCCAAAAGCTAATCTGTCAATTTTGGTTGAGATATCCTGATCCATGGTGTATGCTGTTATCTATGGATACATTAGAAATCCCTAATGCAGATAATCTGCCACAAGAAAATACAGAAGGTGCTGAGGGCGTCCACCAGTGCCCAGTATGCATCCACCGAAATGGTCAGGTGATAGAAGAACGCTATGCCCAGGGCTGGCGTGTTCTAGATCTGGCCAAGCGATACAAAATAAAATTTTCAGACCTCAAAAAACATTTAGAAGAGTCAGGGCTGAAAGACAAATACGCGCACGCCCGCAAAATC
>CAZFPS010000106.1:0-5582 GCA_964520705.1 uncultured Planctomycetia bacterium | reverse complement strand
ACCACTCCGCAAATCTTCATTGATAAACTAATCACAATTCCAATTGTCAGATATAGCAAAAAATCTATAATGTTTGCCTTAAGTCCGGTTGTAAAAGCGGTTTCTCTATCAAAAGAGACAAAGATAAATTCTTTAAAGAAAATTAGATGTAATCCCGCAACGAAAACAGAGGCGATCCCTAAAGTTTTTATATCTAGCCACGTTGTATAAAGGAGATTACCAGAGATTAGGTTTAATCCTCTTGCTTCGGCAAGGGGATTTTTAGCAATCAAAATAATCGAAACTGTGGCGCAAAAGGCATAAGTAAATCCTAAAAGTGCTTCTCGAGAAATATTTCTTTCGGCAAAGGGAATCCAAAATAAAATTACACCAAAAAGAGTCAAAACAAACGCACTAATCGCAGGGTTAATCCCTATAAACAGCCCTAAAGCAACGCCTAAAGCTGCTACCTGAGAAAGCGCAATCCCCATAAAGACGATTCTTTTTAATATGACAAATACCCCTAAGTATGCACAAAGGCAGGCAGTTAACAAGCCCCCCAATAGGGCGGTTTGCATAAAAGGCTCTCTAAAAATTTCTAACATCTTTTACATTCCTCTTTAAAAAACTACTGTTTTTTCATCTATTTTTTTCAATCTTATTTGTGTCTGAAAAATCTCTGAAAGCAACCCTTCATTCAACTCATCCCTATCAAAAAGTTTATGCGGCATATTTTTATTTAAGAACATAAACCTTTTAGCACAATTAATAACCTCGTCTAACTCATGGGTGACTAAAGCTATGGTCAGATTCTTTTTGAGATGCAGGGTTTTTATCAACTCTAATATCTCCTTTTCTGCCTTAACATCTAAATCAGTGGTTGGCTCATCGAGGATTAAAAAATTGGGCTCAAGCGCAAGGGCTCTGGCGATAACAGTGCGCTGTTTTTGCCCGCCGGAGAGATTATAAAAGCGCTGTGATGACAGATCTTGAATACCGGCAACCTCTAAGGCTTCTAAAACCTGCTCTTTATCTATACCTCGAGGCTTTTTAAAGGGACCGATGATTTTAGTGCGTGCCATCATCACAATCTCAAAGACCGTGAATGGAAAAAGCGTATCTATAAATTGTCTCTGCATACAATAGCCGAAACGTAAATTTTTATCTCTTATAATCTCTCCGCTTCGGGGCATTAATAATCCCATTATACTGCGCAAAATTGTGGTCTTGCCAGAGCCATTAGGACCAACGATACCTAAGAAATCTCCTTCACAGATAGTAAAATCCAAAGCGTCAAAAACTATTTTTCTGCCATAGCTTAATCTCACAGCTTTAAATTCAACTGTTTTTTTCATCTCTTCAGTGCCTCAACTAACTTCTCTACAATGGTATCTATAAGATTGAAATAATCCTTTGCTTCATTAATTCCGCCCACTGAATTTGGCACAACAACCACTTTGGCGCTTGTCTGTCCAGCAACAAATCTTGCCGGTTTCTCATCATAGAATACTTCCATCAGAATCACTTTAACATTGCGCTCTTTTATTATCTCGATTACTTCTTTTAAATGCCCAGGAGAAGGCGGAATGCCTGGCTTTGGCTCAAGCTCGCAGGCTACAACCAAGCCAAACCTATTAGCAAAATATGGCCAGCTACGATGATAGATAGCTATCTGCTGTCCTTTAAAAGATTTTAACTTTTCCTGCCACTCAATCATTTTTGAGTCTATCTTTTTATTAAATCCCGCCAGATTCTGGTTAAAATAAGCTTCGTTTTGTGGTGAAATTTCAGATAATCTCTTTGCAATATTAGAAGCAATAATTTTTGCATTTAAAGGATCGAGCCAGTAATGGGGGTTCCCCATAGGATGAACATCTCCCATAGAACGGTCTATTTTGGTAGTGGTGGGGACTTCTAATAAATAAACGCCATCAGAGGCATCCAAATGTCCGGGTTGACCAAATCTTATCTTAGGGTTTCTTGAACCATCGACAATTAGCTCCTCATAGCCAATTTCAAGTTCTAAGCCCACACGAATAAAGAGGTCCGCATTCTTTGCCTTTATCATGAAGGATGGTTTTGCCTCTACAAAATGGGGGTCCTGATATCCTTTGGCTAAACTATCAACCTGGACATTATCGCCGCCTATAAATTCAGCAATAGACTTAAGGTCAGAGGTTGTGGTGAGTATCTGGATTTTATTATCGGCGTATGCAGATAAGGTTAAACCAAAAATTACCATTAATATAAGAAATAGTTTTTTCATCTTTAACTTCTCCTCTTCAAGAATTAATATTCATGTTTTCTGTGCGGACCTAACCCAAAATTACACTGCAACCATATTTCATCACTGTCCTTGGAGTAATTTTTGTCTGTGTGTTTAAACTGTAGTCTCCAGAAGCAATATTCACTCTGCGCAAAGGTCAGGCCTGTTGAGATAGCGTTATCGTATCTATTTGCATAATTTGGAAATTCCGAATAATCATATCTGCCAAAAGCTGACCAACGCTTGGCAAATTGATACTGTAAAGACGAATATGCACCCCAGGAGTCAACTTGCTTGGCATCGGTTTGGTCTTTTTGACTAAAAAGAAACTCATTCTGAAAAGTAATTGATTTATAGAGTCCTTCTTTTAAGGGCCGCCATTTATAAGTAAGGTCTAAACCTTCAAGATTAGTTCTGTTGCCACCGTGGCTTGAGTCATTTGGACCTGTAGCAAAACTACTCCCCAATTCCAAACTTGATTCTTCATTGATATCAAAGAAATTCTTTAGATGTGCTACATAAACCATATCCCTGCCCTGGCTACTGGCAAAACTGGCAGAATTGCGGTTATTAATCGCCTCAAACGTAAGCTCTATATATTTATCCCATGGATTAGGAATCAAATAGCTTGCTGAAACACCAGATTGACTCATTCCTTCTTCGCCCAAAAAGTTGGTGAGCACATTAGGGTAATCAACCCAAGGCAAAGAATGCAAGTGTAGCCTGTTTACCTTGCCAAAGTTTGCTTTAAATTTTCCTACTTTCCCCTGCAAATTCTCAATAGGTAGATTTAATAGTGTAAGATATCCCTCGCAAAGGCCTATCTTCCACTCCTCACCACTGGGTTCAACATGTAAAAATAAATCAGCTCTTGAATAAGGATCAACCGGTGCAGAGAAAGCCAGCTCTGCCTGGCGCATTTTGAATTGATTGTATTGTTCGTCACTCTTTTTATCTGTTCCGTGAAAAGTGAAATCGCCGATGACGCTTATATCGGGATTAAAGTTTTGAGAATATCTGCCTAAACCTGTTTGCGGGGCCTGAGGCACTTGCGCAGCTTTTGCTTCAACTACCTCTGTTTGCTGTTTAAGTTGCTCGACTTTCGTTTCCAATTGAGTAATTTTAGTTTCGTAATTAGATTTCATTTCTTCAAATTGGGCTTTTAGAGTTTGCAGTCCTTCTTTAAGCCCATTCATCTCTTCTTTATTTTCTATGTCCTGGGCGAATACACAGGGACATGCCATAAAGAATATAATTAAAAATACCGAGAGTTTTTTCATTGTTATCTACCTCCTTAAAACAGTTTAGAGATAAAAAGTTATTTAAAAAATAAGAGGAGTTATGTTAAATAAATAGGGGTGGGGAACGTAAATACCGAAAGGCTTGATAGGAACTAATTGGAAAAACACGTATAGGAATGAAAACTTGACCACAATTCAAAAGTAAGCCAAGAAATAAAAGAAGAATGGAAAAAGTAAATACAGAAATAGCCAACCAAACACAACTAGGGCAATCTTGGTGAAATTCCGAATCGGTGTGATTATGAAGGAATTGTGCACCAAGAGTCAGAAAAAGAAAGGCAAAAAGGATAAGGGATAATACAACTTTAAAACAATTACTTTTTATAGGAAACATCTAAATTAACCTTCCCTTCAAGGGAGATTATATCAAATCTATTCCATTTGTCCATTTAAATCGAGTTGATATTTTATAATATTAGGTTTAATACTGCTCCCACTAATAACGCAACAAAAATCATAATCATTGTTGTCTTTAGCATATCCTTTATACCCAGTTCACGGATTAAAACCACATAAGTGGCAATGCAAGGGAAATAAACCGCTAAAATTGTCGAGCCAATTACCAATTGCTTAGTAGTTAAATTAAGTGGTCCAAGCATGCCTACGGCAACGTCTTTTCTTAAAAAACCTACTACTAAAGCAGAGACGGCTTCTTTAGGAAGGCCCCATAAGCCTGTAAGAATAGGGGCAAAAGTATTAGCCAGAAAATCTATTATTTTTACCGTATGAAGTATATTAACAAAAAGTATTCCTAAAAGCACCAAGGGCAAGGCCTCGCGTAAAAAATTAAACAGGCGCATCCAAAGTTTTTTAATCACTGCTGTTGTTTGGGGTATTCTATAGGGAGGAATTTCTATTAATATCTCCGGGCTTGCTCCTTTTAAAATTTTATTTAAAATTAGGCCCTTAATAATTAGAAGGAAGAAGAGGGTACAAAAAACAATCGCTACATACTTTCCACCTCTTTGCCCTACCAGCCCCACAATCATCGCAATCTGCGCCATACAAGGGATAGCAATTGCCATTAAAGTAGCGGCGATAAATTTCTCGCGCCTTTCTTCCAGTATTCGAGTAGCTAACGCTCCCGGGACATTACACCCTAATCCTAAAATAAAAGGGATTATCGCGTATCCATGAAGCCCTAGATGATGCATAAAATTATCCATTAGGACTGCTAAACGAGGAAGATATCCAAAATCTTCTAAAAGTCCCAAGATTAGATAAAAACTAAAGATATAAGGCAGCACCATAGCAATGGGTACAAACAGTCCTGTAGTTAAAAGCCCGAAAGACTGACCAAAATCTATTGTACCCTCAATGAGATTTCCAATAAGGATATGATGCAAGAAACTCCCTTCTCTCAACAACACGCTTAGTCTCATCATCAAAGGAAACCATAACTTTGCAAACAGAGGCTCAAATAAATAACCAATTAAATTCTCGCCAATAAAACGAATTGCCCAAAAGGCACAATATATAACACCCAAAGCAATCGGCAGGCCTGTAAGTGGCTTAATACTTAAGTCTTCTAATCTTTCTAACAGTGTATGGTGGCGGTGAGTTAATTTCTGGGCTTCTTCTACGACTCTGCCTATCTTTCCCCATCGCTGACTATCGGAAGAGGCAGGCAAATTTATCGCCTTTGCCTCTGGTAAGCGGTCAATCAGCTCTTTGATACCCTCTCCCGTTAAACCACAAGTAGGAATGACAGGCACACCTAAGTGCTCTTCTAATTTTTTAACATCAATACAAATTCCCCGATGTTTGGTATCATCCCACATATTTAAAGCAATAATGAGCGGGATTTTTCTCTCTAACAACTCCAAAGTCAAACAGAGATTTCTCTCTAAATTCGTAGCGTCAACAATATTAATAATCAAATCGCCTTCTTGTAACATCCTGCATGCTACGTCTTCGGCTTTGCAGGTCGGCTCCAGGGTATATGTTCCTGGCGCATCTATGATCATTACATTTTCATCGCCAAGCTTCATTTTACCCTGGGTAAACTCTACTGTTGTCCCCGGATAATTAGAAAT
>CAZFPS010000105.1:0-5636 GCA_964520705.1 uncultured Planctomycetia bacterium | reverse complement strand
CTTTTGAGCTTATTTAATACTAAGAAGGTGCGGGACAAATTCAGACAGCAATTTAGGTCGTCTTTTTAGACTCCATAAGTTGCGTCTTCATTTGACTTTTCTTGCTGAAATCTTTATGCTAACAACAGCCTTATCTATATTCTTTATTTCTTCCTCAGACATGTCCTTAGCTAACTCGCTGATAACTTTATCAGAACCTATATAATCTGATATCTGTACCGCATCTTCTTTTATTATCTCTATCTGGTTAAATCCTGCCTTACTAATTTTATCTATATAGTCTTCTTTTTTTAATGCCCCAGCGATACATCCTGAATACATCTGTGCAGACTTTTTAACATTCTCTGGTAAGTCCGCAACTAACACCATATCAGAAACCATCAAGCGCCCACCTTTATTCAAGATTCTGTAAGATTCATTGAATACTTTTTGTTTATCTTCGGCAAGATTGATAACGCAATTACTTATAATGCAATCTGCGATTCCGTCTTCTAAAGGGATAGCTTCTATGTCGCCTAACTTAAATTCAACATTGCTAAATCCGCCCTTTTCGGCATTATCTTTAGCTTTTTTAACCATATCTTCAGTCATGTCTATCCCAATGACTTTTCCTTTTTTACCGACCTTCTTTGATGCCAGAAACGCATCTATGCCTCCACCCGCACCTAAATCAACTACGACCTCGCCTTCCTTCAACGACAAAAGTGCTACAGGATTACCACAGCCTAAGCCCATGTTCGCATCTTCAGGAATGCTCTCTAATTCATGCTTTGAGTAGCCAACCTTTTCAGATACGCTGGAATTATTAGAACTGCAACAAGTTGGCCCACAACAGTTTTTCTTTTCTTTCTTAGCGATATCTCCGTAAACTTTTTTTATAAACTCTTTCATAATTTAGCTCCTGACTTTAAACTTTTCTCAAATTCTTTAAGAAAATCTTTTTGTATTTCATTCAGATGACCCGACGGCCTTTTTTGAAAAACCATCTCCAAAGCCTTATCAACAGAAACATTATGTTTTCGAATGAAATAAGAGGCTAAAAAAGTAGTGGTTCTTCCATGCCCATTCTTGCAATGGACATAAGTTTTGATATTGCTCTCTATCAAACTATCTAGCACCTTCATAGCAAGGTTCATTAATTCCAGACTTGGAGCAGTATCTTCTTCCCAAGGAAACCAAAAAAAGTACTTTATGCCTTGAGGGTTATCCAACCGTTCTGCCTCAAGTGAAATATCGGCTGTAATACCCTTGGATAATAATTCCATTTCAAAATGAGTTTGACAGCACAAATTATTGCCGCCGTAAAGCAAATCATCTATCTGATTATAGCTTATCTTAATATGTTCGTGTTCCATTTGTCTGATTTCTTCTGGCGTAGGCATCCTCTTCTCCTCGTCCTACATAATTTTAACAAAAAATCTACATAGCTTTTTAAACCAACTCGAAGCTAGAATTTCAGCATAATGCTGATCGCCTATTCTTTTTGCCATCTGTGAGAGCGTAGGATACACATGAATTGTGGAGCTCAAATCACCAATCCTCAATTTCTTGGTTTTGGCAAGCACATATTCGTGTATTAGCTCACCGGCATTTGCACCTACGATATGAGCACCGAGTATATATCCTTTTTTGTCACAGATAACTTTGACAAATCCTTCTTCTTCAATATCCGTGATCGCCCTATCATTTTCTTTATAATTTGAACGATATATCTTTATATCCTTATACTTTGTTCTCGCTTCTTGCTCTGTAAGTCCTAGATGTGCTAACTCCGGATCTGTAAAAGTACACCAAGGAACAACGCTATAGTTAACTCTGCGCTTAAAAGGAAAAAGGGCATTGGCTACAGCGACAATCGCTTGGTACTCTGCCATATGGCTAAATTGGTAATGACCAACTATATCTCCGCAAGCATAAATATCTTTAGCAGTCGTCCTTAATGTACTGTCGACAATCAATCCCTTGTTATTGTATTTAACTTCGGCTCTCTCTAGAAAAAGATCAACAACATTAGGCGTCCTACCTACAGCTACAAGCAAGTGTTCAGCCTTAAGAACTGATTGCTCATTATTCTTATCTTCCAGTGACACCGAAACAACATCATTGTCCCTGAAAAGCCTAACTGCTTTTTTACCTGTGTGAATCTCTACACCGTCTTTTATAAGTGCCTTTGTTACAACTTGAGCGACTTCTTTATCTTCTCTAAACAATATTCTATCAAGCATCTCGACTATAGAAACCTTAACACCTAGCCTAGAGAGCGCTTGAGAGATTTCAACGCCAATGGGACCGCCGCCCAAAACTATTAGAGATTTCGGCAGTGTCTCTAAATTGAAAATACTCTGATTTGTCAAATAATCTACACTTTTAATTCCAACTATTGGAGGTACCAGAGCACGAGAGCCAGTACAGATAATAAATCTCTTTGAAGTGATGCGAGCTCCTTTAAACTCTATGGTCTTATTATTTATGAACCTAGGGCTGCCGAATAGTACGTCTATGCCTCTTTTTTGAAATACTTCTGGTGGATGGTGTGTACTTATTTTTTCAACTATGCCTCTTACATGAGACATAACTTGACTTGTATCAAATTTAGCATCTTCTAGAGGAGTTATTCCGAATTCTTTAATTCTTCTTACCAAAGATAAAACGCTCGCTGACTTCAGCAACGTTTTAGAAGGAACACAACCGTACCACGTACAGTCTCCGCCTAGCTTATTATTTTCAAATAAGGCGGTTTTAGCCCCTAAGGCTGCCGCTCCAGTTGCTGCAACTAAACCCGCAGCTCCGCCTCCGATAACGGCAATATCATAATTGTATCTCATATATACCTCTCTATTTATTCAGTGCTCCACCGCAACTTGAACCGGCTCCCGCCGTACAACAGAAACAATGGTTTTCAAAAATTATCTCTTTACCTTCTAAATCCTGAGGATTTACTCTTCCTATCTCAATTATTTTTTCATCTTTATCTCTAAGCGTCAGTCCTAAAGCCTGATTAAAATCACAATCATAAATTATTCCGTTCCAGCCCACGCTCAATAAATTCCGGCACATTATACCACCAGCCACATCTTTATTGAAATTATCTATTAATAACTTCATATAGGCATCGAAATTTCCATTAGCCTTTAGGTATTGCTCAAATCTATTTATGGGAGCATTTGTTATGGTCAATAGGCGGTTAAAGGCTACCCCGTATTGTTCATTTAGAACCTTTTTGTAATCTCTCTCAAGGCCAGCCTGGTCTCCGGGCAAAAACGTACCTCCCGGGTTGTAGACTAAATCTAACTCCAAATTTTTTTCCTTGCCGTAACCGAGCCCATTCAAAATTCTTAAGGCCTTGATACTTTTATCGAAAACTCCGGCGCCTCTTTGTTTTTCTACATTCTCCTTTGTATAACAGGGCATTGAACAAACCAGTTTGATTTTATTGTCTCTGTAAAATTCAGCCATATCTTCCATGCCTTGTTCAAGCAATATGGCAAGGTTGCTCCTTACCATTATCTGTTTTACATGCGGCCTGGTTTGTTCTATGAGATATTTAAAGTTGGGGTTAAGCTCGGGGCAACCACCTGTAATATCTAAAATTAATCCTTCTTTTTGGGATAAGAATCTTACGATATCATCCATTATCCTTTTAGGCATGATCTTATCGCCCATCGGGCTAGCGTTTATGTGACAATGAGCACATCGCTGGTTGCAAATGTTACCCAGATTAACCTGTAAGATTTCTAAAGCAACTCTTTTTGCACATGTTTCATTTACCGATAAAATTGCATCTTTAAAATTATTCACCATGACCTTCCCTCTTCTTTTTTAGGTGCTGATAAACAACAGGTATCAGTATTATTAGAATAAGCGCCGAGAGCGCTGCGATGAACTTAGGAGATAATAAATCCCTAAAACTTTTGACTTCTCCCAAAGTACCACCAAAAAAAGACGCTACTATTATACCGGGGATTAAACCTAACAGTGTGGCGAAAAAATAGTCCCTAAACTTTATTTTAGAAAGTCCGCTTATATAATTAAGAGCTTCATAAGGAACTAAAGGTACAATCCTAAAGAATAATACTGTTACAAAACCTCTTCTCTCTAGCATTTCATCTAGATTTTTAAACCTTGCTTTTGATATTTTCTCCACAAAGCCTCTGGCAAAGAATCTAGAAATTATAAAGGTGGAACTTGTCCCAATTAAAGCACCTGTCATAAGATATATTGAACCCCAGACTGGACCAAACGCTAACCCGGCAGTAAGTGAAAGAGCTGCAATGGGCGGAAGTATTGAAATAGTATTTAGGGCGTAGGCCAACACGTAAACTATAGCTGCTGTATTTCCAAAGCCCTGGATATAATCTCTTAAGGAGGCTGGTGTCAATGCCTTGAGACTAATGCACTGACACTTTACAATCCACCAAACAGCTAAAACTACTAAAACTCCTACAAAAAGCTTAATTAAATTTTTAAGAATCTTCTTGTCCACCTAGCAGTGTCCTTATTTTTATTTTTTAAATCTTTTTTAAGATAAACTACATCTTTAGGCTTATCAATATCATACCAACTTTTTAATATTGAGATTTTTTTGCCAAGCTTTTTGGCGTTTCTTACTGTATCTTTTAGTACCTGACTGGAGCTCCATTTTATACCTTCAAATATCTCAATACAAGGTTTTTTAAGCCCTATAAGATAGTAGCCGCCATCTAATGTCGGCCCTAGGACTAAATCGTTCTTATCCAATTTCTCGAATGCATTCTTAATAAAGATTGCCGGTAGAGAAGGCGAGTCTGAGCCTATAATTACTGATTTGTAGTCGCCATAGACTTCTACTGACTTGAAAGCATTATACATTTTTTGCCCTAAATTACTGCCCTTTTGTCTATAGAACCTAAAAGAGCGTCCAATTCTTTTTAGGTAATCCGGCCTTTTCCGACTTGTATAAGCCAGAATTTTAAGGTCGCATTTGATGTTTTTCGTCAAATCAATGGTGTCTTTTAAAAAAGCCTTATATAAATTTAGACGCTGAGTCATAGACAAACAACTCCTTAGCCTTGTCTTTACTCTTCCTTCTTGAGGCTCTTTGGCAAAAACAATAAGGCAGCTTTTCATCTTAAATCGTCATACAGTTTTCTTATTTTCTCTAAAGGAACCCTGAGGTGGAATAAAATAATCAACCAATTGTATAATAGCACAGTCCTGATTATTCCATTTCTATCCCATCGTCTGGAAGAGACAAATATCTTATCAGGCAAAACTGCAACCCTGCCTAGTTGTCTCAGCTTCTTTGAAAAAAGTACATCCTCCATAATGGGCACTTCTGGAAAACCTCCTAACTGCAAAAACGCATCCTTCCTAACGAATATACCTTGATCGCCATAAAATATCTTTGAAATTCTAGCCCTGATATTGCCTTGGCCTTCGACAAATCTATATATCAGATTATTCTTATCTATTCTCTGCGTCAAACAACCACCAATAAAATTATTCTTTAGCATATTACTCTCCATAGAATCTAAAGTCTCAACTGAAATAAAATTGTCTGCGTGCAAAAAGAACAAAATATTATTCTGCGCGAGACTAGCACCATGATTCATCTGCCGGGCCCGACCCTTTTTACAGCTTACGACTATGCCATAATC
>CAZFPS010000104.1:0-5841 GCA_964520705.1 uncultured Planctomycetia bacterium | reverse complement strand
ATCCACATATTAACATTGCTAACAAAGAAAGAAAAAGAACCAAAAAGAAAGAAAAGCTACTACTGCTTCGGTAACATTCTATTATGAGTCAACTAGACGCTTCTGGCACGCAAACAGGTATACATTTGGTATACAGTTTTTTCAGAAACATACAGGTTTTGGACACTATTAAAAGAAAATTCATGCAAACAGAACCATATAAAAACAAAACGCAACCTACTGATTTCTCAGTGAGTTGCGTCATAAATGCCTCTCTTCTATTGAATTATGTTTTCTATGTAAAATACACTGGCGGTGTGTCTACCGCCTTGTTCGAACTTATTTTAAGACAAATCCTTAAGATAAGCAATGAATTTTTTCGCCTCAACCCAAGCTCCCTCGCTCGTCCGCTATCCCGCCTCGCTCCCTGCGCCAACCCCACGACGGCGGGATGCCGAAGCACTACATGACAACGATGCTTCTCGCAAAAAGCGAAATTTACCGCTACCTAAATTTCGCTTTTTGCGAGAAGTGCATACTTTTAAAACACTCTCTTCCCATTCCCGATATAGAGTGATTTTGATTTTGCATTTATTTAATAGAAAAACACTGCGTAATTCCTTTAAATTCAAGAATTTATAACTCAAATTTTTCGCATAAAAATTGCTTGCAAAAGGGAGTTTTTATGCTATAATTAATATATAGATGAAATATGGTTCACAGGACAAAACCGGCCATAGGAATGGCCATTTTTTTGCCCAGATTATGTTGAAGTTTAATAAAAACTTTAATTTGAAGATTATATCAATAATATTAAGCATGGTATTCTTATGCAATAGCTCTTCTATCGCTAAGGACACATTAAGAGTTGAATCCTCTTTCCAAAACCAAGAAAATAAAAAAAGGATGTATGAAGTATATACAGTTTTATGGTCTAAATTAAGACAAGTAAAAGAACGAATAAAATTATGGAGTAGGGCAGAAGAATTTTTACAGCATACAATGCCCCTCGCTATTTCAGTCGGTTTAATAGCAAGCGCAGCTACCATACATACATATCTGCAAGGAGATCAAGTTGCCCGGCAAGGCGAGATACCGAAAATTACATACAACACGCCCTTTGAAAACATCCCTTGTTATCCCGATAAAACACGAGTTGCCTTACTTGCCTTATCTATGCCATCTGGTCAATTTTATGATAAAGACAATATCATAGCTATTTGTCGAGAAGTATTAGATATTGCAATAAGGCGTAAGATTCTAGAATTCTCCGAAATCCTGTCTTTAATACCTTATGCCGAAAAGAAAAGAGGTATTCAAGGAATATCAGAAGATTCACGGCAGGTGGATTTGGTAAAAAATATTATTATGACGTTGTATTGTGAGGCTTATGGCGAACTACACTTTCCTTCTATTCCTAACTTCAGAAGGCCTCTTGATTATGACTTTTTGCTCGAGACAATCTTGCAATTGTCCATGATAAATGATATTTCGTACATAAAGGTTAAAGATAAGGAAGGCGTTATTATATACACAAGGTACCGACCTAAAAGGAGGGCGGATACGGGAGTTAATTATTGGGATGGACACATAGTTGTTAGAGATGCCGATTGTGGATCGATAACAAGGCAAATTGCTGAAAGCATAACAAAAGGATACTTTTCTACTATGCCGGAGTGGAGGCAAGATTTGGCAAATTCTACAGTTAGCGGTTTAAAAAAAGACATTGGTACAAATCGCTTAAAAAGAGAGATATTAAGGGAAATATTTTATTATCTCAGAGCAAGCCATGGCAGACATGAAGCTATACATTTTTTTGTAGAATCTATTAGACATTCTTTAGATCCTTCATTACGAGGTGAAGTTCTTCCAATACTATATGAGATAATAGAAGGAGAATTACCTCATTATAATATTGTAGTTTTATATTCCACTATATCACTAGGATATAAGAAGGATTCGGATGATGCAAAAGATTGGATTTTTGTCTTGAATGCGCTGGCTAAAGCTGGAAAACTATCCGGTAGATTTGACACAGAGAATAGGGCATATGCCTATATGGCTCTAATGGAACTTTCTAAGTCTGAGTTAAAGAGAGTGGCATTAGAAGTATTTAATAACCTCTGCGGTAATTTCCATAAAATCCGTGATGAGATTAATATTATTTGGCCATCAATAGATGAAAAAATGATCGCACAAATATTGCATAATTATGATACAACAGAGCATGATATATTAGCGGACAGAATACTAGCTCTTACAGAGAAAATGAATGAGGCTGATAAAAGAATATTTAAACAAAAAATGCATAATAGCTATGATATAGCAGACTATTCTATGTTAGTAGACAGAATAATAACTCTTGCAGAGGAAATGAATAAGGCTACAGAAGTTATGAAATCTAGAAGGAGGTACCAAAAGGAAATTGCTAAGCTACGTAGGCAGCTTATAGAGTTAGACAATACTCGCTTAGAGACTCTACGAGTTAAACTTGATATGCTTAAAACTGTTCCTTCTCGATCTATCGGAGGCTCTCCTTCAAAGTGCCTTAAGACTTTATATAGCGAATTTAAAGATGCGTCTGTTCGTTTTAAAGACTTAGTCAAGAAGAGAATAAAACCAGAAGGCGGTAAGTACAGTAGAACCGCAGTTTACGTAGAACTAAAAGAGTTAATAAAGCTAAAACTTGTAAGAAGAGTCAGGCATGGTTATTATGAATTAAGCGATTTTGCTAACAACCTAACCCCTAAACAGTTAGAATTTGTATGCAATATCGAAGAATTAAAGCATTATAAGATAAAGAAAGGTAGATTAGCTAGCACAAGAAGGAAAATATATGATAATATTCAAGACCTCTCAAAGCTTAAAAATAAAGTCACATTCTTCTTGGAAGAAGAGTTGAAAACTAATCCATCAGCATTTACTTTAGCTTTGGATAAATTAGAAAATAATAATAATATCCCTATCGTTTTAGTAAAAGACAGGGAGGAAAGAAAGGAACTTTCTAAATTAATATCCATAGAAAGATTCAGGGTTATGACTTTTGAAGAAATTGGCATAGGTCTTGATCTAATAGATTTATATACCATGCAAGTACTTGGTATAGACGGCATACACTGCATGCCAACAAAACTCGAGCCGGGAGAGAAAATTGTAGTAATGGAAGGTTTTATAGGGAGCCGAAATAAAATCGAACTAGAAGGTAAAGAGCTAATCCGTCAAATTCATACAGATTCTTCGTTCAAGACCTACATAGTTACAGATCAGCTCTATTCACTTGTGGCTCCTGAAGATGATGAGGGTAATGATGGAATTACAGTTCCATCTGGAGGTTATCCAGCAACAGTATCGGCTGAAGCTCTAAGGATATGGCTACTTCTTAAGGTCGCATCTAGTTTAGGATTACCAGGAGCATCTATACTGCAACAGTTATATACAAAAGGAGATGTAATTTTTTTAAAAGCTTCTTCTTTTATAATTGAACCCGATGTAAAATTAGAACCTAATTCTAATAGATGGACAGAAGAAAAAACTGCCCTATGGCATGAAAGAATACATTTAGGAATAGAACGGTTGAATCCTACTTTGTTGAAACAGATTTGTAATATTATAGCTAAGGCAGATTCTGAAACAGTGGTTAATCTAAGACAAAAGATGGCTGAAAAATATCGTTCAGAAATTGGGTCGAAGAGAAATTCCGAGGAAGTTATAGCTTATATTACAACAGAGGTTCTTGATTTACAGCAAGCAAAATTATTTATTAACAATACGTTTCCATTTGAACTTGCGAAGGTTGTTATGAATATTTGGACAGAGAGTTGTCCATCAGAAGTGGAAATAAAAGAGATGAATAATATAGCAAGAGAAATTTTGCCCTGTATAAATGAGCTAAGTTATGCTTCCGTGGCTGCAGATGTGATGAAAGGATCAGACGTAGGAGTTACAGAAGTTATTAGGCAATTTCTTGCTACAAAGGAATTACTACGCTCTCTATAAATAGAATAAAGTGGCTATATATTATAGCGCATTACTCTATCAAATTTCACTTAGGATTTTTTGTATGATTAAAAAAGCGTAAGAGCTGTGTATGTCTTGGCATCTCGCCGTCACTAGGGTTGGCGTAGGGAGCGAGGCGGGATAGCGGACGAGCGAGGGAGCTTGGGTTGAGGCGAGGACGCGCTGCCAGTGGCGGCGATGAGTAGCGGCATCGCCGCCACTGGCAGCCGAGGCAACGGGCCGCTGGGCCGTTGAAAAAATTCATTGCTTATCTTAAGGATTTGTCTTAAAATAAGTTCGAACAAGGCGGTAGACACACCGCCAAGTAGGAAATGGGGTGGCTTCGGCGAAAAAAGAAAACGGCTTTTCCGTCGAAAAAATCAAGCGCCGCTCTTTTAAAATAAAGTTCTTGAACCAATCTTTTAGTCATTTCTATTTTTGAGATTTATATTTACCTCAAAAGCAAAATGACTGATTCTAAATTTCCCTCACGAATGAAAGGAGCTTTGCCCTATGAAATATTTTATCTATGCCCGTAAGTCCACTGATGATGAAGATAGACAGATACTCTCTATCGAAGCTCAGCTTGTAGAGTTGCGCCAGTATGCTACGCGCGAAAATCTCACAGTTATTGCTGAGCTTTTAGAAGCCAAGACAGCTAAGAAACCTGGTAGGCCTATATTTAATGATATGCTGTTACAGATAGAGCGTGGTCATGCTGATGGCATACTGGCCTGGCATCCTGATAGACTTGCGCGTAATAGCGTTGATGGCGGTAAGATTATTTACCTAGTGGATCAGAGCATCATCAAGGACTTACGATTTCCTACGTATCGTTTCGATGATAATGCTCAAGGTAAGTTTATGCTGTCTATAACGTTTGGACAGAGTAAATATTATATCGATGCCCTGTCAGAAAATATAAAGCGTGGCATACGCTTGAAACTCAGTAAAGGCGTATGGCCTCAGTGGGCACCAATTGGCTATATCAATAATCGCAAAACAAGGACTATTATCGTTGATGAGGGCAAAGCTCCTTTCATTACGAAATCTTTCGCCTTATATGCTACAGGTGAATATACGCTTAGCAAGTTGCGGGATAAGATAAGCTCATTAGGCCTTACTGGCTATAAGAATAAACCTATCAGTATCAGCCAATATCAGCATACTCTCAAGAACCCTATCTATTATGGTGTATTCAGATATAAGGGTGAAATCTATGAGGGGACACACGAACCAATTATCACAAAGAAACTTTTTGATAAGTGCCAGGAGGTTATGGCAAGACGAGGCAAGCCCAAGAAAGAATCGAAGCGCTTTGTCTTGCGAGGGCTAATGAGATGCGGAGAGTGCAGACGTATGATCACAGCTGAGATCCAGAAAGGTCATACTTATTATAGATGCACTAAGCGATATACGCACTGTTCGCAGAAATATGTTAGAGAAGAAGAATTGTCCAAGCAGGTCAGGTCTATCCTTCAAAAAGTTTCTTTGTGTGATGATTGGACGGCTAATATATTAAAAGAATTAGGAAAAGATAAACTTGAGGCCGTCCAATCATCACGCCCCCATCAGCAAAATCTCCAGAGTAAAATCGCTGTTATTGATAATAAGATAAATAAACTTATAGATATGTACCTTGAAAGTAGTATTTCACTTGAAGAATATCAGAAAGCTAAAGAGAAACTCATTAACGAGAAGAAAGAATTACAGGAGTCATTGAAAGATTTTGCTGATGGGGGCGATAATTGGTTCGAACAGGCGAAAGATTTCGTAACTACCTTAAATAGAATAGATTATGTAGCTCGTGAGGGAAATTTAGAATCCCAGAAAGAATTTCTGGAAAAGATTGGTTCGAACTTTATT
>CAZFPS010000103.1:0-5904 GCA_964520705.1 uncultured Planctomycetia bacterium | reverse complement strand
AGGCGAAGAAAATACCGTTTGATAGGTAAAAATAAGAAGGAGTGGTAAAAGAATGATAATAATCTTAGGTATGTTGGCAGCAATTGTCTTGCCTTTCTTTAACATTCCATTGATGTTAAGAATTCGCAGGCGTAAATCCTCTAATGATATTAGCCTCACCTGGATTTATGGAGTTTTCTTTTGCGCATTATTGATGTTACCCTCAGCTATTACTTCAAAAGATTTAGTATTCAAACTCTTTGCAATTATAAATGCTATTTTGTTTAGTGGGGTTGTTTATCACGCGATTAAATATAGGAAATAACCCACCCATCTGAATAAATAAAGGGGTATTTCCTTGCAGAAGCTAAAATACGAAGTTGATCCCCACAATCGATTGGTTGTTCAGGAGACTGGTACAAGGCTTCCCCTGACTCGTTTTCGCAGAGTATTTGACGGAAAATTCAAAACCGGCCCTAATAACTCCCTTATTTATCATATAAAAGCGCCGATGTATGGGATGATGCCTGAGCGCAAGGCGCCGCACCAGGTAAAGTTAAGAGGAAAATGGTCTTTAAGCAAAAATCATGACTTGGTGCTGACGCTGGATAAATGGCGCAGACAAAGAGTAGGGGATGAGCTTACTTTACAGGGGCAGATAGTAGCCGCTTCTTCAAATTTGATCTCTTTTTCGGTTACGACAAGATCTGAGAAAGGCCTGGCCACAAAAGATATCCTCAAACTTGAAGGCCAGTGGCAGGCTGATGAGCATAATCGTCTCACCTTTAGAGTAAAAAAAGGCGAAGGCAGGCACGATACCTTAACCTTTGATGGCATCTGGGAGGTTGATAAGCAGCACAGGATAGTTTATCGATGGGAAAAGGCCCAACTGCTCCGCAAAAGAATACTCAAGAAAACCATCATTTTTGAAGGCTATTGGGATATAGCCAGGCGAAACAGGCTATCTTATGAGATAAGCCGGCAGGCAAAATCAGCATTTGAGTTTCGCACAGACATAGGTGTATTAGATAAGAATTATATAAAATACAGAATAGGCATAGGTGTTTCTAATAAAAAACAGCCCATCAGGCGTGTCATAACCTTATTTGGCAAATGGAAGATAAAGAGAAACGTCGGCCTATTATTTGAAATTGAGTACGAAAAAGGCAAAGCCAAAGCTATTGTATTTGGCGCTGACGCTAAGTTGACAAAAAGAGATAAAGTCGAATTTAAGCTCAAAAATGAGCTCAAAAAAGACTTAGGCCTGGAGCTTAAATTATCAAGAAAACTCCTCCGAGGCGATGGTGAAGCCTTCCTCAAGCTCCTTAAATCTAAAAAAGAATCTAGTATATATGTAGGTACTGCGTGGAGATGGTAGATTATCTTGAGGTTGTTTGTTTTTAGGAGTATAATTGAGGGGACAGCTTGTCGATTGATATGAGAAACTGTAGGTATACTAAAAGCTTTGATGCAGACCTTAACAAGGATATTTAGATGGTAGAAGGGCAGGTTTTGGCAGGCAGATTATATACGCAGGACAAAATAGCTATTGCTTACGAGCATTATCAAAAAGGGTTTGACTCTGTGGTTATAGTATGTCCGGGCTTCTACAACAGCAAGAAGAACAGGTGGATGCGCAAGACCATAGATTTAATCTCTTCCAAGTACGATGCCATAATTTTTGATTTTAGAGGTCATGGAGATAGCGGAGGAAAGTTTTCTTGGACAGCTAAAGAACACCTGGATGTGCAAACAGTAATAGACTATGCACAGGACCAGAACTATAAAGAAATAAATATAGTGGCTTTTTCTTTAGGTGCAGCTGCAGCCATTAATGCTGTTAGCGCAAGAGACGAAGTAAACAGTATGGTGCTGATAAGTTGCCCGTGTGAGTTTGGGAAGATAGATTATCATTTCTGGAAACCAGAGATGATATCAGACTTGAAGGATAACATAGAATGTGGCTGGGAAGGAAAAGGCGCCAGAACCACCGATGTATTCTTGAAAAAGCCGAAGCCAACAAAGACAATTGCCAAGATAAAACATATACCAATCTTGTTTATCCATGGCGATAGAGATTGGATTATTAAAGCCTACCATTCCCAGAGACTCTATGATGTAGCCAAGACGTATAAGAAGATTAAGATAATAGAAGGAGGCCTTCATGCCGAGCGGCTTATCCAACAGCAGCCGACGGAGATGAAGAACTTAATCCTTGAATGGTTTTCGCAAAACACCAAACAATATTAGAGGCCGCATTAGAGACTGTTTCTTAAGTTAGTCGGAGAAGTGTTCTAAAATCAATCGGAGAATTGCACCTCCTGCCTCAAGATTTATCTTGAGGCTTTTTTATTTTAGGGGTATAATTTAAGGTAATAGAAAAAATAAAAGAGCAGGTTAGATAAAGGAACGATGGTGAAGAAAAGATCGATTTGGCTAATAAGAACAGCAGGGGTGTTTTTTATTATTTCTGCATTAGGGCAGGGGTTTTGTGCTATCCCCGAGATTAAAAATGCTATTAAGGGCCTGCCCTCTTATTGGTTTAATAGAATTCATATGTATTGTTGGCTGGTGAATTTAAGTATGTGGATGATAGGAATTTTAGTGTTATATGAGGCTTCTGCTTTAGACAAGAGGAGAAAGAATTATTCAGTTATTGTGATTTCTGGCCTATATGCATTTATAATGGCGATATTAATACTTATTTTTACACCTTCTGATTGGTGGCATACAATTTTTATATTCATCGGAGTGATATTGATTTTTTTCTCCATTTTTAGAGGGGAAATTTAAATGCCTCACCCTTCCAAAGCAACCTTACTTGACTAAATAGAAAATAAATTTGGTGAGAGAGAACGAAAGAAAGTACCCCAAAATCTGCCCCCTTGATATATTGCTCTTTCCCACACCTTCAAATTTTCACCCAATCCTTAAGGGGCAGGCGTGCCCGCACCCACGCCTGCCCCTCGTGGTTTTCCCCCTTTAGCCAAAAAGGAGCCAAAAAGCAAGATTTATCTTGGGGCTGTTTGGTTTTAGTTTGGCACTTCGCGCAGGCTTATGGTAAAATAGAGACTGCGGTTCCTTCGCTTCGCTCAGGACACTTCGAAAGACGATGAGCAGAGTGAAGTGCAGTGTTAACCTTAAAAAACGGGGATGGAGAAGGTTAAGCATAATTGAGGGGGCAGTTTCCGCTTTGGAAATAGTACACTGGCAAACTTGCTCATAGTAAAGTTTCTTTAAAAACCCCTTGACATATTGAATAATATATTGTATACTTTAATACAGAGGATTGTATAAATACATACATATAATTGTATGGAAAATATAATAAATAAACAAGGCTTATTGGACAGAATGAGTGTTTGGGATAGCTTCCTAAAAAGAAAAGTTCATTTAATTGCTTGCGGGGGAACTGCACTGACTCTTTTGGGAGCGAAGGCATCCACTAAAGACATTGATTTAATGGTGCCGGATTTAGTTGAATACGAGTATCTTATAACCCTTTTAAAACAACTTGGTTATAAATCTGCAAGTGGGTGGGGTTGGGCAAGAGAAGATGGTTTTATTTTTGATTTGTTTAGAGGCAAGGTTGTACATACTACAGAACTACTAGAATCACCGTTAAATAAAGGAAATCACATCTTAATAAAGGAATTTAGTTATATTTCTTTAGGTGTGCTTAATTATTATGATATCATTATTTCTAAACTGTTTAGGGGTGAGTCCATAGATATAGAGGATTGTCTCGCATTAATGAGACATAAAAGACAAGAGATAAATATAGAGTTGTTAATTAAACGTTTTCGAAAGACAGCTTCTTTTGATATTTCGGAAGAAAAAGTAAATAAGAACTTAAAATATTTCTTAAAAGAGTGTCAAAAAGAGGGTTTAAGAAATGGCTAATAAAAATCTTTTTAAGAGACTAAGTGCTTTAGGATTTGCATTGTTTGGGACTGAAG
This sequence comes from uncultured Planctomycetia bacterium, assembly GCA_964520705.1. GTDB lineage: Bacteria > Omnitrophota > Gorgyraeia > Velamenicoccales > JABMQK01 > CAZFPS01. The sequence goes on along the minus strand of CAZFPS010000103.1, from coordinate 1,966 downwards.
AGGATCAGAATGCAAATTCAACTTTAGCAGATATGGTCAAAAGTAAAGATCTTCGTCTATGGGAAGGTTTTCCAGTTGTATTAGTAAACAGCGCGGAAAAGGGGTTATTTAATTATGATAAGGTTAAATGGTACTTAAAACACCCTTTTGATAAAAGCTATCTAACTTCGCTTATGATAATGTCACTTGCTCTTTATAAAGTTTTAAATTTAAAATTTTCTTGGGCAAATGAATTCTATAAATCTCTTACTAGACAGGGAAAAAAAGAATTTAATAATTTTGTTGAGAAATTTAAAAATAATGATGATCTTCAAGTAGCAGGTCGGGTTATGTCTAGTGATAGTTTGAAATCTACCTTTAATAATTATTTTAGCCAAACGCAATCAAAACTTAGCGATTTACTTTCTATGAAAGACGAGCTTGGTTTTGAATATTCGTTGTCTCAAGTTTTTTCACCTAAACAAAAGGAATTATTTCTAAGAAAACTTAAGAGAGAAAAATTAACCAAGACGGAAAGAGAATACTTTTCTAGAGTAGTCAAAAAGAAAGTTTTGGCTTTGGCTAATCCGGAATTACATCGTTTAGCCCAGAGGTTGTTAGAATAATTCGATAACCTGGAATCTTTCCCTCGACATATCGCTTTTTCTCAAATCTTCAATTTTTCACCTAAATCCTAGGGGGGGGCGAGATTTCGCCCTTATAAACAATTTTTTGAATTTTTTACAGCTTCAAGATTTATCTTGAGGCTGTTTGGTTTTAGGGGTATAATTGGGTGAAGTTTAGAGAAAGGTAAGATGGAAAAAATTCGCTCTCCTTACGAAAATTTGCTGCAGATGTATATTAAAGAGAAAAGAGAAGGCTTTTGCAAGATAGGTTTGCATTACAGGAAAGAGCTCACTAATCCCCATGCAAATTTTCATGGCGGGGCTATCCTCAGCATTGTCGATACTGCTACAGTCCAGGGATTAAGAACTATATTTCCTCAAGGCCCTTATTTGACGGTAGATTTACATATTCGCTTTAAAGCCCCAAGCAAATCTACAGAAATTTTTGCTGAGGCAAGGCCAAGACATCTCAGAGGCAAGTTCTTTAAAAGTGGTATTAAGATATTAGATAAAGAAAACAAATTAATTGCAGAAGCTGACGTTAAGTCTTTTCTTCCCAAATTTTCACCTAAATCCCAGGAGCGGGTTCTTGTATAGCAGAGAGCGTTTCTTGGCATTATGAAGCCTTTAGTCCTAACGGCTATAATTTTATCACTTATTCTCACATCCTGCGCGCAAGCCAACTACGCCGATATTTTAGTTACCAAAGTCTTTGATGGGGATACGCTCCGGATTGCCGGCGGAGAGAAAGTCCGTCTTTTAGGCATAGATGCCCCGGAGATGTACGAATCGGACAAACTCTATAGAGACGCCCGGAGAACGGGTGAGGATATTAGAACGATTATGGCTCTTGGCAGGAAATCATATCAATTTACCAGACAATTGGCAGAAGGTAAAAAAGTCCGCCTGGAATTTGATGTTCAGCAAAGGGATAAATATGGAAGGCTGCTGGCGCATGTGTTTATTTCAGATACGCAACTATTTTTGAATGCCGAAATACTTAAGCAAGGCTATGCCGAAGTTATGATCATTCCACCTAATGTTAAGTATGCAGATTACTTCCAAGGGTTATATCAGGAGGCAAGAGAGAATAAAAGAGGGCTGTGGAGTAATAGATGGAACAAATAGAGATACATCCCAGAAAAAAAAGAAAGGATGAGAGATGGATTACTCCAAGACAAAGGTAATGGAAACACTGGAAGCAAAATTGGCAAACCTAGACCCTGCTAGCTTAAGGCATCGGGTGCTGAAAAGCGTCAAATGCTTTAAGACGTCATGGATAGAATTAGGGCAGGCCCTGTATTCAGTTTGGAAGGATAAGCTGTATAAAGATTGGGGCTATAGTAAATTCGATGCCTACA
>CAZFPS010000102.1:0-6017 GCA_964520705.1 uncultured Planctomycetia bacterium | reverse complement strand
AGGATCGGGGATTAAAGAATAGTCGCCTCTGTTCAAAATGGCTAAAGGAAAATGCGCGATTCCCTCTTTAGAACCAATCAAAGGCAAAATCTCATTTTCCGTATTTAGATCTACTCCAAATCTATTTTTATACCAGCTGGAAATAGCTTCTCTTAAAATCGGCATGCCGGCGTCAAGGGCGTAATGATGGTTAGTTTTATCCTGAGCTGCTTCATACAACTTTTCAATTATAAACTGAGGCGTAGGCTGATCAGGATCACCTATTCCTAAATCAATAATATCTCTGCCCTGCTTACGAGCTTCTCTCTTCGCTCTGTCTATCTCTAAGAATAAATATGGCAGTAATTGCTTTAGCCTATCAGAAGAATCAATATTCATTATCAGACAACTCCTTTTCATCTTTAAATATTATATCCAAAAACTCCAGACCGCTTAAATAGCCTTTGCCTAAATTACCGTCTGTAGGTTTAGAATAAACCACTCTAGAATTAGTTTCTCTAGGTCCTAGCTTAGGGCCAAGAAACAACTTTAGCTTGATATTCTTTTTTGGTTTAAGTTTCTTTTCAGTAAGTACACAAGCACCCTTTAGTGAAATATTATTTGTTACACATTCTACACCAGCGCTAAAATGATGAAGTTTATAGGTGGCGAAGTTATTCCTCTGGAATCTTTCAAACTGTCTTCTCTCCATTACGACCCCCCTCTAGTCATAATCCATCTAAAAAAACAAATCTATTTAAGCTATTTACCGCTCAGAATACTCTGCATATCAAATAACCCATTCTTTTTATCAACTACAAATTTTGCAGCTACGAGCGCACCTTGCGCAAAAATATCCCGAGTCTTAGCGGAATGCGATAGCTTAATAATATCTTCCCCGCTCTCAAAACAAACCTCGTGGTCTCCGGGAATCTCATCTTCTCTTATCGACTTTATATCGCCAAGCTCCTGCCTGCCGCACTCCTGAACAATCTGCCCTAATCTTTTTGCTGTGCCGCTAGGAGCATCTTTTTTATGAACATGGTGCGCTTCTGAAATGGAAACTTTATATTTTCCAGACAATTTAGAAGCCGCGTCTTTTACTAATTGAAACAACAGATTGACCCCTACCGACATATTCGGAGAAAAAACAACAGGGATTTCCCTAGAAGCTTTTTCAATCTCACTTTTCTGCTCTGCATTCAAATCTGTTGTGCCGATGACAATTGGTTTTGTATATTTTGAGCATATCTTTAAATGTTCTATTGTGGATTCCGAAGATGTAAACTCAATTAAAACATCAGCTTGATTTATCGCATCCGAATTATCAGTTACTTCGACGCTACCCATCTTTAATCCAATTTCCGGATGGCCCTTACGCTCTAATAAAACCACGATATTGAATTCGCCGTCAGATTCGGCAAGCTCGAAAATACGCTGCCCCATCTTTCCTCTACTTCCGCTAATTGCTAGTTTAATCATTTTAAATGAGCACATAACTTACGAATGTTAAAAGTGTTCGTAAGTTATAAGTGCGAATTTAACCCAGCACTAATTTTTCTGCTAGGTTTCCTTTAAATAAAAACAGTTCTATCTATCTTAATCCTTCTTAACTTTCTATCAGCGCTATTAGTAAAATTAGTGCTGGGTAAGTTCAGCCAAACAACTTATGTTCACTATCTCTCCATAAGTTGTGGCTTCACTTATTTCAATAATCCGTAATCCTTTAATGCTTTCTTAAGTTTTGTTAAATTTTCCTCTGCCATTGAACACAGTGGTAACCTCAAATCCGGATTACACATGCCCATTAAACCCATAGCCGTCTTAACAGGTATCGGATTTGTTTCTACAAATATTGCTTTTACCAAAGGCAACAATTTATAGTGAATTTCCTCGGCCTTTTTTACGTTGCCGCTTAAGAATTCACTTACCAATACAGATACATCTTTAGGAGCAATATTAGCTACCACAGATATTACTCCGATGCCACCAATTGATAAGAGCGGCAAGGTCAGACTATCATCACCGGAAATAAGCTGAAAGTCTGGAGGGCATAGAGCTTTAGTCTGAGCCATCTGATCCAGGCTACCTGATGCTTCTTTTACTCCCACAATATTCTTACAATCTCGTGCTAATTTAGCTATTGTTTCCGGTAAGATATTTACGGCTGTACGGCCTGCGATATTGTACAAGATAATAGGGATATCTGCTGAGTCAGCCACAGCTTTAAAATGCAGATACAAGCCTCTCTGCGTCGGCTTATTATAATAAGGAGAGACCTGTAGCGAAGCATCGGCTCCTGCTTTAGCAGCCTTCTTTGTCATCTCTACTGCTTCATCAGTAGAGTTAGAACCGGTACCAGCCATTACCGGAACCTTCCCATTGGCAGCTTCAATACAAACTTCTATAACCTTCTCATGTTCATCGTAGTCTAATGTAGGAGACTCTCCGGTTGTACCGCAAGGCAAGATTCCGTCGGTACCGTTTTGAATCTGAAACTCCACTAACTTCTTTAGAGTCTTTGAATCAATCTTATCGTCTTTAAAAGGCGTAACGATCGCTACTGTTGAACCTTTAAATACTCTAAACATAAACCTCTCCTTTGCAAATTATCTTGGCGCTTCCCTGAAGCCAGACATTGTTCACTTTGTTTTTAGAAACATCGAAATATATTTTTAAGGTCTCCCCTGATACCGTATCTACATCAATATTAAAACTCTTTCCTGCGTTAGACAGGCCAGCTTTATTTAATTTCAGCGCATAAATTATTGCCCCGGCTACAGACCCTGTACCACAGGCTAATGTCTCCTCTTCTACTCCGCGTTCATACGTCCTGATCTTAATTCTATTCAAACCCACCGGCTCCACAAAATTCACATTCGCCCCTGCTGGTTTAAATCTTTTATGGAACCTGATTAATCTTCCTAGAGAATAGACATTAATCTTTTCAATGTCTTCACATAAGATTACCGCATGAGGCACTCCGGTATTGATGAAATTAAGCTTTAGCTGATGGCGGTTTAAACTGATCTTTAAATCTTGCCTGGCGCTTTTAGGGTTAGTCATATTGATTTTTACTCGACTTCCAAAACTTTCTGCTTTTAAAACTCCGGCCTTAGTATCAACTCTAACTTTGCCCTTTATTTTTCTTACGGCATCATTGGCCAAAAAATAGACAACACATCTTGCGCCATTGCCGCACATCTCCGCCTCAGAGCCATCCGCATTAAATATACGCATCTTAACATCTGCCTTTTTTGACCTCTCTAATACCAAAAGTCCGTCAGCGCCAATGCCTAATTTTCTATGGCAAATTATCTTTGCTGTCTTTTTAAGATCCAAGCTGCCGCCATGTCTTCTCAAATCCAAAAGCACAAAATCATTACCGCTGGCAACTAGTTTTGCGAATTGTATCTTCATTTAAACACCCTTACATAAACCAGGGAAACTTTTCTTTCTCGACTAAATCTTCGTAAATTTCCCTCTTCCTGATTACAAAGTACTCGTTGCCCCGAACTAATACTTCCGCTGGTCGCGTGCGGGAATTGTAATTAGAGCTCATGGTAAAACCATAAGCACCTGAGCACATAATAGCTATATTCTCACCCTGATTTATATTGGGCAGCGACCTGTCTTTGGCAAAGAAATCCCCGCTTTCGCAGATCGGGCCCACGACATCATACTTTTGATGCCTAGAATGCGGCTTCTTATGCACAGGTATAATCTCATGATAAGCATCGTATAAACTAGGCCTGAGCAAATCGTTCATGCCGCTATCTACAATCAAGAAATTCTTCGATTCTGTATTTTTAACAAAGGTTACTCGGGAAACCAGTATCCCAGCGCTGCCGACGATAAATCTACCGGGTTCAAGAACAATCTTTAAACCGGTTTTTTTGAGCAGAGGCACAATGGCTTTTGCGAATATCTTTGCAGTCTGGGCTGTCTCTTTTTTATAGACTATGCCCATCCCTCCACCGATATTCAAATATTCAAACTTTTTATCCAGCTGTTCTATTTCTTTAATAAAGCTGACTACCTTATTTATGGCTTGGACATAAGGACGCGCCTCGGTTATTTGAGAGCCAATGTGAATATGCAATCCTTTTATCTGAATATTAAAATATCTTCTTCGGTGTAGTATAATCTGCCTGACCGCGGAAAAGCTGAGTCCAAACTTGCTCTCCTTCTTGGCTGTCTTAATATATTTGTGTGTATGTGGGTCTACTTCGGGATTTACCCTTAGGCATACATCGATAGTCTTTCTTAGTTTAATGGAGAGTTGATGGATTCTTTCTAATTCTGCCTCGGATTCCACGTTAAAAAACAATATTCCCGCTTTAATAGCTTCATTTATCTCTCTATCTGTCTTACCGACTCCGGCAAATACTATTTTTTGCGGATCGGTCTTCACCTTTAAAGCTCTGAAAAGCTCGCCACCTGAAACTACATCTAAACCCGCGCCCTCATTGACCAAAACTTTACAGATAGTCAAATTGGAATTCGCTTTAACAGAATAACAAATCAAAGGATCTACCGACTTAAAAGCGCTCTGCAACTTTCTAAAGTGCTCTATAAGGGTACGATAGCTATAGACATAGCAAGGCGTTTCAATATCCTCAACAATATCTGCTATTCTTACATCTTCGCAATATAACTCATTCTTTTTGTACTTAAAATAGTGCATCTATCTCAATTTCCTCTGTTTAACTGATTTCTTGGATTTCACAGAATAAACCGGGTCAAATATCTTTTTGATAACTTTTTTATTGAGATATTTACTGAATTTAGCCAGTTGCAAATCTGATAAATCTTTAATCTTAATCTTCTTACTCAGTGAAAACTTCACTAAACTCCCGATAATCGAATGCGCCTGCTTAAAGGCAATTCCTCTCTCAACTAAGTAGTGAGCCAGATCAGTAGCATACAAAGATTCATCTTTAAGCTGCTCATTTATTCTGTCCTTATTTACTTTTATCGACAGAATCAGCTTGCTTAGAATTTTAAGCTCTTGTTTTATAACTTTGATCGAACTAAACAAAGGCTCTTTATCTAGCTGCATATCTCTGTTATATGAAAGCGGCAGCCCTTTCATCATAACTAAGACAGATATCAGATTCCCATAAAGCTTACCAGTATTACCTCTTATCAGCTCCAGCACATCTGGATTCTTTTTCTGGGGCATAAGAGAACTACCCGTACAGAACGCATCATCAATTTCGATAAATCCGAATTCAGCACTTGACCATATTATCAAATCCTCTGCTAATCTAGACAGGTGCATACCCATAATCGCCAAAGTGCTCAAAGTTTGAATAACAAAATCCCTGTCGCTAACATTATCGATTGAGTTTACAAGCTCAACTACTTCATCGCTGCCAAACTTTCCAAAACTCAACCCCAGCTTTTTACAGGTCTTTTTAAGAGCGCTATTATACTTTTCCGCTGGGATATTAGTACCTGCCAAAGCTCCAGAACCCAAGGATATTCCCAGAGGAGTTACATCCATTATTCTACAAAAATCCCTAAGCAACATTTGAGCATAAGAAGAAAAATAATTCCCTAATTTAATAGGTTGGGCATGCTGTAAATGCGTATATCCGGGAATAACTATATTCTTAAATCTATTTACTGAGCTATTTATTGCCTTCTGCAGCTCAAATAATAAATCATACAACTCAATGCTTTCTTTATGGCAATACAGCTTAGTATCAAAGGCTATCTGATCGTTTCTGGATCTGGATGTATGTAATTTCATAGCAACCGCACCGATCTTTTTCTCCAGCTTATTCTGAATATCAGAGTGTATATCTTCAGAGCTTAGGTCGGCTTTAAATCTATTTGTTTTAATTTCTTTAAGAATTGAGTTGAGTCCATTATTGATCTTGCTGAACTCCGACGAAGAAATCAAACCAGCTTCTTTAAGAACAGCTACATGTAAGATAGACCCCATCACATCATAGAGTGCTAACTCCTTATCTACATTTATAGAAGAAGTAAAATCCTCTACTAGGGGATCAGTCTTTTTGCTAAATCTG
>CAZFPS010000101.1:0-6048 GCA_964520705.1 uncultured Planctomycetia bacterium | reverse complement strand
AATTAGCGATTTATACAAATAATATTGAAAGGGTCAGAATAGATGACACGGGCAATGTCGGTATTGGAACGAGTAATCCTGAGGCACAATTACATCTCAAAGATATATACGGTGAATGGGGACCGAACCTTTATATCGGAGATGATGTCTATCTTAGTGATATAGATCAAAGCAATACCCTGGGAATTTATGGAAAACAAGATGGTCACGTGGCGTCTATAAAATTGGGAAAATGGGGCCCGAAAATATCAGGGACAAATACTAGTCTTACTGATATTCCATCATTGGATATAGATGGAAAAATTAACGATGGGAATATAAACGGTATGAGAACTATCGCTGGTGCTATAAATTTCGGCAAAAACCCTGCGAGATGTAGCAAAATAAGTGGTGATGATTTCACAGTTGCTATGCATAGTTCCAATGACTGCACTGTTCGATGTTGGGTCTATTTTAATCCAGCCTTTAACGATAATCCTTATGTTATTGCAGGAGTAAGTTCAACTAGTGCAAACCATTATGCGTGGCGTCCTGTTGTGCTCGATCAAGATCATGGCAAAGTATCGATATCACTCACTTTTGATTGTAGGGACATTTATGGCAACTTGGGTGGAGATACATGGGATACTGGGAGCGTAGGTGTTGATTTTGTTGCTATTGGAGAAAAATAGAATTAGCTACTTGAGGAAAAGGAGACGCTTCTATTTTCCTTGACACAAATATGGTTCTATCAAAGATAATTAGGAATAAATTACGGTCTTATTAAAATTACGTAATTGATTAGAGTTAACAGAACCAGTTAGCAAATGGGGGTGAAAATATGGAAAAGATGCAGACATTAGTGCCAATGGTGATTGAGTCATCGGGCAGGATGGAGAGGGCATATGATATTTATTCGCGCCTTCTCAAAGACCGTATTATTTTTGTCGGCACTCCTGTCGATGATAACATTGCTAACTTAATAATCGCACAGTTATTATTTTTACAGATGGAAGATGTAAATAAAGAGATAAGCGTTTATATTAATACTCCAGGCGGCTCTGTAACCAGCGGTTTGGCGGTATATGATACGATGCAGTTTGTAAAGTGTGAAGTCTCTACTTATTGCGTGGGTCAGGCAGCCAGCATGGGCGCTTTGCTTTTGGCGGCGGGCACAAAAGGAAAGAGATACGCGCTCCCGCATTCTCGTATCATGATTCACCAGCCTTGGGGCGGGGTAACCGGAGCGGCATCTGATATTTCAATCCAGACTAATGAAATCTTAAGACTGCGTGATAAGATTAATGAAATTTTGGCGCAGCATACAGGAAAAACTTTAGAGGAAATTAAAAAAGATACTGATAGGGATTATTTCATGTCAGCCGAGGAAGCGAAAAATTATGGAATAATTGACGAGGTAATTACCACAAATAAATAAATGAGGACGCGACTTACGGAGCGAAGCGCTCGTAAGTCGCTGTCCGAATTTATCCCGCCCTTTTGGCGGAAGGAAATTTTGATGTATTGTGTTTATGTTTTACAAAGCGAAAGCAGTAAAGATAAGATTTATATTGGTAGTACTGATGACTTAAAGAGGCGGTTAAATGAGCATAATAGTGGTAAAAATTACTCTACTAGAAATGGAAAGCCATATAAAATAGTTTATTACGAAACTTTTTTAAACAAATTAGATGCTTTAGACCGTGAGCGAAAGTTAAAGCATCACGGTAGTGTTATAGGTCATCTTAAAAAAAGAATAAAGCGTAGTTTGAATAGTTGGCCTCGCCAAAAGGGCGGGATTTAATTCACACCGATAACTTACGCTCCTTGCAGTCGCGTAAGTTATGTGCTCATTAAAGGAGAATAATAAGATGAACAAAAATTATATACTTTCACCAGGGCCAACGCCACTGCCGCCATATGTCAGAGAGTCGATGTCCAAGGAGATAATCCACCATCGTACTCCGCAATTCCAGGCTATATTAAAAGAAACTGAAGAAGGGCTCAAATATGTCTACCAGACTAAAAACGATGTGTTTATCTTGGCTTCTTCGGGAACCGGAGCGATGGAGACAGCGGTTGTAAATATCGTCAATCCAAAAGATAAAGTTATAGTTATTGAGGGCGGAAAATTTGGCGAGAGGTGGACTGAGCTAAGTAAAGTATATGGTGCCCAGATCGAATTGGTAAAAGTAGAGTGGGGCAAGGCGGTAGATCCCGAAATTATAAAGGATATTTTAGGTAAAAACAAAGATATAAAGGCGGTGTTCGCCACGCATTGTGAGACTTCTACGGGTGTGGTTAATGATATCCAGGCATTGGGTAAGATTGTAAAAGATACAAGTGCGATTTTAGTTGTGGATGCTATAAGCGGCTTGGGCGCGGTAGATTTAAAGACCGATGCCTGGTCGGTGGATATGGTTGTGTGTGGTTCACAAAAGGGCCTTATGCTTCCTCCGGGATTGGGTTTTATTAGCATGAGCCCAAAAGCGCAAAAGATGGTTGAGGCCTGTAATAATCCGCGCTACTACTTTGATCTACGTCGGGCAAAGAAGGCTTTAGACAAAAATGATACTCCTTTTACCCCGGCAGTTACTTTAATAATTGCTTTAAATGAAGTATTAAAGGAGATGAACAAGGAAGGACTGGAGGCAATTTTCGCCAGAAATAGAAAATTAGCCGAGGCCACGAGAAAGACAATGATTGCCTTAGGTTTGGAGTTGCTGGCTCCCGATGCTTGCTCTGATGCGGTGACTTCTGTAAAGTTGCCGGAGGGAGTCGATGGAGTGAAATTGGTAAAGACGCTTCGCGACGAATATGGCATAACTATCGCCGGTGGCCAGGCGCATTTAAAGGGCAAAATTTTCAGAATCGCGCATATGGGCTATATCAGAGCAGATGATTTAAAAGTCTGTGTAAAGACTTTGGAAGAAGTGCTTTCAAAGATGGGATATAAGTTCCCACAGGGAATTGGAGTAGAGACACTAGAAAAGAATTTAGTTTAAATGAAACCCAGATTTATGGAGCGTTAGTGAACATAAATCTGTTGGTTGAATTTACCCCCACACCAATTGGCGAGTTAGGGTCGAATACACCTATGCTTAGAAATACTTATTTGCTTAGAAATACTTATTAAAATATTATATATGAATAATAATAAGTCAAGAGATTAGGAAAATTGATGTGGGGGTTAATTCGCGCGTACAACTTACCTCACACTGCGTGTTCTGTAAGTTGTGCGCTCATTAAAGAGGTGTTAAATGTATAAGGTTTTAGTGAGCGATAAGTTATCGGATAAGGGATTAGAGATTTTAAAAGCAGCCAAAGAATTTAAGGTTGATGTTAAAGTCGGCCTTAAGCCGGATGAGCTTAAGAAGATAATCAAGGATTATGACGCCCTTTTGGTGCGTAGTTCCACAAAGGTGACCAAGGATATAATTGAGGCTAGTAATCTTAAAGTTATCGGTAGGGCCGGAGTAGGATTAGACAATGTGGATTTAGAGGCCGCGACCAGCAAAGGCATTATCGTGATGAATTCTCCGTCGGGAAATACAATCTCTACCGCAGAACATACTATGAGCCTTATGCTCTCTCTATCCAGAAATATCGCACCTGCCGATAAAACTATGAAGGCAGGAGGTTGGGACCGTTCCAAATTTACCGGAGTGGAATTGTACAATAAGACATTGGGTATTGTAGGTTTAGGCCGTATTGGCCAAGCGGTGGCCAAGAGGGCGATGAGTTTTGGCATGAAAATTATCTCCTATGATCCGTTCATATCCAAAGAGGTAGCCGGAAAATTAGGTATAGAATTGGTAGAAATGAAAAAATTATTCGCAGAATCAGACTATATAACTTTTCATATTCCTTTGACAGAAGAGACCAGAAACTTGATTTCAACAAAGATGGTCCCTATGTTAAAGAAAGGCGTACGTATTATCAATTGCGCTCGAGGAGGGATTGTAAACGAGGATGATTTAGCCAAAGCCTTAAAAGAGGGCAAGATCGCCGGAGTAGCTCTGGACGTATACTCTAAAGAACCTCCGCAAAATTTAGCTTTAGTTGATTGTGATAATGTTGTGCTTACGCCTCACCTGGGCGCTTCTACTAAAGAGGCGCAGGTAAATGTTGCTGTGGAGATCGCCGAACAAGTCAGAGACGCTTTATTAGGAAAAGGTATTAGAAATGCTGCCAATTTCCCGTCGGTCTCGCCTGAAACTTATAAGACTCTGCAGCCGATGTTTAACTTAGCGGAAAAAATGGGTTCGTTCATGGCTCAGCTTGCCGAGGGCAGGATAAATAGCGTGGATGTCGTCTATTACGGGGAGACCTCTAATTTTGACACTACGCCTCTAACAATGTCAGTTCTTAAAGGATTGCTGACTCCTATGCTTCAGGATACGGTAAATTTTATCAATGCCATGGCTCTGGCGAAAGAACGTTCGATTAAGATTAAAGAGGAGAGGTCGAGCGAATCAGTTGATTTTACAAATTTAATCGGTCTGCAGGTAAAGACCGATAAGGGGCAGTTTCGGATATCCGGAACGCTTTTTACGAAGACGGATTTAAGGATCGCCAGAATTAATGATTTCTACGTTGAGGTTATTCCCGAAGGGCATATGCTGATAATAAATAATATTGACAAGCCCGGAATTATTGGTAATCTAGGAATGCTCTTGGGAAAACATAATATCAATATCGCGGGAATGACATTTGGTAGGTTAAAAAAAGGCGGCAAGGCTATAACGGTATTGAATATAGACAGTCCTGCCTCGCCAGCTGTTCTGGATAAAATCAAGAAGCTAGAATATATTAATGGGGTTAAAGCCATAAAGTTATGAAGAGAATATTGAACTGTTTTGCGGTATTGTGTTTGGCAATTTTTGTTTTTAGTTCTTTGTCTTTTGCCCAAGACGAAGATAAGCTATCTATTTTAATATCAGGACAATCGCATGCGAGCTTATATCCTTGCAGCTGCCCGTATAATCCCATAGGCGGGGTAGCGCGTCGGGCGACTCTAGTCAAAGAGATAAGAAAAGAAAACAAGAATGTGCTATTGTTAGAAGCTGGAGGTAGTTTTGCCGGAGGTAACTATGACGCCAATACCCAGACAGTGGAATTAGATAAAGAACGCACGAGATTTTACATGCAGTCTTTAGTTCAAATGGGTTACGATGTGTTTTTAGTATCGAGCAAGGAATTTAATTTTGGTGATGACTTTCTAAGTAAAGCAATGTCTAAGTATAAGCTAAAATACTTAAGTGCGAATGTAAAAGGAAAATTCTCTCCCTATGTTATAAAAAAGTTCGGTAAATTTAATATCGCCGTGATTGGAATTACCGATAAAGAAGTTACCTCTAAAAGTCAGATTGGATACGTGGACCAAAAAGAAGCTCTATTAAAAACAATTAAAGAGATTAAAGATGGCCAGAAGGCAGATTTTATTGTTGTTTTAAGCTATCTGGATGAGAAAAGCTCTCAAGAAATTATTAAAAAAGTTGAGGGTGTTGATATTTGGATTGGTTCGGATAATCCTTTTAATAAAGCCAAGAATGAATATGTAGGTGGAACTTTGTTTATTGCTCCTGCATGGCAGGTTAGATCATTGACTAGAGTGAATATAAATATTCCAGCTGGTAAAATCGATAGCGTAGAGCACATTGATTTAAACAAGGATATTAAGGATGACCCCAAGATCGCTTCAAACACCCCAAGCTGTTTTACGGATAAAGATTGCCATAAGACTGGCTATGTTGCAGAGTGTAAGAATCCTGGGAAGAAGAAGTCTAAGTGTGAATATTCCGAGGTAGAGCAGTTAAAACTAACAATCATAAGGCCAGAGCCTTGCAGGACTTGCAATGTCGAACAAGTAATAAAAAACGTAAAGCAAAACTTGCCTAATCTGAAGATTCAATACCTTAATGAAGATAATAAAGCGGCTCAAGAGATGATAAAAAAACTTAACATTAAAATGCTGCCAGCTTATTTGATTGAGGAGTCGATTGAAAATGAAAAGATTGCCTCTAAGCTAGATGAAATCTCAAAAAAGGTCGATGGTTATTATTTATT
>CAZFPS010000100.1:0-6326 GCA_964520705.1 uncultured Planctomycetia bacterium | reverse complement strand
TCTTTAATAGTATACAGGTTGCTGGATACAAGATTAATGGGTTCTTTAAATTTACCCAATATGCCCTTTTTTCCAAAAAAGTATTTTGAGACATGGATAAAGATAGATATTAAATCGATTTCGACCTCAATATCTTGATATTTTAGTTTTACCATATTATTCCTACAATTGCTTCAACTATTGACGAATTTTATTTTTTCCACTTAAATTTTTTCTAACTAAAATAGTATTTTGGGCCTTCCTTGCGAAGATGTTCGCGCCTCTCTTCGTAATCCGGTAGAATACTGCCTAAAAACTGCCAAAAATCTTTTGAATGATTGATGTGCTTCAAATGACAAAGCTCATGCGCCACCACGTAATCAACTAATGACATCGGAGCCATGATTATGTGCCAATTAAGACGTACTCTACCTTTGGAGCTACAGCTACCCCAGCGTTTACTTTGATTAGCTAAGTGCAATGCCGGTGGAGCTATCTTTAATTTTTTAACATATAATGATGCTCTCTTCTTTAAAATAATTTGAGCATGCCTTTTATACCAATTAACAAGAAGCTTTCTTACTATTCTTCGTTTACCAAGTTCAGTATAATGAGTATTCAGACTTATTATGAATCTACCCTGTTTAGCTTTTATTCCTGGTCGTGATTTCTTGGTAAGATTTATGATAGCCAGACGTAACTGCTTGCCAAGATAAAGAAAGGTTTCGCCTCCAACAAACTCTCTTTTGGGCAAGAATTCCTTTATCTCTTCAATCTGCCTCTGCTTATTTAAAATCCAGACCGCCTTCGAATGTACTAGTTTAGACAATTCCTGAGCAGAGGGCCAAAGCGGTGCACGCAAAAAAACGCCATCAAATGGATCAACAAAAATACTTATTGTTTTGCGCCTCTTGCTGCGTTTTATGAAAAAATCTATGGGGCGATTGCCAAATGCTACGCGCCCTTTCTCTATCTTCACCTGGCTAACCTCACTCTAACTAAATCCATAATCTTAGCAGTTAAAGTTTCGATTTCGTCAAATTGATATCCTCTTGTTCGCAATATCCCCTTCATCTGTCTTCTCATCTGACGCTGGACATCGTCTTTATGCAACCAATCGATAACAGCGAGCTTCTCCAGGCCGCTAATTATTGTATGAGTTAATTCTTTATGAACTCGTTCCTTATTGCCATACGGTGCCATAGGCTCCTTAACTACATTACCCTTTGAACCCTCGGTAGAATTACTAGGAGCTGATTCATTAGCAAGAATCTTATATAAAGCATATTCGGCCTCTGAAAATCCTAAATCCTGAGCAGACTTCCCAATGGTGCGTATCTCCTCAGCCAAGGTATTCAATCTTTTAAGCTCTTCTGCGGCATTAATACGTTCTTGTTTTCTGTCTTCTATGATTTTCTCAAGACGTTCTTTTAAAGACTGGTAGAAAACGGGGTCTTCTTCGAAGCGAACATGAATCTCATGTCTGACAGCGTGTTCAATTTCACTTGCCTTTGCCTCTGGTGTTGTAAGTGTTGCGACAACTTCATCAAATTTCTTAGAAAATATTGAAACCGGCTCAAGGAGTTTTTGGATACCATCGGTCCGGATATGCTCTTCAATAAGCTGACGCACCTTAGCGCCACACGCAGATAAGTCTAAAGATGAATCACGGAAGCGGGCCCGGGCAGCGTTACGTACTTTACCCAACCATTTTAAATCCGCACTATACCGCAAGGCTACCGGATCTGGCAGGACCATATCCATGCTCTGAGAAAAACGCCTAAACGAAAGGTCAAGGTCGGCTCGAATATCTTCCGGTTCTAATACCTTAATACATGCTTCAAGATCAGATTTATCCACCTTATCAAAAAAACGCATAACTACTCTATGGCGCGCTTCTAATCGTGGCAGTTCAGCTATTTTGGGAGTCAATGCGCCTACGATATCTGTGGTCTGAAATACACCCAAAGCCTGTTGTAAATCTCTTGATATACCCCAATAATCAACGACAAGCCCATAATCTTTTTTATCAGCAGTCCTATTAACACGGGCGATCGCCTGTAAGAGAGTGTGCTCTTTAAGAGAACTATCAATATACATAACCTGTTCAACCGGTGCATCAAAACCGGTTAGGAGCTTATCACAAACCACAATAATGGCGAGTTTTTCTACAGAATCTTCTTTGAAGCTGCGAATAATTTCCTTTTCTTCGGCTTGGGTTTTATGATGTTTTTTAAGACGCTGGGGATCGTTATTACTTCCGGAGATTAAGACAGCTGAGGGTGGAGCGTTAAGACGGTCTAACGTCTCTTTATAAATGACGGCGGCTTCACGGCTAGGGGTAACAATTTGCGCTTTGAAATTATTAGGTATAATAAATTTTTCGTAGTGATTGATAATATCAAGACATATGGTTTCAATTCTCGTAGATGCAAGACCAATCATCTCCTCTGTGGCATATTTCCTTTTAATTTCCTCTCTTTCTTTCTCAGAATAATCCTGAAAGTATCTATCAAAAAGAGTATCTAAATTTTCGCCTTGAACATGAACATCGGGAAGCCGGCTCTCATAATAAATCGGAACTGTAGCCCCATCTTGAACCGCCTGTTCTATTGTATAAGTATGAATATAATCCCCAAAGGTCTGTATAGTGCTACGGTCCTTCTTGTCAATCGGAGTACCGGTGAAACCTAAAAAGCAAGCGTTGGGCAAAGCTTGTCTCATATTAGCTGCTAAATTTTTATACTGAGTGCGGTGAGCCTCATCAACCATCACGAATATGTTATCGGCTTTAGATAACAGCGGATGTCCTTTATCCTCTGATAACTCTTGGAATTTCTGGATAGTAGTCATTATTGTCAGGCCGGCACCTTGCTTTATCAAATCGCGTAAATCCGAAACACCCTTTGCTTGAGCAGGATTGGGAAAGCCGCATCGGCTGAATGTCCCCACAATCTGGTTATCGAGATCAATGCGGTCAGTAACTACTACCAGTGTTGGGTTCTCAAGTTTTATACATCTTCTTAACTTTACGGCAAGCCACAGCATTGACAGTGACTTTCCTGAACCCTGCGTATGCCAAATAACGCCACCGCGTTCTTTTCTTTCATGTGCTTCCAAAATCCGTCTGACAGCATTATTAACTGCTATATACTGTTGATATCTTGCTATCTTTTTGACAGTTTTTCCACCTTCGACCTCAAAACTTATAAAGTTGCGAATCAGATCGAGTAAATGGGGAATATAAAGCGATCCAAAGATAAGAACATCCTGCGGGGTAGGGGTCCTACCCAGTACTTTCGTATATTTTTCGTTCAATTCATCAAGAGTAATCGGATAAGGGATTTTCCATTCCAGATAATGCCTGTAAGGTGTATATACAGTAGCGTACTTTGCTTTCTGGCCACACGTAGCAACGAGAATCTGCGTAGTCTCAAACAGCTTTGGTGCGCCTCTATCTTTATATTCATCCTTTAATTCTTGATATCTGAATAACTGCTCGATGGCTTTATCGATAGGTTCGTGTATGGTGGGACTTTTACATTCGATGACAACGAGGGGGATTCCATTAACGAATACAACGATGTCACATTTAATATTTTCTTTTGGGCCAGAAACTTTAAATTGACGGGTTATAAGGTATTCGTTCTTCTCGGGATGTTCGAAGTCTATAAAAAATACATCATGACCTTTTTTACCCTGTCCATCTCCGATATCCTGTTCAAGGGATATTCCATGAACAAGCGAAGTATAAATCTTTTCATTAGCCTCAACGAGGCTTGCGGCAGGAACATTCGTAACGGCCCGGATTGCCTTTGCGAGATTTTCTTCTGAAAGCCACGGGTTAATGTCTTTTAGCTTCTTTTTAAGACGTAGAACAAGAATAACTTCTTTCAGGCTCTCACGTTCAGATTCTAATTGCTCAGAAGGTACAAAGGTATAGCCTAACGCCTGAAATAGCTCAACTGCCGGTTCTTCGGATAAATGAATTTCATTCCAGTCTTGGGTGGTCATGATTGCCTCTTTCGCCATGCTTCGTTTAATGACTTAAGCATATTTTTGTAGATTACCCCTGGTATTGGCGCCGATTGTATGACAGCACAGTTATAGTCATCCGCCAATTTCATCGCATCTTCTATAGAGATACTTTCATTTCTCATTAAGGCATCGCTCTTATTTAATATCTCTTTTGAAGCAACAGATAAGCAATAATACCTACGGCATAAATATGCAAAATCGCCTGATACTAAGAATACCGTGACTAAAGCAGCCCATTTTGCAACGACTACGGCTGTTTCCTGCTCAACTCCTAAATTTATAAGCGCATAAAGAACGCCAAAAAGAATAATTATTCTTACAAATATCATCACTCCAAAAATCCAGGTTGTACGCTTGGTTAAATTATAAGTAAAAAATGCTGATTCGGATAAAATGTCGATTAACCTCCTAGGCCCAACTGCCATCTTAGAATCATAATAATGTTTATCGAATAACGGTTCGCTCCTATCAATTTTCCCTAAATCTATTTTGAGTTGCGCCAATTCTATATCTGAAGGTCTATGCCCAAGTGCATCAGCCAGGATAAGAGAGCGTCGGGTGCTCTCGGCGCGGTCCTGATATTCTAATGAAAATTCTCTAAAAATAAATAGCAAAATCAGTAAGATAAAAAGACCTATTCCTAAAATGACGGCCAACTTACCTGCTGACCAAAGAATTAAAATCGCCGATAACACCAACATTGCAAAGTTTATAAGAATACTTCTATGGTACCACTTCTTGCTCTTGCTAAACTCGGATCGCATCGCTTCTATTAATCGATCTGCCAGCTTCATGAATTCTGCCTTATTATGCTCCGAATGTATCCCCGAATATTTTTCTCCAATGGCTTATAGCTGCTAGCTCTTGGTTGCCATTCCTCTCCGCTTCCCAAGCTCGAAGAGATACAGAACAAGCCGCATTGATTATTAGTTTATGCCCTTCTGTTAATGTTCCTGACAAGACCGTAGGTGCTAAAGGTAGAAACGAATCCTGGCCACCTCGCTTAATAGCTTCGTTGAGGGCCCAAAATCCCAGCGCAACACCAAAAGAGATAGTATTTACAGACGTACCTTCATTGTTCTTCTGTAAATATATCTTCGCTATTGCTAACTCAATGTAATAGGAAAGCAGCGTGCTTTTAAATTTCTCTTTATTCCAGTACTTTATGAGTTTGACGACTTTTCTATATGTCTTATTGTTAGCGGAATGCAATTTTTCAGCTATTTCTGTATCAATCCTAGGATTGGTGCGCATCCACCCATCGAGTCCATTAGGCATAAGATAAAATGGTTGTTCTGCCTTGTTGTCTGGCTGCATTGAAAAGCAAGGAACAATATCATATCCCAAACCCTCTTCTTCAGAAGTTTCTCCTTGTGTCATTCGCACAGCAACAGATTGACCATCTGGCTTGACTTTAGTATCAGGATAATGCCTCTTAAGCACTGATGTAAACTCAGAAACCAATTTAGTTGAAGAAATATACATTCCATTCATCCAGCGTTTATTCAATAAAGGATTACTAGCCAAAACTCCATCTGAAAGCAGCGTATAAGGCAATCTATATCCTTGTTGGCTATAAATGAGGCTGAAACCATCAAGGGGAAAATATATATCTATGTCATCCAAAGGCCATATCTTTGTATGCCTAGCAAAAGACCCTCCCAAGAAATCGTCATCTTTAATTGACAAAATCCTTGGGAATGTAGCATCGCGCTTATGTTCATCTTCAAGAAATTCTCTCAAGTGATTCTGGCTATCGCTAGCCTTAGAACGAATACTATCTGATGTATTTATCGAAGAGCTAAGAAGTTGTTCAAATGCACCATTGACAGTTCTTGCCTCTTTTAACAATGTCTGAAGCATGTGTCGTCTTAGATCATCCATATTAACCTCCGTCATATTTTTACCCTAACCTCGCCGTTCAAAAGGACCTGCATAAGGGCGGATTTTAATAATTGAAGTTGCTCTAAAAACATTGAATCTTTACTTAACTTATAATTTATCGTTGAAATTATTTTTACTATTTCTTTTTGCTCATTCCTTTCTGGCAAAGGAATCTTTAAATCTCCGACTTGCTGTAGACTTAAATTAGCTTGTGCTAACTGAGCTGCCATAACATTGACTTGGGTTCTTGTTACTGCAGCTTGCAAAGCACACATTAAATAATTTCTATCAGTATTATTGTCCTTTAATCTAATCAATGCTAGCGCTTGATTTATATTAGCCGGTAGTAAACTATCTGGGACAATTGCTACGCGACCTAACGCACCGGCTATAGAAAACAGTATATCGTGAGATTTTAAGCGAGA
>CAZFPS010000099.1:5293-6384 GCA_964520705.1 uncultured Planctomycetia bacterium | reverse complement strand
TTTTCATGCCACCATTATAGCACTTTTGGTGGCTAAATTATCACATTACCCATATTAATAAATATTTAACTTGTTTGCAAGTTTTTTATGTTTTTTAAACAAAATGCCGAAGGAGAGACTCGAACTCTCAATCCCTTACGAGAACTGCGACCTGAACGCAGCGCGTATGCCAATTCCGCCACTCCGGCATAAATTAAACAACTATTTAATCGTTTACGATATTTATATAATCGCCCATAGTCAAAGGCTCGCCTAATTCTTTTTTAATAGTTGTGATTCTTTCGGAGAAATGGGGATGTGTACGGTATACGTTCTTAGCCCTTAACGGTTCTTTTCTCTGTTTCTCTCTAAGCTTTTCCAAGAAACTAATCATTCCCCTAGGGTCATAACCTGCTCTTTCAGCATAGCGCGTACCTAACTTATCCGCCAGCAACTCATCCTCTCGAGAATAAGCAAGCAGCAAATTGAAAAATGCGTAATTAACTCCATTGGCAAACTCTGCGTCACCAGTTCCCATCGCAGCGATACTTAATAATGTATAACCCATCGCGGCTTGTAACTTTTTTATGCTATGTTTTGCCACTATGTGACCTACTTCATGGGCGATTACACAGGCAATCTCGTCGTCGCTATCTGCGAATTCTACCAAACCGTCATAAAGATAGACATAGCCTCCAGGAAGAGCAAATGCGTTTATATTTGCCCCATCTTCTTTTTCCTCTTCTTTTGCCTGGATCACATTAACATAATAGTTGATATCTCTTCTATCTGCCACAGCCGCAATTTCGGCCGCAATTCTATTTATACGCTCTATTACAAAAGGGTCTTTTACTAATTCATATTCTTTCTCGACTTGGCGGACAACATTTTTGCCGATATTTACTTCTCTCTCGGTGCTGTACAAAATTATCTCCTGTTTTCTAGTAACCGGATTGAATTCTGTACAGCCGAAAATGTTCAGACTAAACAAAAAGAAAAATACCAACAACCCCATCTTCTTAAACATGGAAAATAATTTTGCCAAGGGCAACCCTACTACATTATAAAAACACCCCTCGACCCGTTTTATATATAATGCACCCTGTCCTTGG
>CAZFPS010000099.1:0-5283 GCA_964520705.1 uncultured Planctomycetia bacterium | reverse complement strand
TAAAGATTCTGTTTTTGGATATCAAATGCCCCGGCATAATTCAAGGGATGGCTCTTTTTAAAACAAGAATCTATATCCCTGTCGGATATCTTATTCATAAAAACTTTTGTCTTCTCACAATCCACCTTCAGCTTATTTGATCTTGTGTCCAGGCAGGCTATACCGGTATAGACCCAGTGTGGCTTTCTACACAACCTCTTGAGCATATTCCTTGCGTCTCTTAAATTCTTTGGCTTTCCAAAAACAGAATCTTTACTAAAAACCAAAGTATCTGCCGCAACTATCACTCCTGCCTTGACTCTTTTAGAAACATCCTTTAATTTGCGAATGGCATTGTCTTCCACCGTCTGCCTGAAAGACCTATCTACTCTTTGCGATTCTTTTGTACGCGGCACAACAACCTTAACCTTAAAACCACAATCCTCCAGTAGCTTTTTACGCGCTCTCGATCTAGAAGCTAAAATTATCTTCATTCAAAATGAATTTTAATGTATTTAGGAAGGAAAAATTAAATCTCTATTTCAGTTCAGTTACTTTTAAAATCTTCAATATTGAAAATTGACACTAATTTACACTTAGCTTTCTTCAGTTTCTCCCTGGCGCCTTCATTCCTATCTACCAGAGTAATCACGGATACTACTTTTATGCCCTTCTTGCGTAAACAGGAGATTGTATCTATCAAGGACCCACCTGTAGTAGCCACATCATCAACCACAACTATACGAGAACCCCTTTTTAGTTTTGGCCCTTCAATCTGGCGCTTAAGACCATGAGACTTAGCGGACTTACGCACTAAGAATGCTTTGAGAGGTTTGTTATTTTTGATCAAATTCAGCGCGCAAACAGCACCTACTAGAGGATCGGCCCCAATAGTAGGCCCTCCTACAGCAACAATTTTTTTGCCTTTGATCATATCTAAAATTAAAAGCGCGGATAGATATACGCCCTTTGAACTCAGCGTAACCTTCCTACAGTCAATATAGTAATCGCTTATTTTACCGCTAGAGAGTAAAAACCTGCCCTCTGAGTAAGCTTCTTTCTTAATCAGCCTGAATAACTGCTCTCTAGCTTTGCCTATCCCTATAAATTTCATACGGTTATTCTACTAACAAACCTCTTCAGTGTCAATTAATTTGAAACTCAACTCCCTCTCCGGGTAAAACTCCCCCTCTAAATGATTCTCGCTCTCGCTCTTCTTTAAAGATTGACAAAAAAATGACACCCATTGCTGAGTGCCAAAATTTACCCCACCCAAGACTACGATTTTCGCAACTTTTTGGAAAAATTTAAGATTTACTACCTTACTCAAGAAGCAAAAAAACTATACGAAAAACTTATTTCTATTTGATTTTCTTTTATGTTTTATGAATTTTCCCAGCAAATCTAACATGCCTAGAATAAATGCGACAAAGATTAACTGCCATATTTTAGTATCCATGGTTTCATGCTCTGCTATAAACTCATCTTTCAAATGAAATACAATTGTCAGAACTATTATCCAAAGAAACGTTTTGTATTCTTGGCTCTTTATTAAACGCTTAAAGCTAAATGGCCATTTTTCACCTTCACGATAAGGAAAAATTGTAGGCAATATAGCTGGAACTTTCCTTTTATAATTAATACATACCTCTCTAAATTTTTCACTCAGCATCTTTTCTTCTTTTCTAATTGTTTGATAATATATGCTCGCTATTAAGACAATAAGCAATATTGCTACTAAATAATTAATTCTAAGGATAATATTAAAACCAATGACTAAAAGCATTGTGCCTAAATAAAGAGGGTGCCTGACAAAAGCATAAGGACCAGAAGTGGTAAGTTTTTCTAATTTTATGGCATAACCGTTTGCCCATATACGAATAAGTAGCCCAACTATAATAAATCCTATACCTCTTCTAATTGAATTATCGTCAGGTATAGCGAAAAGCACGGCTGATACACCTAAAGGATATAGAATTGCAAAGCGGAATTTAAACCATCGCTTCAATCTATTTTGAATATTCATTTCGTTATTTTATCCTAGTCAAAAAACTCTGCCAGCCTCTTCTAGTTCGACTAGGCAGACAACGCACTGTATTATAGAAGGTTAATACATCAAATTCCCCAGAGGCATCTAGAACTTAAATACCTCTCAGGGACAAATAAGTCTAATTATATAGTAATATTGCAAATTGTCAATCATATTGATTTCTGAACAAATTGACACATTCGGCCCCGTCAAAAACTGGGCCTTCAGTGTCAACCCTGAGGTCTAAGAATTGAAAAAATACCGTCTAAGAAGTAACCTTCAGAGTCGTCTCGAATGGTTGACAAAAACTAGACTTAATGTTAATATGTTTACCATGCCTGGGCTATTCATAAATTCTATAATTAACATTATATACCCCCCTGTCTGTGTTGATTGCGGCGTATCGACTCAAGATAAAAAAGACAACAGCTATATATGCGATAGATGCTATCTTGACATAGAAAGACAAACTCCCCCATTCTGCCAAAAGTGTGGCAGGGGTCTGACACAACTAAAAAGCATCCAAAAGGGGATCTGTGCTACATGTTCAAAAAGGCAATATTATTTTCAAAGAGCCTTATCCGTAGCTAGGTATGAAGGTGTAATAAAAAATCTCATCCACAAATTTAAATATAACCACAAGTTACAATATACAGCAATCTTTAGAGATTTGTTTAAGGAGTTCTTGGATACTTTTAAGGTGCTGGATGATATTGACTTGATAATACCTATTCCCCTCCATCCAGCTAGGCTTAGAGAAAGAGAGTATAATCAAGCACAAATCCTGGCTTCTCTGGTGAGTGAAATAATAAGTAAACCGGTTGAAAGTGAAATTTTAATTCGGCTTAGAAACACCAAGCCGCAAATCGACTTAGACGAAAAAACCAGAATTAAGAATATTGCTGGCTGTTTTGCTGTAAAGCACTCTGAGCGCATTAAATCAAAATCACTTTTGTTAATTGATGATGTCTTTACCACGGGAACAACACTCTCAGAGGCAGCAAAAGCAATTACTGAATTTAAACCCAATAGCATCTCTGTTCTAACCTTGGCAAGTTGATATTATGCGAATCGTACATAATTACTTATTAAAAGAATTCTTCTCAGCATTCCTGCTAGCACTATTAATCTTAAGCTTTGTAATGATACTGGGAAATATTGTCTACCTTGTAGGCTTGATCATGACAAAGGGGATCCCTGTGTTTATGATACTGAAGATGTTTGGGTGTATGCTGCCTTATTCGCTGCAATTCATACTGCCTATTTCCATCATGGCTGGATTGCTATTATCGCTAGGCAGGCTTTCATCAGACAACGAAATTATAAGTATCCGAGCCAGCGGTATGAGTACTTTTAAATTAATCTTTCCTTTCTTAATACTCGGTATAATCTTTAGTCTATTCTCTATTCTTCTACATAACAAAATCATACCAGAAGCTCACCTCCAAAAAAGGAAAATTATGCATGACCTGGGCTCAAAAAATCCCACGGCAGGGCTGGAGCCGGGAATATTTATTGATTCGTTTGAGAACTATATTATCTTTGTCTATGAAATCGACGGCAATAGATTCCGTAATATCAGAATCTATGAACCTCAAGGAGAAGATAAACCGCCACGCACGATAATCGCTAAGCGCGGAGAATTTATTGCGGTGCCTGAAAAAAACATTTTAAAACTAAAGCTCGTGGATGGAACTTCAGATGAAATAAATCCTAATAATCCTGATAATTTTTACAAGATGAACTTCCATACTTATTTTATGAACCTCAACTTTGCTAAAGATGACTCTAAGGGGTCCATAAACAAGAAACCCAAAGACATGAGCTTAACAGAACTGTGGACGGAGATTCAAAGACTTAGAAAATTAAGCATAGATGATGACCCTATCGCCGCAGAATTCCACAATAAGATAGCGATGTCTTTCTCTAGCATAGTATTCTTTCTGCTGGGTGTTCCCCTGGGCATAATTACCCGCAGAAGAGAAAAAACAGCTAATATCGCCCTGGCATTTCTAATTGTAGGCGCATACTTTATTTTAACTCTATGTGTGGAGTCTTTAAGCAAACATGGCAGCATCGCGCCTTCTACGGGGATGTGGATGCCTAACATGATCTTTGGCTTTATCGGAATATTTCTCTCGACAAAACTATGCGTATTCTAGACAAGCATATAATTAAAGAGTTTATATGTTCTTTCCTGATGTGTGCGGCTGTCTTCTTGTTTCTATTTATTATAATCGATAGCTTTACGCATCTAGATGATTTTATTCAGAGGAAGGTAGAAACTGTAGCCATATTAAAATATTACCTGGCGTTAATACCGATGATCTTTGTCCAAACCTCACCTATCGCCTGCTTGATAGGAATGATATATACGATGGGAAAACTAAATTATCACAATGAGTTAATTGCAATGCGAAGCGGCGGTTTGAGCATCTATAAAATTGTGCTGCCGATCTTTATTATAGGCATAATTATAAGTCTTATAAATTTTATGATTGCAGAAAAGCTACTTCCTAAAACTCAGAAATTGTCCGATGACATAAAAACACAATACATAGATAAAAACCTTCACTCTGATGAAATACTTAAAAACTTAGCTATCTATGGTTTTGAAAACAGACAATTCTTTATAAATGTATTCAACTCTAAGACTAACGAACTAGAAGGGCTGACAGTCTTAGAACAAGACGAAAGGCAAAATGTTGTTTCTAAGATATTCGCCAATACGACTAAGTGGAAAGATGGCTCCTGGATATCAGATCAGTGTTTAGTGTATAGATTCGATAAATACAATCGTGTAATCGATTCACAGTATCTGGAAAATTACAAACTTCCTTATGAAGAGACCCCAGAGGATTTCTTAAGGCAGAGACGTAAAATAAGTCATATGAACTCCAAAGAACTTCTGGATTATATTGAGAAATTGTCTAGCAGTAAAGTTGAAACCGCCATAAGATATCTTTGGATAGATTTCTATCAAAAAGTAGCTTCCCACTTCACCTGTTTAATTATGATATTTGTTGGTTTGCCCTGTTCTATTGCTATTCGTAGAAAGGCGGTAGGTTTTTCTTCGATAGGGATAAGTGCTTTGGTGGCTCTATTGTATTATGTGATACTGGCTATAAGCATTGCGTTGGGTAAAAATAATGTTTTTCCTGCTCTAGCTTCGGTCTTAATCGCTCCTGCAGTATTTGTCAGTGGATCCGTATATCTTATCTCACTAACTCCGTAATTTAATAATTTTCAAAAATTATAATTAAACAGGTGAAGTG
>CAZFPS010000098.1:0-6465 GCA_964520705.1 uncultured Planctomycetia bacterium | reverse complement strand
TGGTTATCAAGCTTCCAGGACCTAAAATAATTGATTCTTGAGCATTGTTTATCAAATCTACCACCTTATGGTTAACTGTAGGCCTAGCGCCATCAATAAAACCTGCATTAATTATCCCTGAAGTATGAACACTTTCGGTGATATTGGTCTGCTCAATAATTAGACGACTTCTAAACGTAACAGGAGTGTCTTCAAAATAAATTGTAGTTCCTTGGCCTTTTACATCCAGGCGAACAATGACTTTATAATTATTTTTATCGTCTTTTATTATTTTTACTCTTGCTGTTCGAAGATCGCTGGGTTTACCAATAATTACCTCATTCCCATATTTAACTGGCCCATAGACCTGTCTAACCTTTCCCTCAATCAATTGTAAATTTAAGCACTCTTCCCCAAATAAATCTCTTGTTACGTTAAACTCGGCTGTAAAGTCCCCCTGCCGCACTTTAAATATTGATTGAATATCAGGACGCCATGGTAAGGCTACAATAGTCTTGCTATGTTCTGAAGTAATATTTTTACCAAAATCCTCACTAAGGTATGCCTTGATCCCATTTATTTGGTAGGCGAATGAACTATTTTCTCTTCTTTCAATTACAACTTCTTTTCCGCCCACGATAGAAGAAAAGCTCTTTCCATGTTGAATCGAAGCTGTCATGTCAGCAAGCATTACTTCAGGCGTCTTTTCTCCTTTTGTATCTTCGACTTTAAATTTTATACTCTCTTCGCCAATTAAGAGCTCTAATGCCTCAAGTTTACCATAGAGCGTAGCTGGATTTAGCGTAGAAGGTAAGAGGAAATTATTTCTAAGCCCCAAATTTTGAGCAAGTTTTATCATAGACTCATTAAATACAATCTCGCTTATTCCACCACGGTCAGTAATTGCTCCTTCTTTAAGATGATGGCCTATAGAGATAAAATTACCAACACTTCCGCCAGCAAGCCTTAAAATACCAGGCTTAATCAATTTTTCATCCAATATCTCTGCAACATCAAGTGTATAGCGAATAAAATATAGCCAATCAATAGGTGCTTCTTCAAAACCTTTTTTAACTAAGCTATTAGTCTCGCTCTGAAGAAACTTTAATAATTCACCTCTAAAAGTAGTTCCTGGTGGAAGTTTTTTTCCAAAACGGCTTCTAATCACATTACGTTTTGCCGCAGATACATCGCCTTCTTTTATAGTAAGTGAGGATAATACATTTATAGGATCTCCGGGTGAAGGCATATACCCCCAACCTGCTTCTCTAAGGTCATCCTGGTTGCGCCGAGAACTGCCGCCATCATCGTGTGGTCCACCCACAATTGCCATAGTAACATCGCTGCCAAACAGTTCGCTTAAAAGATTTTCCATTAAAATGGTTGGCGTGCCGCCTGAACCGCCCATTATACCCACAATTCGCGGCTTTTCATAAACATCGTTTTGCGTTAGTCTCTCCGTATTGTAAATAGGATTTCTCTTTGCTAAAATAACGTCTTCAAAGGTTTGATCCGTATTTTTTATAATCATATTTATAAAACCATTCATTATGCCCCTGACATTACCAAACACCTTTAATGACTCCTGATAGTGTTCGTTATTTAAAACTAATTCAAGGTTTTTTCTTAATTCCGTTTCTGCTTCTGCCTCTGGTTTATTTTTCAATTGATTTAATGCCTCTGTGCCAATTAAAACATCTATAATTTTCTCCGCGCTCTTATTATTACGCCAATTTTTTAGTATGTCGTCTATTAAACCTTTTTTAAAGGTTTCTGAATATAGCGCTTCGATATCGCCACTGGCAATGGGATGGCTGTCGATAAAATCAACCATAATTTCCCTTTTCCTGTCATCAGTAAGGTTAGGTGAATCAAACATCTGTCCGTAAAACTGACGTGTTTTTTCTAAGGAACCGACCAGGGGATCTTCGTAAATCCCACCAACCAGCTGAGGGAGTCTATATGAAGGGATCAATAAATTAAAATCAAACAATTTCTCATCAAGGGCATCGATAATAATCCCATGATTAAATCCAGCGATGAATTCAGGAGCTTGACTATAGCCGCTTATATCCATAATTAATCCAAACAGCTCTGATTGCCCATTAAAAACGTCTGGTTGCCTATTAAAAACGGACGAAACAGTAATCATCCTTCGGACAATCTTTCCGTAATCATTAATATTGTTATTGCTTATTAAATCTATTAAAAGAAGCTTTGCCCTTTTCTTGCCTTCATCTTTGCTTAATAGCTCCATTAAACTTGCAGCAAGGCTGGTATATTGACCATTTTTAATAACTTCATAAAATAGTACTTTAGCCTCCTCTATAGGCCACTCTAAAAGTTCTTTTGCCAAGTCTTGCTCTGGTTTCATTAGGCCATCTACATTATTTTCAATCTGGCGGCCTTCACATATAACTGTATTTTTTAAGCTATATGACTTTTTTATCCTGACCGGGCCTTCAATGTAGGCATTAGAAATCTCGACATCATCTTCTATAGTAACCTCCCCGGACAATCTGACTTTTTTAAGTCCCACTCTATTTCCAATTTTTGACTGGGAATCTAAATGAACATCCCCTGAAAGCCTACAGCCTACCCCTAACACATCCCCTATCTTAGCGAATTTAAAATCTGCTTTATTTCCTAAGTGAATAGTTGGATTGACATCACCTTCTAAGATTATGCCTTGAATTTCACCTAGTATTTTTGTAAGTTGACTTTTATATTGGGTACTGAAATGGGCCTGGCGGGCCATATCTTTTAGACTAAAAGGAGCATCTCCTACATCAACCAGGCCTATTGGCCAAGCCCCACGAAATGATCCCTTTTTTAATTTATCAGTTACGAGTTTAATAAAATCCCAAGCCAAAGCAAGGGGGATGCCCGTACTTTGATCTACTACCCAAAATTCAGGATGCTTCTCTCTATCGTTATACTCGCTAAAAAAATCTTGGATACCATTTTTAAAAATAACTGTATTAGAATTAATGAGTATGTTTCCATCTGGATCAATGGCAAATTTATTCTGTTTGTCATGGCGATCCTCCCCGGGTAGTACCCTCCAATACTTTAATTCTTCTTCAAGGGCATTCAGCTCTTCCCGATTTTCTTTGGGTATACGGGCCCAATCGGTTAAAGCCATCAATTTACCGCTCTCCAAGAAAAAATTACCTTTTTTGGATATTTCAAATTTTCCTTTCTTTGTGCGGCCAGCCTTTTTCCCTCCTGCAGTAATCAAATAATCGCCTATTATCGCCTGCATATAGGTAATTAAACTGGCATTAGTTTTCGTCACATCTTGGGCGCTGCCCATTTCTCCGAAAACAATCTGTTTATAGGCTGTATGGTTAAAAATGCCTTCTTCTTTAAGGACTTTAGTACCTAGTCCAAGATAATGCCCAGGACCAAAAGGTTCGCATAGAACTATAAAAGCATCCTCAGTAAAATATTTTATTCGTTTATCAGGATCTATTCGGTCGCTTGGTAAAATGCCTTCCTTCCACCCCGCTGGTAACCCTCCTTGCTTTTCCCCATCTTTCTTCCCGATTTGCTCAATTAGTTCGGGGATAAACTCATCTTTAACAATCCAACGTAATTGATAAGGTGAAATAAAAATTACAGGGCGGCTTCCTGGTGTCTTATAAGAGCCACTGATGGCTAAACGTAAGTTAGGTTCCCCTTGTGATCCTATATATAATCCCTTATGAACCTGGTTCGAAAATCTACTGCCTCTACCAGCAATGGCTATGAATTGGCTAGCGCCAAATTTTCTACTGAATTCTTCCTGGGTTATCTGGCTCCAAGGCTTGGCTATTTCCTTAGCCGCACGTATGGCTATAGCCCGTAAATACGCCTTTGCCCTAGCCTCTGCACTATTCTCTTCAGGGACACGCTGGGATTTTACTAAGTCATCTATGCCTGCATATCTCTCTACATTTTTTCTAAATTCACTCCTTCTGTCGCTTTTTCCCCAGATCGCTTCTTCAACAAGACCTGCTCTCAAACTAGCGTCATCTGCTCTTTTAATTAAATCAAGGCTGATTAAACTTTCATAAAGTTCAACATCATAATCAAATACTACTTCAGCAAAAGTCCTATCCGATTCAAATGCCTCTTGCATAATATGATCATTTGCTTCTTCTTCGTTCCAATATCTACTAACAATCTTTCTGTAGTCTTCAGAATGAATTGCCTGCTCAAAATCCAATAATGTCTGACGAGAACTGTATAATTTTTTCCCTTCTTTTTCTATGTCTTTCTTTCTAAAAAAATAACTATCTCCTGTCCCTACAGTAACGCCTGCTGGAATATAGGAAAAAATAAAAGCCTGCATTTCTTGAGGTAATCCTGTAGCCATAGCCAAGCCTGCACCTTTAGCTATTAACTTATAATATCGAGGGATATTCCAACCTTGAGTAGTTTCAAAATTGGCCTGACCAGCAAACATCCCTATGACCTTTTCTTCCGAACTTCCTTGCAGAATATTTGCTAATTCTTTAGAAATATTCTGTCCATCAACGCCTTGAATAAGCGGACCTTGTTTAACGATATTAAAGCGCGGTAGCGATCCTTTTTGGAATTGTGTAATTGACTTGAATACCTGCGGAACGTTAATAATACTTTTTACCTCTTCATAAGAGATATCGTTGCCTAACGTTTGGGCTTTAGGAACAGCAAAAACTCGGAGATTTGGATTAATTTCCATTAATTTCTGAATTAATAGCAAATCAAATACTGCCTCACCATTATTATCTAAAAAATAAACTAATTTTATTTTAGATTTGGAACCAGCTACTTCTTCATAAAATCTTTCAAAATCTTTATCAAAGTAACTATGGGCAAAATTCCTATAACTGGCTTTACGAAAATGGTGCTCAATAAAAAAGCTTGGGTCAGATCTATAATCTTCACGAATAGAGGGGCTATTAAGATCTACTACGCCGCCGCCAATGGCAAGCTTAAGCAAGCGCCTGGTTTCATCTATAGGAACATGGAGGCGCCTTGGAATTTCTTCCTTGGCTATTGCTATTGCTACCTCATTGGCTTTGGAATTAGTCTCAGCATAAGGGTTAAACATTGATGCCTTTGGGTCTTCAAGTAACATTGCCTTCATAACTATTCGGACTAAATTTAAAGCGTATAGATTAGTTAAGTCTTCTCTAATGGGATGCCCTAAGATCTGAGGCTCCCAATCAAGCACAGCTTCTACGGCTTGTTTGACAGAATCAAAATTCTTCTTATGGAATATTTGCACATAATTACCGATTATTTCTTCTTCCATGAACTCCTTGAGTTTCTTCTGACGAAATTTTGGGCCTTCTTTCATTAAGCGTTCCATTTCAACTCTAGCTATGCAATCTTTTGCCTTTGTCTCGTCATTGTATAATTGCTCGCGATCAGGGTATCCCGCCTTACTTAATTCATAATCACTAATATCTTCTAATCTTCTTTTAGCGCTTTTTAAGTCAAGTTTATTGAACCTATTTGTTACCCGCGCCTCCAATTCACTAACGATCTTATTCTCCTCGCAACAGTCTATTCTCTTATTAATATTGGCAATGCGTTTTATTACACTGTTATTACTTCTTGCTTTCTGATGTGCAAAAAGTCCCAATTCTTCATTTGCAACCCCTATAAGATAGTTTCGATACCCCCCCCAGAAGGGTTTTTCTTTCATTTCACCGTGACTATAAAGTCCGGACTTATAATCCCAATAAGGAGGAAGTAAATCAATTATCTTAATATAACCCTGTGTTTTCTCTCCAAGGACTCGTAAATCAAAAATTCTTTGAATAATCTCTCGTTCAATATCTTCTCTCGGCCTTCCCTCAATCTTGACACCATTTAAAAATCCTTGCCTTGAAGCAAAGATAGAAAAAACATCGTTTTTTGTAGTAGCTGCGGATTCTTCTGAGGTTGAGACACTTGTTGGTTGTTCGTACAAAAATTTTACAGGCTTACCTGATTTTACTCCAAAAACTTTTGCAAGTTCAACACCAGGAACGGTTGATTCTATTTCCTTAGAAGACACTCTCCCCTCTTCCCTGCGAAGATCTACTATTCCTCTATTCGCATTATTATATTCTTCTTCATCTACTAATTTTGGGTTTTCTGTCTTTGAAAGTTTTATGAATGTAGGTCTTTTTTGGTATTTTGTTCGAAGGCGGTAAACAACATATTGTCTATCTATGTCTCCCCTGATACCTATATCCCAAACAGGGTTCTTCCATCTTTCCAACTCCTTAGCACTGGCTACTGAAATAGCGCATACAAATTTCGGAATCAAATCCTCAATCGGTCCAAAGAGCTTCCCTAGTTCACCTTCGTTATAAGCCCCTGCTAAATCAGGGTCAAATGCCAATAAGACCCTAAGGCTAGAATTCAAATCATCTATTGCCTTATTAACATCAAGCTGGTTTATCAATTCCGTTATCGGCTTCCTCTTCCCTGACAATAGAAAATGATAATTCTCCTCATCTATAT
>CAZFPS010000097.1:0-6490 GCA_964520705.1 uncultured Planctomycetia bacterium | reverse complement strand
TATAGCCCGCCAACCCAAAAAAGGAGCCATGTCGTGCGGAACCTGCAAATGAGAAAGAAACTTGTCTCCTCCCAAATCTAAAGTCCTGACAACGACAGAATGCGGCTTCATCTCTTCGGCTACATATTTATAAGCCTTAAACTGCTCTTCCTCCGAAGGCAGATTATTCCTATTCATATAAAAGAACTCCGTACGAAAAAGCCCTATACTATTTACTCCGTGCTCCTTAACATAAGGAATCTCTTGGGGCAGCTCGATGTTCGCAGCTAATCCTATCTTCTTGCCATCTAAAGTTACAGCGGGCAATTTCTGTAAACCTACATATGCCCGGCTTAAGTCTTTAAACTTTTCTTCCTTGCGCTGGTATTTATTTAAGGTCTCCTGCCTTGGATTTACAATTACTAATCCAGAGTTTCCATCAAGTATAATATTGCTTTCTTCTTTTATTTGCTGAGTTGCTGTCTCTAGGCCAACGATTGCAGGTATTTCTAAAGATTTGGCCATAATCGCTGTGTGAGAAGTCTTGCCTCCAATATCAGTAACAAAACCGATTACATTCTGATGAAACATAGCTGCTGTGTCTGACGGTGAAAGGTCGTGCGCAATAACTATTACCGGACTTTTTATATCTTTGAGAGTTTCCCTCTTCTTTCCTAAAAGATTCCTGAGAACGCGCCGGCCCACATCATTGATGTCGCTGATCCTCTCTCTTAAATACTCATCTTCTACTTTAGAAAAAACATCAGCGTATCTTTTAAGAACTTGATAAAATATATAGTCGATTGAGAGTTTTTCCTTCTTGACTCGAGAAATTACTTCTTCAATAAGCATGCGATCCTCAAGAACTAATAGATGTGCATCGAATATTTCTGCGTGTTCAGTTCCCATGCCTTTAGATACCTTATTTTGAAGATCTAAAATCTCTCTACGCGTATTAATCAAGGCATCTTCAAAACGAGCAACCTCGAAAGGAATCTGTCCCTCAGAAATCACCTTCCTAGGGACAACATAATCCTCTTGGCCAATAAGATATGCTTTCCCTATCTTTATTCCGGGTGCTGCTGGAATTCCTTTTAGAATTAACTCATTCATCTTTACTAATTAACTCCCCTAAAGCATTCACGGCTTCTTTTGCATCTTCGCCTTCAGCGGTTATTGTAATCTCGCTGCCTTTCTCGGCAGCAAGCATCAGAATTCCCATTATTGATTTACCATTGACCTCCTGGTCATCCTTGACAACGGTGATCTTTGAATCAAATTTATTAGCAACCTGCACGAATAGAGCTGCAGGTCTGGCATGAAGGCCTTGTTTATTATTTACCTTCACTATTCTTGTAATAATATTATCATTCTTAAATGCTTCTATTTTATCCTTATCTTGATTTTCCATGTCTTTTTTTATTAAATACAGTTATTATTATCTGAGCCAGCTTCATAGCATCATGCCTGATTACGCCTTTAATGCTAACTAAGTTATCCGCTATTACTCTATATCCTAGGCTGCGTATCCTTTCAGCATCTAAGGAGACAAAAGAAGCATTCTCAGTTTTGTATTTCTCAATTAAATCCTGTGGTACCTTGCCGCTATTAACAATACAGTAATCAACTACCCGAGGATGAGAATGCGCGATCAAAACTCTCAAATGGTCTGATGTAGAGAAATTATCCGTCTCGCCGTGTTCGGTCATGATATTACAAATATAAAATTTAAGCGCCCTAGACTTAACTACGGCCTGAGTTATATCTTTGATCAAAAAATTTGGGATTATACTAGTATATAGACTCCCCGGTCCCAGAACAATTATATCTGCATCCTCAATTGCTTTTATCGCCTCTGGGGTAGCAGCATTGCTCTCTGGATTCAAATAGACACTATCTATCGGCCTTCTCGCCTCCGCAATCTTGGCTTCTCCTTCTGTTTGCGTACCGTCTTTATATTTCGCCACTAATGTAACCTTACTCAGTGTCGATGGTATGACGTGTCCGCGGATAGCCAAAACTTTACTGGATTCCTTTATGGCCTGTTCAAAGTCCCCGGTCAATTGAGTCATCACTGTAATAAAAAGATTGCCGAAGTTATGGCCTGAAAACTCAGAGTCCTTATCAAACCTAAATTGAAATAATTTGTGCATCAAAGGTTCCGCATCAGCCAAAGCTACTAAACAGTTACGAATGTCTCCCGGAGGCAAAATATCAAACTGTTCTCTTAATCTTCCTGAGCTTCCACCATCATCAGCAACAGTGACAACCGCAGTATTATGATCTGTAAACTCTTTAAGCCCATGGAGAATAGTAGATAATCCTGTGCCTCCTCCGATTGTAACAATCTTAGGCCCGCGCGCTAATTGTCTCTTTTGATAGACTATATCTATAAATTTTTCCTCACTCTGAGGTAAAAACAAAGTCACTATAGAACGAAATATTTTCTTTACTGCCTGCACCACAAGCCAGACGCCAATTAGAAAATCTAAGGTATATGCCGCTCCCAAAATCTTACTTTGCAAAGAGGCTATATTACTTGAGCGAAGCGTTAACAGCCCTCCAGCTAACCCAGAGGCAATCAATAAAATACCCAGAATTAAAAGGAGAATCCACCTTTTAATTCTCATCCCCGGATATAACCACTTAAGGTTAAAGACAGATTTCGGATTTGACCTAGATTCTCTTTTCATCCTCTTGAGATATTATTTTAAGCACCGTCTTTTCATCTTTGGCTTGTTTTAAACTATCTCTAAAGTACTTATCTTTTGTCAAACGTGATATTCTCGCCAAAGCCTTCAAATGCGGCCCAGCTGAATCCTGCGGCGCGATTAACAGAAAGAAAATGTATACGGGTTCACCATCCAAAGAATCAAAATCAACGCCTTTTTGCGACAAGCCAAATGCAGCTACCAAACTTTTCACACATTCTGATTTCGCATGAGGTATGCCAACGTTGTGCCCGATGGCAGTAGAACCTAAAGCCTCTCTAGCCATCAATGCTTCAATTAACTTAGCTCGATCTTTTTTAGCTATTTCTCCAGACGAAATCAATAAATCCACGAGTTCTTTTATTGTGTCTTCTTTTGAGGTAGCTACTAGATTTGCTTTTATTGCTTTCTTCGAGAGAAAATCAAATATCTTCATTTAGCCTCCTGATTTTTATTTTAAAAAGAGAGTGGAGCGGGCGATGGGGTTCGAACCCACGACAGCCACGTTGGCAACGTGGCGCTCTACCAACTGAGCCACGCCCGCAAAATAATAAATTTTCACCCAGGCAATCTCTAATTCAGATTGATTGTTTGTTAAATTTAACCTTTATGCCGTGGGAGAGAGTCGAACTCTCAAGTCCTTACGGACATTAGGTCCTAAGCCTAACGCGTATGCCAATTCCGCCACCACGGCAAATGTATCTAAGAATAAATCAGTGGGTCACCCGCGACTCGAACGCGGCACACCCGCCTTAAAAGGGCGGTGCTCTACCGGATGAGCTAGTGACCCATAAATATTATCAATGCAAAGGACTTTGTGCTACAGAATTGGCTAACCCTTTGAAACTTATCAAAGAAAAAACTTTTTTTATACCTAAAAGCTAAAACTCCAACAGCTCTTTCTCTTTATCCTTTAAGAGTGTATCAATCTTTTCTATATATTTATTCGTAATCTTCTGTATACCATCTTGTACTTTAAAGCGTTCATCTTCTGGAATCTTTTTATCGTGTTCAAGCTTTTTTACTAAATCATTGGCGTCTCGACGAATCGTTCGCATTGATATTCTGCCATGCTCCGTTAAATCCCTCACTAATTTAGTCATCTCTTCTCTACGCTCTTTGGATAGTTGTGGCACAGGAAGCCGCACAACTTTACCGTCGTTAATAGGATTCAAACCTAAATTTGTTTTAAGAACCGCTTTTTCAATCTCCGGAATAGCGGAAAGATCCCAAGGTTGAATAACTATTAATCTAGCATCAGGCACTGATATAGAAGCAATTTGTTTTAGCGGAGTAGGCGTACCATAGTAATCGATTCTTATTCCTTCCACCAGATGAGGATTGGCCCTGCCGGTCCTTACTTCACTAAATTCCCTGACTACGGCCTCATAGGCCTTTTCCATCTTCTCTTCTGTTCCTTTTAAGACATCTTTTGTCAACATAACTACCTCGCCTTTAAATATTATTACTATTGCGGGACGAACAAAGTAGCCAAATTATATCTGGTTAATTTACTGTGGTTCCTACTTTTTCGCCTAAAATTATCCGCTCGATATTACCAGTCTTTTTAATATTAAAAACAACTATGGGCAGATGATTATCCATACATAAGCTTATGGCAGTTGCATCCATTATTTTTAATCTGCGTTTGAGAACTTCGATATATTTTAGCTTATCATACTTCTTGGCATTCTTTACTTTCATAGGATCAGCCGAATATATTCCGTCTACCTTCGTGGCTTTCAATATAACATCCGCGCCTAGCTCCATGGCCCGAAGAGCTGCGGCTGTATCTGTTGTAAAATAGGGATTTCCTGTGCCGCCAACAAAAATAATTACCCGGCCTCTCTCTAAATGCCTTATCGCTCGCCTTCTAATATAGGGCTCTGCTATCTGATGCATTTCTATGGCCGTCATCACTCGCGTAGGCACCCCGATCTTTTCCAGTGTTTCCTGGAGAGCTAATCCATTTATAACCGTCGCCAGCATTCCCATATAATCGCCTATGGCCCTCTCCATGCCAAAGCTTTTAGTATCTGTTTGTCCTCTAAAGATATTGCCCCCACCTACAACCAGAGCTATATCTAACCCAATCTTCTTTATTCTCTTTATTTGATTTGCTAAAGAATTGAGTATTTGAGGGTCAATACCGTGGGAGCGTTTTCCTTGAAGGGATTCACCGCTTAACTTTAAAACCACCCGTTTATAAACTTTCTTTTTCTTCATTAAAATTCAAAAAACAAATTTTAAAAATAGAATTAAGAATTTTCGCCAAGCACAAACCAAACATAACGACCTATGACAATATTCTCTCCCGTCTTTGCGATCACCGAAGACAGATATTCATTTATAGTCATCTTATCATTTTTTATAAAAGGCTGCTCTAATAAACACGCCCTCTTATAAAAATCCTCGGGCTTTTCTTTTTCCGGGATATCTTTTTTAGAGACTTCTTCCTTTTTAAAATATAACGGGCGCGCAGCGACGATATGCATAGCGATATCCTTACTCAGCTTGGCAAAATCTTCATTTTTCGCAACAAAATCTGTCTCACAGTTAACCTCAACCAAAGCCCCTACTTTATGGTTGTGGTGGATATAGCTCACTATGCGACCTTGTGATGTTGAACGGGAGGATTTCTTTGCCGCTATCTCTAATCCTCTTTTCTTCAAAAGGTCTTTTGCTTTTTCAATATTGCCTTTTGTCTTCTCCAATGCCTTCTTACACTCCATAATACCTACGCCCGTCTGTTCTCTAAGTTGCTTGATTTTATCTGTTGTGGCTACCATTTTATTCTACTCCTATTTTATTGTGTATTTATTTGCTTTTAATTAAATAAAATTTATTATTCTTTAGCTTTTCCTTTGGCTTTAGATTTAGACTTAACTTCGACAACTGGCTTCTCTTCGCTATCCAGCTCCTTTTCTTCAAATGATTCTATTATTTTCTCTTCCGTCTTATCGACAGCCTCTGGAGAGTCCTTAGTAGAAATGGCTTCTTCTACCTTTTTCTGCTGCTCTAAAACCTTCATTACCTCATTATAGCTCTTTCTAGCCTCAATTACGGCATCGGCAATTAAAGATGTGACCATACGGATTGACTTCAAAGCATCATCGTTACCAGGTATAGGATAATCTATCCTATCCGGATTACAGTCTGTATCAATCAAGGCAATCACGGGTATTTTTAAGCGATTTGCCTCTAAAACAGCTGTCTCTTCTTTTTTAGGGTCAATCACAAATAAAACTCCAGGTAGACTAGTCATATCGATTATTCCTGCAAGATTCTTTTTAAGTTTTTCCTTCTCCTTTACGAGCCTGGTTATTTCTTTTTTGGTAAGCCTATTGATACGACCATCCTGCTCCATCTCTTCTATGTCTTTAAGGCGCTGGACATTCTTTCTTACAGTCTGATAATTTGTAAGAAGCCCGCCTATCCAGCGATAGCTAACAGAAAAAGACTCACAGCGTCTAGCCTCCTGCTCAATAATCTCCTGGGCTTGTTTCTTTGTCCCTACGAACAAAACAGATTTACCTTTACCTATTACCTCTGAGAAGAAGATGCGAGCTCTATCCAGACACTCTGCGGTTTTCTCTAGGTCAATTATGTAAATCCCTGATTTCTGCCCAAAAATAAATTTCTTCATTTTAGGATTCCAGCGTTTAGTCTGATGCCCAAAATGAACTCCTGCTTCTAAAAGTTGCTTAATAAGTTCTGTCTGCAATTTCGTATCCTCCTTTAAATTACACGTTCTTTCGCAAAAAAGAACTTGATTTTTATCAGCTCCTCTCGGTATAAGG
>CAZFPS010000096.1:0-6518 GCA_964520705.1 uncultured Planctomycetia bacterium | reverse complement strand
TTATTTGAGTGCAAAATATATCCAATGTGTTATAATGTTACATAATGTTAAACAAGGGGAATCTTCGAAATGGTAAAAATTGATACTTATCTTACAGTCAGGCATGTGGCTAAGCAATTGGGGCTTACTGAATACAGGGTAAGGCAGCTCATCCGTGAGAAGCAGATTCGTGCCACTAAGATAAAGCAGTGGAGGATTAAGCTTGAAGATCTTGAAGCATTTATTAAATCGAGAACTAATGATTAAAATCCGAGAGTAATTAATGAAAAATATTAAAGATAACCTAAAAGCTAATGCAATTATTTATGGGCCTCTTTTTCATGAGCAAATCAAAGTCATTGTTGTGGTTCCCATGGGGGATGTGATTAAGCTTGTTGGAAAAGGATTAGAAACAGGGCAGGTATACGAACCCGTCTTAAATGATGACCAACTTGCTAAACTAGAGATCATTCCAGAGAAAGAACCTTTCAATGGCGATGCTTCGCGATTCCGCTTAGGGATTGAAGCTATGCGCCTTAAACTTGCCTATGAATATGATCCATATTTTTCTTTGTCAATTGCTCGCGTGGATCCTTTGCCTCACCAGCTAGAAGCCGTATATGAATATTTCCTCAAATTGCCGCGCATAAGATTTCTACTTGCAGATGATCCTGGTGCCGGGAAAACCATTATGGCAGGCCTACTTATAAAAGAACTTAAAATTCGCGGACTTATAAAGAGAACCCTGATTGTTGCTCCTGCTAATTTATGCTGGCAATGGCAGCGTGAAATGAAAGACAAATTTCGCGAAAAGTTTGAGATTATCAGGGGGAATATTTTGCGAGCAAACTACGGTTCAAATCCTTGGCAGGAAAAGAATCAGGTAATCACCTCAGTTTCCTGGGCGTCTGTTATTGATGATGCTCGAGATAGTTTATTGCGTAGTACGTGGGATTTAATAATAGTTGATGAAGCCCATAAGATGAGCGCTTATAGTTCAGATAAGAAGACGCTGGCATATCAACTTGGTGAATCACTTTCTAAGATAACCGACCATTATCTGCTTATGACAGCTACGCCCCATAAAGGGGAT
The DNA here is from genome assembly GCA_964520705.1 of uncultured Planctomycetia bacterium. Taxonomy (GTDB): domain Bacteria; phylum Omnitrophota; class Gorgyraeia; order Velamenicoccales; family JABMQK01; genus CAZFPS01. The sequence continues at coordinate 5,446 of CAZFPS010000096.1, read as the reverse complement.
CCTAAGAATTTCTGTTTATTCTTAGAACTTTTAGATAACGATGTATATGGGGATGTGAAGAGTCTCGAGGAAGCAATGCGCAGAAATTATGCCCCATTTTATTTGCGAAGAATAAAAGAAGCTTTAGTCAGGTTTCCTGATCCTGAAACAGGAGTTGTAGAGAAGATATTTACTAAAAGGGATGTTGTAACATCTGCCTTTAATCTTGATGACGAAGAATATGATTTTTATGACGTATTAACTCGATATGTTGAAGACCAATCAATAAGAGCTTCGGAAGATGATTCTCCTCAGAGTAGAGCATTGGGGTTTATTATGGCCATGTTACAGCGTAGGTTTACTTCAAGTATCTATGCAGCTCGTAGAAGCTTAGAACGAATGCGTGATAGGAGACAGCGAATAATTAATGATCCGGCAAGCTACAGAAGAGAACAAATTGAGAAAAAGCTACCTGATGATTATGATGATTTAACTGATGAAGAACAGCAGAATATATTGATATCTCTGGAATCAATTATTATTGATCCAAATCCCGCTGTTCTTAAAGAGGAAATACTGCAACTCAACAAATTAATTGACCATGCCTTAATGTTAGAGAAACGCGAAGTCGAGTCGAAATTAACAAAGCTCAAGAGCATACTTACTAAGCTTAATATTTTTACCGATCCCAAAACAAAATTAATAATTTTTACTGAGCACAAAGATACTCTTGATTATCTAGTCGGAGATGGTAAAGACGGGCGTCCTTATGGCAAATTAAAAGAATGGGGCTTAAAAGTATCGCAAATCCATGGGAGCATGAAGTCTGGAGATAGAGATACACCCGGTACTAGAATTTATGCGGAAAGAGAATTTCGAGAAACCACGCAAGTCTTAGTTGCTACAGAAGCAGCAGGTGAAGGTATTAACTTACAGTTTTGCTGGATGATGATTAATTATGATATTCCTTGGAATCCAGTACGCCTAGAACAAAGGATGGGACGTATTCATCGATATGGTCAAGATCACGATTGTCTTATCTACAATTTTTGCGCTGTCAATACTCGTGAAGGTAGGGTGTTGCAGCGATTACTGGATAGATTAAAGAAAATTAGCGATGAATTGGGTACAGACCAAGTATTTGATGTAGTTGGTGAAGTTTTTCCTGCTAATCTTTTAGAACGTATGTTTCGGGATATGTATGCAAAAAGGATTGATGTGCCAGGTATTGAGGCAAGGATTGTTAAAGATGTTGATGCAAATAGATTTAGGCAAATAACGCATTCAACGTTAGAAGGATTAGCTAAAAAGGAATTAAACCTTAGTGTAATAGTCGGTAAGAATGAAGAGGCAAAGGAAAGAAGATTAGTGCCAGAAGTGATAGAAGACTTTTTTAATCAAGCAGCGCCTCTTGCTAGTATTCATCCAAAACTAATAAGAACGCAATCCCATATTTATCGAGTAGGACGAATCCCTAGAACCTTGCTTCCATTAGGAGATAAGTTAGAGCCTATGTATGGGAGATTAGGAAGAGAGTACAAAAACATTACCTTTGATAAAGAATATTTAAAAAACGATGCCACTCTGGAATGGGTTACTCCAGGGCATCCACTCTTTGAAGTTGTAAGAGAAGACGTGTTAGCACAAGTTAGAACTGATTTGCTAAAAGGGACTGTTTTTTACGATCTGCATACGAAAAACCCTTATAGGCTTGATGTTTTTTCCGCTTCGATTTGCGATGGCATGAGAAAAGAGATACATAAAAGAATTTTTGTAGTGGAAACAGATATGTCCGGTGTAATTTCAATCAAACAGCCGACAATCTTTCTTGATTTATCTATTTCAAATGGCGAGTTTATTATCCCGGATGATGGAAGTCTTCCCAATAAAGATCAGATTGAAGTAGCCTTGGTAGAGAAAGCCCTAAAGTTCTTTTTGGATGAAATTCATAAAGAGCGAGATAAAGAAATCCAAATCATTACAAATCATGTGAAAATTTCTCTTGATGAATTAATCCATAAGCAAAACATGCGACTTGCTGATTTACTGAACCAACAACAGAATGGAGAAAAATCGCCTCATTTATTTGGATTAATATCTCAAGTTGAGGCACATATTGATGAGCTAAATAATAGAAAAGACAAGAAATTGAATGATTTAAAGTTAGAAGGAAACTGCATGATAGATAAGATAGATCATATTGGTAGGGCATGGGTATTACCGCATCCTGAAAGGACATCTCCAGATATCGCCCCCATGATTCGAGATGATGAGATAGAAAAAATAGCTGTTCAGAAAGTAACAGAATATGAAGAATCGCAGGGATGGAAAGTTGAAAGTGTTGAAAAAGAAAATCGAGGTTTTGACCTGATTTCTAGGAAACCACATCCCCATGACGATAAAACGTTTATTAAAGTTAAATTTATAGAAGTAAAGGGCAGATCGACTATAGGTGAAATTGCTTTAACTACAAATGAGTATAAGACAGCCGAGAGGTTACAAAAAGATTATTGGTTGTACGTGGTTTATAACTGTGCGTCGAAACCGGAAATTCACACCATACAAGACCCAATTAGGCTCGGATGGGAGACTCTTGTGAAGGTTGAGCACTATCACGTAGGCGCGGAGAAGATATTAGGAGCAGGAAAGAAGAGTTAGGTATGATAAGACAGAAATATTGCAAAAGATTAATTGAAAAGAATCTTCCTATCAGAAAGATCTCGACGCTTGCTAGTAAAGAAAAATGGGTAAAGCAAGGTAATATTTCTAGTTCACACATTTGGTGGGCAAGAAAGCCATTGGCTTCAAGCAGGGCCATATTGTTAGCATCTTTATTGTTAGATCCTTGTGATGAGAATTGCCCAGAGCCCTATCTCAATAAACTTTATTCGACTTTAGAAAGTCTATACCCAGGTATCGATAATAATAAAAACGCTCTTTTAAAGGGATCATTGCGATTGGTAGAAGATTATGCTAATTGGGAATTTGCAAAGAAAAATTATTTCCTACAGGCTATAAAAAAATTGATATCTGATACAAATAAATTAGATGAGTTTTTGATGCTCGATCCCTTTGCAGGTGGCGGCTCTATTCCACTAGAAGGCATAAGGTTAGGTCTTAATGTTTTTTCTTCTGATATTAATCCCGTTGCAGTTGTAATTAACAAATTTTTGCTGGAATATGTCCCTAAATTTCATAATGAACTAATCGATAAGCTATCTGAAGCAGGTCAATGTGTCTATGAACGAGCGCGGAAGCGACTAGCACGTTATTATATTGCAGATTCTAAGGGATACGAGCCGACTGCTCATATTTGGATGCGCACGTGTACTTGTGAGGGGCCTGGGTGTGGAGTCGTAGTTCCTATGGCGAACAAAATGTGGTTATCAAAGAAAGAACGAGTGGCCTTGCGTTTTATTATCAAAAATAAAAAAATCAATTTTGAGATTATTGATAATGTTTCTACCAAAGATGTTCAGTCTGGCACTGTAAAAAGAGGCTCTCTTTCTTGTCCTGTTTGTGGGTATACGACACCACTAGATAGTGTTGTAAAACAGCTTCAGCAAAATAAGGGGGGAGCAAATAGTTCAAGATTAGTAGTAATTATTGAAACGAAAAAGGGAGCACGAGGTCGGCGATATCGATTGGCAGACAATAAAGATTTAGAGATGTTTCTCAGCGCAAAAGCAGAATTAGACAAGATGGTTGCTGCTCACGGGAATCAAATTTCTTTAATTCCTAATGAGCCTCTACCGCCACAGGGAACATTAGGATTTCGAGTCCAACGCTATGGAATGAAAGTATGGGGTGATTTGTTTAATTTTAGACAGTCATTAGGACTGGTAGTTTTTTGCGATGAAATTAAGAAAGTAGAATCAAAACTTCGAACACAGAACTTAGATCCGGAATTAACCGCCGCAATTGTTACTGGTTTGGCCATTGCCTTAGATCGCTTAACAAATTCTCTTTGCTCCTTGAGTTATTGGAACCCATCTGGACCCAAGATGCAAGCAGCTTTTGTGCGACAAGCTGTTTCGATGGTTTGGGATTACTGCGAAGCTTCTCCATTTGGAGGTTCTGTTGGAGATTGGATATCAATGGTTGAGTGCGTGAAGGAAGCATGTCTTACAACGTTGAACATCTCAACTGTAGCTCGCGTCGAAAAAGCTTCCGCAACAAAGCATTTATTGCCTTCCGACATAAGTCAATTAATTATTACAGATCCGCCATATTATAATGCTGTTCCGTATTCATTTTTATCCGATTTCTTTTATGTTTGGTTAAAGCGAACCATAGGGCATATTCATAAGGAACTTTTTGAAACACAGCTATCTCCTAAAGAAGATGAGATATTAATGAATGATACCGTGAACGACGAAGATCGAAATTATAAGGATCGAGATAGATTTGAAGCGGATATGGGTAAAGCTTTAACCGAAATTCGTCGAATAATGAAACCGGACGGCTTAGCAGTAATTATTTTCGCACACAAGTCGACTGAAGGATGGGAGGCGTTATTAAATGCCTTGCTATCGGCTGGTTTGGTTGTTACTGCATCTTGGCCCATTGCAACAGAAATGCAAACAAGATTACGAGCTATGGATTCAGCAGCACTTGGTTCTTCAATAAACCTTGTATGTAGGGCTCGTGAAAATGAAGAAGGGATTGTGATTGATGATTATGTTGGAGATTGGCGAGAAGTTTTGCAGGAATTGCCAAGGCGTGTCCATGAATGGTTGCCAAGACTTTCAGGGGAAGGGATTGTTGGCGCTGACGCAATATTCGCATGTTTAGGGCCTGCATTAGAGGTTTTCTCAAAGTATTCCCGTGTAGAAAAGGCTAACGGTTCGAAGATTGAATTAAAAGAATACCTTGAACAAGTTTGGGGTGCGGTTTCTAAAGAAGCGCTCAACATGATCTTCCAAGGAGCGCATACTGAAGGATTTGAAGAAGATGCTCGTCTTACGGCTATGTGGCTTTGGACATTATCGACAGGCTCCAACGATATTGCTGCAGAATCTACTGATGGTACAGATAAAAATAGTGCCGGTAATATTAAGGGCACAGGTTTTTCACTGGAGTTTGATGCAGCGCGAAAGATTGCCCAGGGATTAGGGGCACATCTGGAGAAATTATCAAACCTTATCGAAATTAAAGGGGATAAAGCCAGATTATTACCTGTTTCTGAAAGAGTTAAAAGTTTATTTGGGAAAGATAGCACATCAACGTCTACATATAAGCGGAAAAAGAAAGAAAAGCAGTTGACTTTGTTTGATGAACTGAAGACGGTGCAAGAAGAAGATTGGTCTTTGGGTGATACAAAAGCAGAGGTTGGTAAAACTGTTTTAGATAGATTGCACCAGTCAATGATTTTGTTTGGAGCTGGAAGAGGAGCGGCTTTAAGGAGATTCCTTGTAGAAGAAGGAGTTGGCAAAGATGAGCGCTTTTGGCGATTAGCGCAGGCACT
>CAZFPS010000095.1:0-6542 GCA_964520705.1 uncultured Planctomycetia bacterium | reverse complement strand
AACTTCTAAATTAAATTTCCGATTAAGAATGAATCTACCAGCCCGACTTAAATCATATCTTTTTGGATCAAAAAATAATCTATAAAATAATGCCTCCGCCGCTCCTTCAGTAACAGGTTCTGTAGGACGCATCTTTCTATAAAAATCTATCAGAGCTTCTTGTTTTGATTTCGTGAAATCTTTCTTTAACGTGTTTAGAATTTCTGGAATTTCTCCACCAAATGCCTTAAATATATCCTCATCAGAAGAAAATCCCATAATCCTCAAAATTTGAGTTGCCGGAAAATTCCTTTTTCTGTCGACATAGGCTAATATAGTTTCAGAAAGATCATATTTAAACTCAAGCCAAGCGCCGCGATAAGGAATAATTCGTCCATAGAGTATCCTTTTTCCGGTCGGATGCGTCTCTTCTTCAAATGAAACTCCAGGAGACCTCTGTAATTGACTTACCACCACTCTTTCATCGCCATTTATAATGAAACTAGCCGTAGGGGTCATTAAGGGTATTTCGCCAAAATAAACTTCCTGAACTTTTATATCGCTAGGCGTAACTAATCTTAAGTTTAACCTTAGTGGTAAGGCATAACTCATTCCTCTACGCTTACACTCTTCAACAGAGTACTTCGGCTTGCCCAAAGAGTAGCTTACAAATTCCAAACGGAACTTACGGTCAAAACTCTCGATAGGAAACACTTCCTGAAAGATTTCCTGCAGCCCAGTATTTTCCCTATCTTTTAGCGGTACATCTTGCTGAAGGAATAACTTGTAAGAATCAATCTGAGTGTTGAGAAAATGAGGAAGCTCAAATACCTCCTTCAATCGAGAAAAACTTTTTCTTTTCTTAAAAACCTGCATATTATCCTTTTAAAGTCAATTACTAATTAAAAACTACTTTAACTCTACTGTTGCTCCAGCTGCTTCTAGCTTTTTCTTCATCTCATCTGCTTCTTCCTTAGGCACGCCTTCTTTAATGGCCTTGGGAGCAGAATCAACTAAATCTTTAGCTTCTTTCAAACCAAGACTAGTCAAAGCTCTGACCTCTTTGATTACCTGGATTTTACTTGAGCCAACGCTAGTTATCACGACGTTAAAAATGCTCTTTTCTTCCTCGGCTTCAGCTCCAGCTGCTTGAGGCATCATACCTGCTGCCATAACTGGTGCCTGCGCTGATACGCCAAACTTCTCTTCGATAGCCTTGACTAACTCACTAAGCTCCATAACTGACATTGTTTCAATTTCTTTAATAATCTCTTCTGTCTTTGCCATCTTTCTACCTCCGTATTTTATTTTAGATTTATTATTCTATTATTTAAACGATTACTTATTCTCGCCTTGCTTTTTATCGCTAACCGCCTTCAAGGCATAGGCTAATTTTGCCACAATCTGATTTAGGCTCATAGCCAACTTAGCTATCGGTCCGTTAAAGACCATAGCAATTTGTTGATATAAAACCTGTCTTGGCGGAATACTAGCCAAAATCTTAAAATCTTGAGAATTAATAACTTTATCATTAATATAACCACCCTTTAATTCAATAGTTTTATTATTTTTAGCGAAGTTAGTTAAAATCTTTGAAGGAGCCACTGGATCATCTTTTACAAAGACAACGGCTGTTGGGCCATCGATAAACTCAGAAATCTCCTTACCTATATTAATAGACTTCAAAGCTACCTTGATGTAATTGTTCTTGGACACAAAAATTCTCGCACCAGTATTTTTTAAATCTCTGCGCAACTGGGTAAAATCTGCGGAGCTAATTCCGGAATGCTTCATCAGAAATAGTCCAGAATTAATACCTATATCATCTTTAAGCTGCCTATCGGTTATTTCTTTAAATATTTCGCTTACTTTTTTCATGAGGCTACCTTAAATCCAGGACTCATAGTTGCAGACAAAGAAAGAGATTTTATTAAAACTCCCTTTACTGAAGCAGGCCTATTGGCTGAAATTGCAGACAAAAGAGTCTTTATGTTCTCCACCAGCTTATGGGTCTCAAAAGATAATTTACCCACTAGAACATGCATGCCGCCCTGCTTGTCAGTTTTAAATTCAACCTTACCAGCCTTAAGTTCATTTATGGCCTGTGCGATATTGTTAGTTAAAGTGCCTGTTTTTGGACTTGGCATCAATCCTCTGGGACCTAATACCTTACCGAGTTTACTTAAATCTCTCATCATTTCAGGTGTGGAAACAGCGACATCAAAATCCAACCATCCTCCAGCGACTTTATCAATCAGCTCTTGGCTTCCTACAAAATCTGCGCCAGATTCTTTAGCTTCCTTTTCGGCTTCACCTTTGCAAAACACTGCAATCTTTTTTGTTTTTCCAGTTCCATTAGGCAAAACCACTGTGCCTCGAATAAGCTGGTCGGATTTCTTGGGATCGACGTTTAATTTAATGCCTAAATCTATGGATTGGTCAAACTTCAGCTGAGGCGACTTCTTTAGAATTTCCACCGCTTCCTCTATGCTATAGGTCTTACTCGTATCCATTAGCTTTAATAACTCTCTATATTTTTTACTACGCTTTTTCATCTTCCACAACCTCTACGCCCATACTTCTTGCTGTGCCCATAACAATCTTTGCTGCTTGTTCTTCATCACTGGTATTTAAATCTTGAATTTTTTGTTTTACAATTTCTCTTATCTGCTTTTTTGTTATAGTAGCGATCTTTTCTTTACCAGCCGTACCAGAAGCCTTCGCCAAATTACAGGCTCTTTTTATCAACACTGAAGAAGGAGGACTCTTAATAATAAAATCGAATTTCTTATCCTCATATACACTAATAATAGCAGGCAAAATAAGTCCTTCTTTGCCCTTAGTCTGTTCGTTGAAGGCCTTACAGAACTGCATAATGTTTACACCGTGTTGACCTAATGCTGGGCCAACTGGTGGCGCAGGATTTGCCTGCCCACCTGGAACGTACAACTTAATTTGCGCAACTATTTTTTTTGCCATTTTTAATGAGACTTAAACTTACGGAATATAATGACGTAAGTTTATAGTCGGATTTATCCTTGACATCTCTGATGTCAAGGATAAGTTCGGACTTATAAGTTATACCGTCTACGCCATATTTAATATTAATCTCCATAACTTATGTCCTCACTTACATCTTTTCTACTTGCCAGTATTCCAATTCTACCGGTGTAGCTCTTCCAAAAATTGAGACGCTAACTTTAATTTTTTGCTTGTCCGGATGAACTTCTTCTATTACACCATTAAAATTATCAAAAGGCCCGTCAACCACTCTCACAGGCTCTCCGATATCAAAATGAACTTTTGGACTCGGCTTTACCTGCGCCTCTTGCGTACGTTCCAAAATATTCTCTACTTCTTCAGGTGTCAGCGATGACGGTCTCTTACCGATCCCAATAAAACCCGTAACACCTGGCGTTGTTTTTACTAACAACCAGGTATTTTCATTGAAATCCATTTCTATTAACAAATATCCAGGAAAGAATTTACGTTGAGAAATCTTTTTTTTGCCTGATCTTACTTCAGAAATTTGTTCGGTAGGGATAACTATCTGCGAAAAGAACTCTTGCATGTCGCTGCTTGCGATTCTAGACTTTAAAGCTAACTTAGCCTTATCCTCAGAACCTGTTTGAGTATGGACAACATACCACTTCTTCACTTCTGTAAACCCCTTTTAAAATTAGTCTCAAACTCGGAAATCATTTTAAAAAAACCGTTAAAAATTTAGAAAGACCAAAATCAATACTACCGATATAAGCAGCTAAGAGAAAAGTTGTAGCAATAACCACCCAGGTTGCACCAAAAAGCTCTTCTCGCTTCGACCATGAGACTTTCTTTAGCTCTTCCTTGACTTCCCTTAAAAACTTTGGAAACTTTTTTAGTGATTCTACTATTTTCATTAATTATATCTCAAAACTTTTATTCTCATTTACAGGAGCGGCAGGAATCGAACCCGCAGTAACGGTTTTGGAAACCGTTGGTTTACCACTAACCGACGCTCCTAAAAATTATTTAACTTCTTTGTGATTAATATGTTTCCGACAGAATCGACAAAATTTTTTTAACTCTAATCTGACTTGCTTGAGCTTTTTATTCTTTGTAGATGTATATAATCTATTATGACAAATTGTACATTCAAAAATTATATTTTCTCGCATAGCTTCTCGTCGGTATAAGCCCCCGACCGGAATTGAACCGGTGACCCCGTCCTTACCAAGGACGTGCTCTTCCTGCTGAGCTACAGGGGCAATGGGAAAGCATTAATTATACTCAAAAAATAAATTTTGTCAAGTATTTTTTTTATAATATTTTCTGTAACTATTGATATCCCAACAAGTAAACTTTCTGATAAACTTCTTTAAATATTTTAATAATGAATCTGAATTTACAGGTACTTTAGAGTGGAATTTTAGCTAGATGTGGAGATTTTCCTTAAACCAAAGAACAGTCCTAAGTAGGCCTGATTTGAGCTTGACTTTAGGCTGCCAGTGCAGGTACTTCTTTGCCCTAGAAATATCCGGTTTCCTTCTTTTTGGGTCATCTTGCGGCATAGGTAGATGCCTAATCTTTGATTTACTGCCTGTTAAATCAGCAACCAGTTTTGCTATAAATTCTATAGTAACTTCATTAGGATTTCCAAGATTAACTGGTTCATTTACTCGGCTGCTCATTAATTTATAGATCCCTTCGATCAGATCTTCTATATAACAAAAAGAACGTGTCTGTTTGCCTGTTCCGTAAATTGTAATCGGCTTATTATTTAAAGCTTGGTAGATAAAATTCGGAACAGCTCTACCATCATCCAGTCTCATTCTGGGGCCATAAGTATTAAAAATTCTAACAATCCTAGTGTCAATATTGTGACAATAGCGATATGCCATTGTGATCGATTCGGCAAAGCGTTTAGCCTCATCGTATACCGCCCTAGGACCAATCGGATTAACATTTCCCCAATAGCTCTCCTTTTGAGGATGCTCTAGAGGATCACCATAGATTTCAGAAGTAGAGGCAAGCAAGAATTTCGCCTTTTTAGCCTTTGCTAATCCTAGACAATTATGAGTCCCCAAAGCGCCAACTTTTAATGTGGGGATAGGATGGGCTAGATAGGTGACGGGGCTTGCGGGAGAAGCAAAATGTAAAACGTAATTTACTCCCCCCCTTATTTCAAAGTGCTTTGAGACGTTAAGCTTTTCGAATGAAAAAAACCGATTCCGAAGCAAATGCTTGATATTATCTATCCTCCCAGTAATTAAATTATCTATGCAAACTACTTTATAATTTCTTGAAATCAAGAAGTCGCACAAATGAGATCCCAGAAAACCGGCCCCTCCAGTGACTACTGCAACTTTTCTTTCTTTGGCTAATGAGCTTGACTTTTTCAAAACTATTTTATATTCTTACGATTTTGCGATTACTTATCTTACCATACACATTTCTTGTATCAAAAATTAGTTTCGCATTCTTTAGAATAAACTTGTAGTCTATTTTTTCATGATCAGTCACTATTACAACACAATCACTATTTTTAACATTTTTCCTGGTTAATTTTGTCGTGTGCAGCGTCTTTTCAATTAAGTTAAGACGAAAAACATAGGGATCATAATAAGAAACTTTCGCTTGTTTTCTTATAAGCATCCGAATTATATCTATAGCCGGTGATTCCCTAGTATCACAGACATCTTTCTTATATGTAACACCTATTATTAGTATATTTGCATTTAAAATTGAGCGCTTTAACTTTGTATTTAACAACTCGTTAACTTTCTTTACTATATGTCGAGGCATATAAGAATTAACCTGACTAGCGATTTCAATTAGGCGCGGTTCAAAACCATGCAATCTAGACTTCCAGGTTAAATAAAGCGGGTCTATAGGCAGGCAATGGCCACCTAGGCCTGGACCAGGATAAAACGGCATGAAACCAAAAGGCTTAGTTTTTGCTGCTTCGATGACCTCCCAGATATTTATCTCTAACTTATCACACATCAGAGCAATCTCATTAATTAAACCGATGTTTACCGATCTAAAAGTATTCTCCAATAACTTAGCCATCTCGGCAACTTTGGGATTTGAAACAGTAATAACTTCTGAGACAATTTTACTATAAATCGACTTTGCTAAACAAGTACAATCCCTAGTGACTCCACCAATAATTTTTGTAATGTTAGAGGTATTAAAATCCTTATTGGCCGGATCGATTCTTTCTGGAGAAAATGCTAAAAAGAAGTCTTTTCCGACCTTCCATCCTTTTTTCGAGAACAAAGGAAGCAATATCTCTTCTGTCGTCCCCGGATAAGTGGTGCTCTCTAAGATAATAAGCTGTCCTTTTTTAAAGTGGTTCCTTATTTCTCTTGATGCACTTACTACATAAGATATATCTGGTTCGCGCGTCTTTCTTAAGGGAGTGGGCACGCTAATAATAACGATATCAGCTTTAGATATATTTTTGTAATCACAAGAAAAAATGATAATCTTCTTTCTTAGGGATTTTCTTAATATCTTATTGCCTATATCTTGAATATAAGATCTGCCCTGTCTTAATTTCTTAATTTTTTCTTTATCTA
>CAZFPS010000094.1:0-6542 GCA_964520705.1 uncultured Planctomycetia bacterium | reverse complement strand
CGCGAGCTGGGTTCAGAACGTCGTGAGACAGTTCGGTCTCTATCTGATGTGGGCGCAAGGAAGTTTGATGGGGGCTGTCCCTAGTACGAGAGGACCGGGACAGACGAACCTCTGGTGTTTCAGTTGTCCTGCCAAGGGCAAAGGCTGAGTAGCCACGTTCGGAAGAGATAAGCGCTGAAGGCATATAAGCGCCAAACTTGCCCAAAGATTAGACTTCCCTTCCCGTAAGGGATGAAGGCGGCTCGTAGACCACGAGCTTGATAGGTTTCAGGTGTAAGTCCTGTGAGGGATTAAGCCTAAGAAATACTAATCGCCAATCGGTTTGACCATGATTAGAAATAATCATACATCTTATCATCGGTTTTTAAATACCGTTATTTTCAGTTGTCAATATATATCCTGGCGGTCTGACCAGAGGGGCCACACCCGTTCCCATTCCGAATACGGTAGTTAAGCCCTCTAGGGCCGATGATAGTGCACTAGCAATGGTGTGTGAAAGTAGGTCGCTGCTGGGTTAAATTTAATAGAATAGCTCTGAATTAATTTTCAGGGCTATTTTTTTTGAAAGTCTTTCCAAGAATCCTCCTAGATTCCTTACGGCTATTTAGATAAATAACAGGAACTTTTGATTTTAAGAGAAGGAAGGGCGGTGTTTTGTGCAGAATGCAGCCCCTTCCTTTCTTTTTAAATAGTCCTTGTTTTTTAGTCAAAAGAAAGTTATATTTATAATAGAGGTAATTAAATATCTCTATTGGAGATAGAGTTATGAAGATAAAAGGTTTTACATTAGTTGAGCTCATCGCGGTAGTTATAATAATTGGGATTCTGGCTTCCATTTCCCTGCCTCAATTAACCAAGGCCATTGAAAAGAGCAAGCAGGCTGAGGCGATAACTATTTTGACAAAGATGTATAATGGGTACAAGGCTGCGATTGTGGACGATATTCTTATTCCAGAAGGTAATGACTATAAGTTATACAATTGGGAATCTTTCTCTCCACCAAAAGAGCGTTGTTTTAATCCTGATGAAATTGATGCATTTCCAAATTCTCCAGTTGGTCGTTCGGCAGCGTCATGGGTAGCTTTAGGCTTTGAGAAGAATCCAAACAATGAAACCACAGACCTGTATTTTTCTTATGATTTCCTTAAGCCTGTAACTGGGTGGCCAGAAGATGATTGGAAGTCTGCAGGCCCTGACAGTAGACAAGCTGAAGATATGCGCCCATCTACTGCAGGCCCTCTTCAGTCTATAGGAGTGGCATGGAGGAAAATTAACAATACTCCAGATTGGCAAGGATTTTATGAGATTTATCCTGAAGACGAAGGGCTATGGATTTTTATTGATATGAAAACCGGGAAAATCACTAAAGGAGATTCTTACCAATAAATTTTTATACCATTGACCCCACTAATTCCTTCCCTTATAATAATTTCAAATGATTTCATTATCTGATTCACTGCAATACTTCAAGGGCGTTGGTCCACAAAAAGTAAAACTGTTTAAGAAACTGGATATTCTATCAGTTGAGGATTTGTTCTACTATTTTCCCCGACGATACGAAGACCGTACAAACTTAGCCAAGATCTCCAAATTAGAAATCGGGAAACTCTATACTATCAAGGGCCAGATTTTGGCTAAAGGCGGCAGGCGTTCTTGGAAGCGGCGTGGTTTTAGTATTGTGGAGGTAGCCGTAGGTGATGGCAGCGGCAGGGTATTTGCGGTCTGGTTTAACCAGCCTTATTTAAATAATTATTTCAAAGTCGGACAGAACATTATCTTATATGGAAAGGCAGAGTTGTACAAGGATAGGATTCAGATCTCCAATCCTGAATTTGAGCTGTTGGCTAGCGAGAAAGATGATTGCTTAAGTACCGGTCGAGTTGTTCCGATTTACTCAGTCTGTGAAGGCCTGACTCAGCGCTTTATGCGCCAGATTGTAAAGAACGCATTAGATAAATACTTGCCTAAAGTAGCCGATCCCCTGCCTTATAATATTAGAAATAAATACAACTTCTTAAATTTGGCCCAGAGCCTTATCAATATTCACTTTCCCAAAGACACAAATACCAATAAAGAGGCTTATCGCAGATTATCTTTTGAGGAGTTCTTTTTATTCCAGGTTCCGGTTATTTTAAGAAAGTTAAGAAGATATGAAAAAAAAGGAATACAGCATAAACTCGATGGTTCAATCTTTGGCCGTTTAATAGATAATTTGCCTTTTGAGCTTACCTCTGCGCAAAGTAGAGAAATCGAGAACATCAATAAAGACATGGCTTCAAAATTCCCCATGCAGAGACTTCTGCAGGGCGAGGTGGGCAGCGGAAAGACGATTGTGGCTATGTTGGCTGCAGCCATTGCTTTAGATAGCGGTTATCAAGTGGCGTTTATGGTGCCCACTGAGATTCTGGCAAAACAGCACTTTAGGAATATTAAAGACTATTTATCAGAAATGAAGAGTGATCCGATAAAAGTGGTTTTATTGACCAGTGATATAAATAAAAAAGCAAGAAATGAAGTTTATAAGAGTGTTAAAAACGGAGAGATAAATCTTATCGTAGGCACGCATGCCTTGATTCAACAGGATTTGATTTTTAGGAATTTAGGATTGGTGGTTATTGATGAACAGCATAAATTCGGTGTGGCTCAACGCGCACTGCTGCCTAAAAAAGGCGACAACCCCGATACGCTGATTATGACCGCCACACCTATCCCGCGCACACTCTCAATGACTATCTATGGAGACCTAGATATCTCTGTTATAGATGAGCTTCCCAAACATAGATTGCCCATAAGAACAGTTAGACATAACGAAGACGGATTAGAGGAAGTGTATAGATTTGTTAAAAGTGTTGTAAAACAGAACAGGCAGGTCTATTTTGTTTGTCCTGTAATTAAAGAGTCAGAGGAGAGTGATTTAAAAGCAGCAGAGACTATTTTTGCAGAATTCAAGTCGGATATTTTTAAAGATTTTAATGTGGGGCTAATCCATGGCCAGATGGAAACAGTGATGACAGATAAGGCGATGCAGAATTTTAAACAAGGAGAAATCGATATTTTAGTTGCGACTTCTATTTTGGAGGTGGGCATTGATATACCGAATGCCACTTGCATGGTTGTGATGCAGGCGGAGCGATTCGGATTATCTCAATTACACCAATTAAGGGGCCGCATCGGCAGGGGAAGAGACCAATCTTTTTTTATAGTCGTGTCTAATCCCAAGACCGATGAGGCAAAGAGTAGAATCAAAGCCATAGAAGAAATATCTGACGGTTTCCGGATAGCAGAAGAAGATTTAAGAATTAGGGGGCCGGGTGAATTTTTCGGCCGGCGCCAGCACGGATTGAGCAATTTAAATATCGCCAATCCCCTGACTCAGCTTAAACTCTTAAAGAGCGCTAGAGAGGAGGCATATATTTTATTAAAACAAGATCCTGATTTAACAAATAGACAAAATAGCCAACTTTTCATTAAAATGAAGAGGGAATTCCCCGAATTCCCCAGAATAGAAATAGCCGCTTAGTAGAATATTCTATAACTGTCTATATCTAAAGCAGCCAGGTATCAATCTCATATGTAAATAATATAGGACCTCAACCTTGAAAATACCCTAAATATATTATATACTTATATTGGAGGTATCTATAGAGTAAAAAAACAATCAGGACTGAAAAAGGTAAACCATTTGAAAGAATGGGGCACAAAGCTTAAGAGTCTAAATCCTGCCTAAGCTAAGCAGGATACGACAGTCAGTTGCCAAAGCCAAAGTAAAAAGAGGAAGTTTGTCTTTTGCCTATTCTTTCAAGCAGAATAGGTTTTTTATTTTTAGGGGTTTGTAATGTTAGGACTTAGAAAAAAAAGGGGATTCACGCTAGTAGAGATAATGATTGTAGTAGGCATAATCATTATACTGGCCGCGCTATCTATACACAGTCTGCTAAGAGCTAAAATAAATGCTAATGATGGTGCTGCTGTGGGCAGTGTAAAATCAATAGCTGCTGCACTCGAGTCATACAGGGCAGTTAATTCTGCTTACACTGACGACTTTACTGTTTTATCAGGTAGTACACCATCTTATCTTTCCACTGCTTTTGCAGATGAAAGTCACCAAGGGTACGATTTTTATATTATGGCAGGACAAGATATATATACAGTATATGCCCAGCCAGAACATTATGGCGTTACTGGTACAAAGTTTATTGTTTATGATCAAACGGGTCTACAAAGATTTGATGATTGGGAGGACGCAGAGTTTTACGTTACGGGTGGCGTGAGTGAAGACTTTCCTTCTCCTCCTCTGGGTTATAATTAAGGAAGGTCATAAAAGATAGCTAAGTAAGCAATGTTAAGAAAAAATAGAAAAACTCAAGGATTCACGCTGGTAGAGATGACCATGGCAGTGGGAATTGTTATTCTACTGGTGGCTGTGTCTATCCAAGGCATACTGTATACTAGCGGAACCATTAGAACCTTTCCTGAAGCTCCTCCAGGTCTACCAGGATGGATGTCTTCGTAACCCAGGATAGGGAGTTTTCCTCAAGCACCCCCTAAAGGATATACCCCACCTAAGAAAGAAGTAACTTAATCTCGTCTATCCTTTTTTATGAATTATATTGCAATCTAGTGGTTTTTATTTTAAACTATCACTAATGGATAGAAAAGTCGGACTTATTGCGCTTTATATATTTTTAGTCTTCTTTATCATTTTCTATTTCTTTCCTAATTCTTTGCTTACCTTAGAACTAAAGGTATTCGACCGCTTCAGCGTTTTATCTAGAGATGTAGGCTATTTTTTCCCAAAAGTTGACTCCTCCAAACACCTCGATGATCTGGCTATTATTGTCATAGACGAGACTACTATCAAGAGGCTGAAAAAGAAGATTCCTTTCCCGCGCTATATTTATGCCCAGCTTCTGGAGAAAATTCATAAAGGAGATCCTAGGTTAATAGTATTCGATATAGTCTTTAGCGGAGAGAGCGAAGATAAGCAGAGCGATGATCTATTGGCCCAGACCATAGAAGGCAAGGGGAATGTATTGTTTCCTTATGCCAATGACGCACTAGGGCGTTCTTTAGGTTCGGATAAGTTCTTCATTAAAGATCTGGTTCCTGCAGGGTATTTGAATAAGCCCATGGATATCGATTCAGTAATACGCAGAATCCGGCCTTTCGATTTAACCGTAGAAAATAAAGTCAGAGACTATGCCACTGAACTATATGTATTCGGCAGGTACTATGATTATGACCTAGGTTCTATTTTGGTAGACAAAAATAAGGTTTTGATAAATGGTCTTAAGCCTAAGAAAAAAGAAGAATTTAGTAGGTCTAATTTTACATTGCGTCAAGATAATACAGCATGGATAAAATACCAGGCGGGCTTAACTGGTCTTAAAAAGATACCGATGTGGGTTGTATTTTCTGATAATTTTGATCCCTCGGTATTTAAGGATAAGATTGTCTTTATCGGCGTAACAGCAAAAATCTTCCATGATATATACAATACGCCCCTGGGAGTCTTGTCCGGAGTGGAAGTTATGGCTAATGCCACCTTGATGTTTTTGGACGGCAAATTTATCCAGGAGTCACCCCAGTGGCTTAATTGGCTAGTGCTATTAATGTTCTGTGTGTTTATGGCTTTTTTGTGCTTCCGCCTGCCCATACTCAAGGGATTCTTTTTTACGGTTTCAGTAATCAGTATCATCGCGGCCGCGTCCTTCGGTTTATTTCTTAAGGGCTACTACTTTAATCCATTCAAATTAATACTTATCTGTGTCATAACCTATATCGTTATTAATTTCTACAAGCATACTTCTGTGGTATTGGAGAACATACACCTGAGAAGATTAAGCACTACCGATGAGTTGACAGGCTTAAATAGTTTTAGATTCCTGCAAGTGGTCTTAGACCACGAATTTCAGAAATCACTGAGATATAAAATTCCCCTGTCTTTGATTATGATAGATATAGATAACTTCAAGAAGGTAAACGATATCCATGGCCATCAGAATGGCAATGTGGTGTTAAGAAAGATAGGAAAGATACTTTTAAATGGTGTACGCAAGGCAGATTTTCCTACCCGCTATGGAGGCGAGGAATTAGCTATTCTCTTGCCCAGTTCTGATGTGGAAGGCGCCCGTAAGTGTGCTGAAAACATAAGGCGATTGATTGAAAAAGAAGAATATCTTATGACTAAACAAGGCCCATTAAAAGTTACCGTGAGTATGGGCGTCTCATCATTCCCCTCAATGAATATTACTTCTTCAGAGGAGATGATAAAATTAGCTGATATGGCTCTGTATAAGGCAAAGCACCAGGGTAAGAACCAGGTGGTTATTTATAGCGAAGAAGGTAAGAATAGCTAAATCCTACCTTTTATTATTCAGCTTAAGCAAGAGATTAAGTTTTTTAGTATTTTTAGGTCAACATTCATAACTATCTGTATAGCAATAAGTTACAATTCAAATATATTATAAGAAAAATTACCCTGGGGTTGAAAAATCACAGATAATATTGTATACTTATATTGCAAGTGTTTGTTAGGTAAT
>CAZFPS010000093.1:3325-6577 GCA_964520705.1 uncultured Planctomycetia bacterium | reverse complement strand
AACAATCTAAGGGAATGCTTCAATACGAAAGTGCGAAATAATCCTTGCATTACTTTATTTATTTTAGTGTTGACAAGCAAAATAATAGTCTGTAAAATAATTAAATTACTATCCTACCAAAATAACCTTTCAAATAAGGAGATATATTAATGGGCGAGTGGATTGGAATCAATAAAAAAGCCCGTAGATGCTACGGATTTGATGAAGTGGCTCTAGTTCCGGGCATGAAGACGATAAACCCTAATGAAGTAGACACTTCTTGGCGCATCGCTGGTAAGAAGTTTAAGGTCCCTATTTTAGCTGCGGCCATGGATGGTGTAGTTGATGTAAAGTTTGCTGTGGCAATGGGTAAGCTAGGCGGGATCGCTGTATTGAATCTCGATGGTGTACAGACGAGGTATGACAATCCGAATACTGTTTTAGATAAGATCTCTAAAGCATCGCCCCAGAAAGCCACAGAATTGGTGCAGAGCCTATACGTCAAGCCCGTAAAAGAAAGGCTTATTTCCCAGAGAATTAAAGAGATTAAAAAACATAAAGTTACCGCTGTGGTAAGCTGTATTCCACAGAATGCTGAGCGTTTTGGTAAAATCGCCCAAGAAGCCGGCGTAGATATATTTGTTGTTCAGTCCACTGTAACTAGTACTCGTCATATTTCCAGCCTGTATAAAACGTTAGACCTTAGAAAATTCTGTAAATCTATGAAGGTGCCGGTTGTGTTGGGAAATTGCGTTACTTATAAGGTTGCCTTAGAGTTGTTGCAGACCGGTTGCGCCGGTCTTTTAGTGGGCATTGGTCCGGGAGCAGCTTGCACTACACGGGGAGTTCTGGGCATTGGCGTACCTCAGGTAACCTCGACATTAGATTCAGCCGCAGCCAGAGATACTTATTATAAGAAGACCGGTAAATATATTCCTATTATAACTGACGGCGGTATGAGGATAGGTGGTGAAATTTGTAAAGCTTTTGCAGTTAAGGCTGATGCGGTAATGGTCGGCTCTGCTTTTGCCAGGGCTAAAGAAGCACCTGGAAGAGGTTTCCACTGGGGCATGGCAACTTCGCATGTTAATTTACCTAGAGGCACAAGGGTTCGTGTGGGTACCACAGGAACATTAGAGGAAATACTTTTTGGTCCGGCAAAGGTTGATGATGGTTCGCAAAACTTAATGGGCGCACTAGCGACTTCCATGGGCTGTCTGGGCGCAAAGAATATTAAAGATATGCACTCTACGGAAATCATAATCGCTCCTTCTATTCAAACAGAAGGTAAGATTTTTCAGGTTGTGCAAAGAGTAGGAATGGGTAAATAAGGAGAAATATGCATAAAGATATAATTATAATTCTTGACTTTGGTTCACAGTATACCCAGTTGATTGCTCGTAGAATAAGAGAGAGCCGAGTATATAGTAAGATTGTGCCTTATAATATTTCAGTAAATGAAATAAAGTCGATTGGCCCCAAAGGTATAATTTTGTCTGGTGGTCCGGCTAGCGTAAGCGAAAAAAAGAGCCCCACGGTTAGCCCAAAGATATTTAAATTAGGGCTTCCTGTTTTAGGGATTTGTTATGGTATGCAATTAATAGCTCAAGCCTTTGGTGGCAAGGTAAAACATACAAGAGACAGGGAGTTTGGCCGAGCAGAGTTATTCATCGATAGCCATAAGGATTTATTTACTAATCTTCCTGGTAATTTATCAAGTTGGATGAGTCATGGTGATTATGTATATAAATTGCCTAAAGGATTTTCTGCAATAGCCCATACGCTGAATACCCCTATAGCTTCATTCGCAAATAAACAGAGGACAATATTTGGCGTGCAGTTCCATCCAGAGGTTGTGCATACTTCTAAAGGCACAGAGATGTTATCGAATTTTTTGAATCGTATTTGCGGTTGTTCCCCCAGCTGGCAGATGGCCTCTTTTATTAAACAAACTGTAAAAAGAATTAAAGAGTCGGTGGGCAAGAGCAGGGTCGTTTGTGGATTGAGTGGAGGAGTGGATTCATCTGTAACATCTGTCTTGGTGCACAGGGCGGTAGGGAAGAATTTAAGGTGCATTTTTGTAGATAACGGGTTATTGAGAAAGGGCGAGGCTGAACAGGTCAAAAGAATATTTAAGGGAAACTTCAAAATCAACCTAGATTGCGTTGATGCCACAAATAGATTTCTGCATAAGTTAAAAGGCGTAGAGGATCCGGAAAAGAAGAGAAAAATCATAGGCAATGAGTTTATTAAGATTTTTGAAGAAGAAGCTGCCAAAGTAAAGAATGTTGAGTTTTTAGCTCAAGGCACACTTTATCCAGATGTCATCGAATCTATTTCTGCAACAGGTTCTCCCTCGGCTAAAATAAAAACACATCATAATGTCGGTGGCCTGCCGCTTAAGATGAAATTGAAACTAATTGAGCCGTTGAGAGAATTGTTTAAGGATGAGGCCAGGCAGATAGGTAAAGAGTTAGGTTTGCCAGACGCTATAATTCTCCGTCAGCCTTTTCCGGGACCGGGTCTAGCAATCAGGGTTATTGGTGAGGTAACGCCAGAGCGTCTCAAAATCATAAGGGATAGTGATGAAATTGTGTTAAGCGAAATCACAAAAGCTAAATTGTATGATGAGTTATGGCAGGCTTTTGCTGTATTGTTGCCTATAAAGACAGTCGGAGTTATGGGGGATGAACGTACTTATGAAAATGTTGTTGCTTTAAGATGTGTAACTAGCTCAGACGGCATGACTGCAGATTGGGCAAAGATTCCCGATGAAGTATTAGGCAAAATTTCAAACCGAATAATAAATGAAGTAAAAGGCGTAAACCGCGTGGTTTACGATATAAGTTCTAAACCGCCTGCCACTATTGAGTGGGAGTAGGCAAATTCGAATTTCAAATATCGAAACTCGAAACAAGTTCGAATATCGAAATACTAGTTACCAAAAAAATATTTTGAAAATTATAAGATTCGGATTTGTTCTCCTTCGCCAAGGCTTCGGAGAACTATCCTTCGAAGCTTTAGCGAAGGAGGATGTTTCGTATTCTGAATTTAGGTTTTCGGATTTAAATTATAATTATGGTCCATTCCGATTTTGTGCATTTGCATGTGCACACCCAATACAGTCTTCTTGATGGCGCCTGCCGTTTAAGTGAATTAGTAAAACTCGCCCAAAACCAAAGAATGCCCGCACTAGCTATTACCGACCATGGCAATATGTCTGGGGCTATCGAATTTTATGAGATTGCCCAAAAGATGGGAGTGAAGCCAATA
>CAZFPS010000093.1:0-3315 GCA_964520705.1 uncultured Planctomycetia bacterium | reverse complement strand
GAAGTATATATCGCTCCAGAGAGTAGGCTGAAGAAATCCGTATCTGGGGGGATACAAGAAGCAGCCAATCACTTCATATTACTAGCCAAAGACGAGATTGGTTACAAAAATCTGATGAAGCTTGTTTCTATTGGTTTCTTAGAGGGTTTTTACTATCGTCCTAGAATTGACATAGAAATGCTTTCTAAGTATTCCCAGGGCTTGATTGGGATGTCTGCTTGTTTAAAGGGTAGAGTTGCCTGTCAAATTCTGCAAGATAATATAAACGAAGCCATAAGAGTAGCGGATGAGTTTAACAATATTTTTGCTAAAGGTGATTTTTACTTAGAGCTTCAGGAGAATAAAATTCCCGAACAGACAAAAGTGAATAAAGGCCTTTTAAAAATTAGCAAAGAACTAAATCTTCCTATTGTGGCCACCAATGATTTGCACTATCTAAAAAAA
This sequence comes from uncultured Planctomycetia bacterium, assembly GCA_964520705.1. Classification (GTDB taxonomy): domain Bacteria; phylum Omnitrophota; class Gorgyraeia; order Velamenicoccales; family JABMQK01; genus CAZFPS01. The sequence continues at coordinate 2,871 of CAZFPS010000093.1, read as the reverse complement.
GAACATGCTCGGGCACATGAGGCGCTCTTATGTATACAAACTCAAACTACTTTAAATGACCCAGGGCGCATGCGTTTTCAAACTGACGAATTTTATTTTAAAGACGCAAAAGAGATGAAGCATCTGTTTAATGAAGTACCCGAAGCTATTTCGAATACTTTAGAGATAGCCAATAAGTGTAATTTAGAACTGGATTTTTCTAAGAGCCACTTACCCATATATGAAGCTCCTCACGGACAAAATAATGATGAATTTCTATTGAAGCTTTGTCAAAAGGACCTGCCACTGCGCTATAAGAATGTGGATCAAAAGATAATAGAAAGATTAAACCATGAGTTGAGCATTATTAGAAAAATGGGTTTTACCAGTTATTTTCTAATTGTCTGGGATTTTATACACTATGCAAAGAATAATGGTGTGCCCGTGGGCCCGGGAAGGGGTTCGGCTGCCGGCAGTCTGGTTAGTTATCTGCTAGGTATTACCGATATCGACCCATTGAAATATGGTTTGCTATTTGAAAGATTTTTAAATCCAGAGAGATTAAGTTTACCGGATATTGATATCGATTTTTGTTATGAGCGCAGACAAGAAATTATTGATTATGTAACCGATAAATATGGTAAAGAAAATGTCGCGCAAATTATTACCTTTGGGACTATGCAGGCCAGGGCGGCGATTAGAGATGTGGGCAGGGTTATGGGAATGGCTTATCAGGACGTAGATAAGCTTGCCAAGTCAGTGCCACCGGATCCCAATATCGGCTTGATGGAAGCGCTATCAAACGAGCAAGAATTCCGCTCAATGTATACCAATAATCCCGAGATAAAGAAACTAATCGACACCGCTATGACATTAGAGGGTTTGACTAGACACGCCTCGATACACGCAGCCGGTGTTGTTATCGCTGATACAACTCTTACTGATTATGTGCCATTATATAAGACTAATGATGATCAAATAACTACTGGTTATTCCATGGGTCCATTGGAGAAGATTGGTCTTTTAAAAATGGATTTTCTAGGCTTGCGTACCCTTACGGTAATTGATGAGACAATAAAGATTGTTGGAAGGACTCAAGGAAAAGAAATCGATATCTCTAATCTTCCTTTAGAAGACCCGAAGACTTTTGAATTGCTAAGTAGCGCTCAGACAATGGGTGTTTTTCAGTTAGAAAGTTCTGGTATGCGCGATTTATTACGCAAGTTAGAGCCGACTAGGTTTGAAGATTTGATTGCTATTCTTGCGCTATATCGACCTGGTCCGATTGGATCTGGTATGTTAGATGATTTCATTCAGCGTAAACATGGCCGTAAGTCGATTAAGTATGACCATCCAAAATTAGAGTCTGTCTTAAAGGAGACCTATGGAATTATTGTGTATCAAGAGCAAGTTATGCAGATTGCTTCAGAACTTGCCGGGTTTGACCTGGCTGAAGCAGATTTGCTTAGACGGGCTATGGCTAAAAAGATTCCTGAGGTTATGGAGCAACAGAGGAAAAAGTTTGTGCAAGGATGCATGAAGCAAGGAGTCAGCGAAAAAGTCGCATCAAAGGTTTTTGATCTAGTTGTGTATTTCTCAGGATATGGATTTAATCGTAGCCACAGTGCAGCCTACGCATTAATTTCTTACCGTACTGCATATCTAAAAGCAAATTTTCCTGTGGAATTCATGACCGCGCTGCTCACGAGCGAAAAAGAGAATACCGATAAAGTCGTTGAGTATGTTAGTGAAGCAAACAGGATGAATATTAATATACTCCCGCCCAATATCAACAAGTGTTATGCTAAATTTACAGTTGAAGATAAAACCTCTATAAGATTCGGGCTTTTAGCGGTAAAAAATGTTGGTAGAGGGGCCATAGATTCTATAGTTGAGGCTAGGGATAAATACGGAGAATTTAATAATTTCTTTGAATTTTGCGAAAGATTAGACTTGAGGTTGGCCAATCGAAAAGTAATGGAGAGTTTGATTAAATGCGGTGCCTTGGATATATTTGATCTTCATCGCAGCCAGTTGATGAGCATCCTCGATGATTGTTTAAGTGAAGCATCTAGATTGCAAAAAGAGCGCAACAAAGGACAGTTGTCTTTTTTCGATTCGGCTGTTCCTGGGCAAGAAGATAGCAGTTTTGAAAGAAAAACTCCACAGGCTCCTCAGATTAAAGAGTGGCCAGAAATTCAGTTGCTTGCTTTTGAAAAAGATATACTAGGATTTTATGTAACAGGCCATCCTCTGGCGCGATATTCACACCTTTTGAGGATGTTCTCATCATGTTCTATATCGCATTTAAATGAGAGGACTGATGGCGAGGATATCTTATTGGTCGGGTTGATCAATAAAGCAAAGTATACAACAACTCGGGCCAAAAATGAGAAGATGGCAATTTTGAAGTTAGAAGATTTGGGCGCAATGGTGGAAATTCTTGTCTTTCCCAGTGCTTTCCGCCAGTGTTCGACATCTATTGTTCCGAATAATGTTGTATTATTAAGAGGGAAACTGAGCTTAAAAGAAGATCAGCCAAAAATTCTCGCGAATTCTATCCTGCCTATTGAACAAGTTTTTAGCCTGGTAACCAGCATTAATATCAATCTCTTTGGCCTCAGGGAGAATATCTTTGAGACTGTAAAAGATAAATTGGCAGGCCATCCAGGGACCATTCCTGTCTATTTACACCTCAATACTCCTCAAAAGAAAAAGGTAAGAATACTAGTGGGCAATCAGCTTTATGTTTCTTCTAACGAAGCGCTAATAAAAGAGTTAGATGAACTCTTGGGACAAGAGCGACTTTCTTTGACGATTTAGGCTGGTCATGTAATTTGCATAATGTAAAATATCTTTCGCGCTTTGATATTGCCTAAACAATAAAAAAGG
>CAZFPS010000092.1:0-6645 GCA_964520705.1 uncultured Planctomycetia bacterium | reverse complement strand
ACAATCTAAGGGAATGCTTCAATACGAAAGTGCGAAATAATCCTTGCATTACTCCACATTTTTCCGCTTTGCCTATCTATATATCCTATGGTATAATTCTATTAATCCAACCCAGATAACTTTTTATGGCAGGAGAAACAGATGGTTACTATAAATGATTTCAATAATTTTGAAATAAGGATTGCTACTATAAAGGAAGTCAATGACCATCCTGATGCGCATAAGTTGTACGTATTAAGAGTCGACTTGGGTGATAAACAGAAACAGTTGGTTGCGGGAATAAAGTCTTCTTACGCAAAAGAGGATCTTCTGGGTAGACAGATCGCCATGATAGATAATTTAGAACCAGCGGTAATCCGAGGAGTTGAGAGCCAGGGGATGCTATTAGCTGCTCAGGATGATTCTGGTATTATAATTCTTTCTCCAGAAAGAAACGTTAAAGAGGGGAGCAAAGTAAGATGAAGACTATCACTAAATTTATAAATTTTGAGACAAAGGGTAATAACGATATTGTGGATATTACATATGAAGTCAAAGAGAAATTGCAGGAGACGAAATTAGACGAAGGCAGCGTGCTGTTGTTTGTGCCCGGATCGACTGCGGCCATTACTACTATGGAGTATGAGCCGGGCCAGATACAGGACTTAAAAGAGATCGCCGAGAAATTGATCGCGCGTAACAAATCATACGCACACAACCACTCTATATCTGGATCGGACGGAAACGCGCATTCACATCTGAGGGCTTCTTTGTTTGGTTCGGACTTGACGGTGCCGTTTCATAACTCTGAACTTCTGTTAGGTACTTGGCAACAGGTCGTGTTCATCGACTTCGATATCTATCCTCGAAAGAGAAAAATAGTATTACAATTCACCGGCCAATAAAATGCAGCTTAAGCAGCTTGTCCCTGAAGAGATCTGTTTAAAATGCGATACCTGCTGTCATTTTTCTGAAAACGGAAGCATCTGGGGCCCTCAATTTAGCGAGTCAGAGGCCAAGTATCTAGTAGAAAATGATGTTCTACCGCCCGCTCTCTTTAGAGGTCATCATAAAAATGACACAGGCTTCAAAGAAAAAGATTCATTAGAAGTTAATTTAATAGAACACGAATCTTGTTTTATCTGTCCTTGTCTTGATTCCTCTAATCATAAGTGTAAAATATATAAGCATAGGCCCTTTGACTGCCGGCTGTATCCGTTCTTACTTACAAAAAAAGATAATAAACTTTATTTAGCCAGAGATAAAAAATGTCCATATTTTGATAGTGCCGATAGAGCTGTGGTAGAAGAATTCACAGATTACTTAAATAAAGAATTAAGTCGTAAAGGGGCAATTGATTTCTTGATTCAGAACAAGGAGTTATTTTCTGAATATCCTATCCAAGATTTGGAATTACTCTTTCCCATATCGATTAATTAATGCAATTTAGCCGTATTTGCTTAAAAGATAAACCGGTCTTTGATAAATTCCTATGTTTAAATAATCATAGGCTTTCCTTATATGCTTTTGAGAATATTTTTATCTGGAAAGATCTCTATGATATCTTTTGGGCCAAAATAGATCAGCGCCTTTGTGTATTCTTTAAAGACAGAGTAGGATGTTTTTTATATTTACCACCGCAAGGAAAGAGCCTTGGCTTAAAAACCGTAAGTAAGTGTTTTGAGATTATGGATAGGTATAATAAAAATAGATTGATTTCTCGTATCGAGAATACGGAAAAGAAAGACACGTCATTTTATAAAAAGTTTGGGTTTGAGATTATCTTAGGCGGGCGTGACTATATATGTAAGAGAAGAGAGTTGGTGAGTTTAAGTGGAAACCGCCTGAAGAGAAAGCGCGCAGCGGCAAATTTCTTTCAGAAGAACTACTGCTTCAAATACAGGCCTTACAAAGACGAAGATTGTCAAGAGTGCCTTAATTTATATAAGTCTTGGTCTGGCGGAAGAAAGGAAAAAAATAAGGACTTGGTTTATCAGGGCCTGTTAGACGATAATTTTACGGTATTCAAGACCGCCCTTGGCTCATACAGGAAATTAGGTCTTATAGGAAAGGTTATTGAGACAGAAAAAAGAATCCAGGCGGCTACATTTGGCTATGCTTTAGGCAATTCCTTCGTCGTTCTGTTTGAAATTTGCAACTTAAAGTTTAAGGGTATCGCCCAGTATGTCTTTCGGGAGTTCTGCAGGGAGCAATCAGCCGTAGATATAAATATTATGGATGATTCCGGGCTGGAGAGTTTAAAAAGAGTGAAGCTATCGTACCGGCCCTATAGAAAAGTCGAGAATTTTATTGTAAGAAATGCATAACGCATCTTTTATTCAAGTTAAGTTAGATTGTAAAAGCGCGAATTTCCTGGATTTATTAAAGAACGCTGATGTAGGATTCTGCTTGGAGAGTTCTTTAGATACATATAATCTGGGGCGTTTTTCGTTTTTTGGCATAGATCCATTCTTGACTATTCAATTCAAAAACGGATTGATTACGGAGCATTGGGGCAAATCCCAGAAAAGTTTTAAGGGGAATATCTTTAATCATCTGAGATCTCTTTTAGATAAGTATAGGCTGAATTCTAGCCACAAGAAAATAGATCTGCCTTTCTTGGGAGGGGCGGTAGGTTTTTTATCTTATGACCTAGGATTTTGTCTGGAGAGGATTACTAGAAAAAATATCGATGATTTAAGGGTCCCGGATCTATGGTTTGCGTTTTTTGATGTTGTCTTATGTGTCGACCACTACAAAGATAAAGCCCTGATTTTTTCTAGCGGCTTTCCCGAGACTAGCCCCGGCTTAAGAAAAAGGCGGGCGGATCGCAGATTAAAGGAATTTCTAAATAAAATTGAAGACATAGAAGAAAAAAAGAGTTTTTTGTCTTTTGGAAACATCAGGAACAAGGATTATGCACTAAAATCAAATTTTAGGCATACGGATTATATAAGTTCGGTAGATAAGTGCCGTGACTATATTGTAAAGGGCGATATCTACCAAATCAATCTATCACAGCGTTTTCATACCCAGACAGATCTACCTAGCATCGAACTTTATAAAAATTTAAAAAGTGTCTTTCCCGTGCCTTTCGGAGGGCTGTTGAATACAGGAGATTTAAGCATCGTCTCCGGATCTCCAGAGAGATTTATTAAATATGATGGTCGATTTTTAGTGACGCGGCCAATGAAGGGTACGCGTCCGCGTTCAAACAACAGGGAGCAGGATAAAAGATTTAAAAAGTCTCTAGAGAATAGCAGAAAAGACAAGGCAGAGTTATTGATGATAGTGGATTTAGAGAGGAATGACTTAGGCCGGGTCTGTGATTACGGTTCTGTAAAAGTGGAGAGTTTGAGGAATTTCGAGGAGTACTCGACGGTTTTTCAGACGACCTCTCAGATTAAAGGCAAGCTCTATCCGCAGATGGATAGAATCGATGTGATAAAAGCTTGTTTTCCGGGAGGTTCTATTACGGGTTGTCCGAAGATCAGGGCTATGCAGATTATTGAAGAACTTGAACCGGACAGAAGAAATATTTATACAGGTAGCTTCGGGTACTTCAGTTTTAACGGGAATATGGATTTTAATATTCTGATTAGAAGTTTCTTCAAAAAAAACAGGGATATATATTTTGGAGTCGGCGGCGGAATAGTCTATGACTCCAAGCCAGAGGCAGAATACCAGGAGACTCTGGTTAAGGCCGAAGCTTTAAAGAGGGCCCTCAAAGGGCGCTTGAGAGAAGTTTGTGTTTAGTCTACCTAGCGTCAAAAACAAATAATTGTTCTTGAGTAAACCATTAAATTGTGTTAAAAAAATAAGTATGAAAAAGATACCATATATTACATGGATAGCGATTTTACTCATTGGTTGTTCTCAGTCGTCAGAGCCTAAAGACAAATTAAAGAGAGCGGATTTTTATGCTTCTCAGGGCAGCCAGTATATCCAAAGCTCTATCGATTTATATAAGGAGCTGATCGGGGTTGGCGCTAAGGAAGATATTAAGATCAAATTAGGCAGTCTCTATCTGGATATCGGCCGTTATGAAGAAGCCACAGAGTGTTTTTTAAATACAAAGTCACAAGAGGCCCAGAAGAAACTAGCTATAGCCTATTTTAAAAACCTTCAGCAGAGTGATGCGCTGGCTCAATTCCAGCGGTTGGGAGAATTAAAAGACAATCAGTATTTGTATTATTACGGACAAGCGTTAGAAGAGCATAATCTTTATGACAAGGCTCTGGAAATATACTCTTTAATTTCCGAACAAGATAATTATTTTTCTAAAGCCAGAGAGAGGATTGAGGCTATTAATCTATCGGAAGATATCTTGTCGGCGCAAAACATAAAAGAAATCTTAGATAGCGCTCCCAGCCAGAAAGACTATCCGGAGGCGGGAGCAATTATCTTGCTTGCGCAGGAGTCATTTGAAGTATTCGAAGATAATACCGCCGTATTCGATATGTACTTTAGGGCCAAGATTTTTAATGAAAGGGGCAAGAGGGCGTTTTCGGAGATACAGATCGGTTATGACTCCACTTTTGAGGAGGTCCAACTAGAGTTCGCACGCACCATAAAACCAGACGGGAAAGTAGTTTCCGTAGGAGATAAAAATATCAGGGATGTATCCATATATCTTAACTATCCGCTATATAGCAACGCACGCGCCAGGATTATTTCAATGCCGGAGGTAGCGGAGGATGTGATAGTTGAGTACCGCGCTAAAATATTCCGTAAGCAGCTAGTAAACAAAAAAGATTTTATCCTAAATTACCGCACTCAAGAGGGAGAACCTATAAAGATTGCGAAATTTTCTGTAAACATCCCTAAAGATAGAGAATTTAATCATAAAGTCATCAATTCAAAGTACAATACATTTTCAGCCAACTTAGAGCCCAAGATAACTACAGTAGGAAACAAAAAAGAATTTTTATGGCATATGGAAAATATCCCTGAGGTGTTACCGGAGATAGATATGCCGCCGGCTTCCAGGATAAATCCTATAGTTATGATGTCTACCTTTAACAGCTGGAAGGATGTTTATAGCTGGTGGTCTGAGCTGTATAAAGACAAGATTATTATCGACGCTGCCATAGAGCAGAAGATAGCAGAGTTGTTAAAGGATAAAGAAAGCGATGCTGATAAAATAAGAGCGATATATAACTTCTGCGCTCAAGATATTCGTTATGTGGCTGTGGAATATGGGCAGGCAGGATACGAACCTCATCAAGCTCAGGATATTTTTCAGAACAAGTATGGTGATTGTAAGGATCAAGCAATCCTGCTTATCTCTATGCTCAGGCATATCGGCATAAAGGCCTACCCTGTGCTTATCGGGACATATGACCATCTGGATCTGCAGGAGGATTTTCCTAGTATCGCCTTTAACCACTGTATTGCGGTAGCGGATTTACAAGGAGAGTGGGTTTTTATGGACCCTACAGGCCAGACTGTTTCTTTCGGGGCTCTCCCCTCTATGGACCACGATAGATTAGTGTTCTTGGTTTTAGATGACGGTTACAAAATCATTCCGACCCCTTCTTTTGGGGCTCAAAAAAATTCTTCTTACAAAAAGATGCAAATCCAGATAAGAGAAGACGGTAGTATCTACGTTAAGCGTAACGTCGAGACAGACGGCATGTTTGAACACGCCCAGAGATACTGGCTGCAGTTTACAAAGCCTAAACTGATTAGAGAGACATTAGAAGGTACCGCTAATAGCATAGCCGCGGGCGCAAAGCTAATAGATTATCAGATCGAGAACGCACAAGATTTAGATAAGGATGTAGTCTTGAAGTATGAATTTCAAGCGCCGGAGTGGCTTACTAAGGCGGATAAGTCTAGGCTGCTGCCTCAATTCGGCGGCATAGATATCTCTTCTATAGTCAAAGAAGAGAGGGTTTATCCTATTGAGTATCCGATTCTTTTTGAAAGCAAGATCAGCATAGATATAGAATTGCCGAAGAACTTGTCTTTAAAATACCTGCCCGAAGATATAAACATTGATAACGACTGGTTTGAATTTAGGAATAACTACACCGCCACAGACCAGACTATAACTTTTGAAGAGCAGCATACTCTAAAGAAAAAGGTTGTTACCCAGCAGGAGTATAAGCGATATAAGGACTTGCTTGAGGATATAGCGCGTAAGATAAATCAAAGGATTATTCTAGAGGAGAAGTAGTATGCATAAAAACAAAAAAGAAAATAACGAAAAGTTTGAGATTGAGTTTTATGAAAAGATTATCCAGGAGCGCCCAAATTTTGCAGAAGCATTAAAGGTCTTGGCCGAGACCTATACAAAAGCAGGAGAGCATAAGAAGGGCCTAGAGTTGGATAAGAAGCTTGCGAAGTTATTACCCAATGACCCTATAATCAACTACAACTTGGCCTGCAGTTATTCTTTACTGGGGGATATAGATAAATCATTAGACAGGATAAAGAAAGCGATAGAGTTTGGTTATGATGATTTTGATTATATGAGTAAAGACCCTGACCTGAAAAATTTAAGAGCAGATAAGAGATTTGAAGAGGCCTTCTCTAAGAAAATAAACAAAGATAGATTATAATGTCGAAGGAATTTCAGAGTTCACAAGACGCAAAGCAATACCAGGCAATAAAGAATTTCTTATTCGTCGTTAATTTATTGATTTCCTTATTGGTACTTTC
>CAZFPS010000091.1:0-6657 GCA_964520705.1 uncultured Planctomycetia bacterium | reverse complement strand
GGTATAATTTAAGTAGCTATTTTAGAGAGTTCCCTTTTTATGACATGCGAGAGGGGAGCGAAATTTTTAACCCTCTGTAAATAAATAAATTACAGAGGGTTATTTTATTTGGTTTTAAATTTAGGACAGTGTAAGCAGTTTTTATTTTAGCAAGCTAGCTTGATAACTATATTTGACTTAATTATTTTATCGGAGTATCATATTGCTGAATATTAATAAGGGAGGTTAAAATGACAAGGATTATAAAAAACATTTCGAAAACCGCTGGTCTTGTTCCAGGTGCTTTAATTCATGTAGGAGATAAAAAGGGCCAGAAGGTTAAGATATCTGTTATTGACTATAATGAGACTAATTTTCAGGAAAAGGCAGTAAAGGAGACCGAGGAGTGTTTTTCTTTTAAGGATACTTTGACTGTTACATGGATTAACGTTGACGGAATAGCTGATGTTGGAATAATAGAAAAGATTGGAAATTGTTTCCAACTGCATCCTCTTATTTTAGAAGATATAGTTAATGCTGGTCAACGCCCTAAATTAGAGGATTTTGACAATTATATATTTATTGTTTTAAAAATGCTCTATTTGGATGATAAGGCTAAAGAAGTTAAGGCAGAACAAGTGAGTTTAATCGTTGGGCCTAATTTCGTGATTTCTTTCCAAGAGAAAGAAGGCGATGTATTTGATCCCGTTAGAGAAAGAATCAGAAATGCTAAAGGCAGGATAAGAAAGATGGGCTCGGATTATCTTGCTTATTGTCTCCTCGATGCAGTAGTCGATGGTTATTACGCAATTTTAGAGACAATTGGAGAGACAATAGAGGGCATAGAAGGTAGAGTATTAGTTAATCCTACTCCTAAAACCTTGCAGGCAATTCATAATTTAAAGAGTGATATCATATTCTTACGCAAATCGGTTTTTCCTTTAAGAGAAGTGGTTAATAGGCTAGAACGAGCCGAGTCTAAGTTAATTAAAAAGCAAACTGCTGTTTTCTTAAGAGATGTATACGACCATACGATTCAAGTTATTGACGTAGTAGAGAGTTTTAGAGATATGGCCTCTAGTATGCTCGATATTTATTTATCAAGTATCAGCAATAAAATGAATGAAGTAATGAAAATTTTGACTATGATCGCAACGATATTTATTCCGATTACTTTTATCGCAGGGGTTTACGGGATGAATTTTAAATATATGCCGGAGCTTGAGTGGCGATGGGGGTATGCAGGCGTGTGGTTTATCATACTTGTTATAATGATATCCATGGTAGCATATTTTCGGAGAAAAAAATGGCTCTAGCCAAAAGAAGCGGCAAAAATCAGATTAACTACTAAGTGAATAATTAAAAGGATTTTTAATTGAAAAAAAGAAGAATTGTTTTTATTATTATAAGCGTTTTATTTCTTACCATTTTTTCTGCCCTGGCCTATTATTTTACTCATACAACCAAGGGTTCGAGTTTTATTGCAAAATCGCTACTTAAAAACTACCTTGAGCCAGAAAAATTAGAAATTAAGTCTACCAAAGGTAGCTTCTCAGATATCCTAACATTTCAGGATATAGAAATTAAAGACTTATATGGTTTGCCAGAAGGAAGTATTTTAAAGATTCAAAAGCTCGATATACAAATTAGCTCTTTTAGTCTTGAAGGTATTGTAGTAGATATTTTTAATGGCAGATTATTACTTCCTGCTTCGGAGGCCATACTCATCCAAGGAAACTACGAGAAAGGAACTTTGGATGTGAATGCGTATTCTAAGCAAGTTAATCTAAGGGCAATCTTTGATTTGTTTGCAGAAAATAAAGCATTGAGAAAAATATCAGGGGTAATTAGTGATTTAGACATAGACATTAAGGGCACATTTTTAGAGCCACAACTAACTGGAAAGTTTTTTATCAAGCAACTTTTACATAACGGATTTTCAATTATGGACTGTCCAGGAAATTTACGCTTAAATCTCTCAGATATGAAAGAAGACCTTAAGCTAGAAGGAGAAGTGGTGGTAGATAGTGGTATGATTTCTGCTCGTAATACAACAATTATGATACAGCCAAGCAAGGTTATTTTTTCAGGCAATCCAAAAAGCCCTTCATTTGATATTAAGGGTTTCTCCACCATTGAAAAAACCAAAATAAAAATAGTAATGAAAGGTTCAATGGACAACCCTGATATAAAGTTAACTTCAGAACCCTCTTTACCACAAGGGAAGTTATTGCTTATGTTAGCCACTGGAAAGAGCTGGAAAGGGGTAGATACTAGTTTAGAAAAGGGGCAGGTTTCTGCGGATGTGGCCGCGGATCTTATAGATTATTTAGTTTTTGGTGGTTCGGGGAGTAAATTGGCTAAGCAGTTTGGAATTAGTAATCTATCTGTAAAATTTGACAACACCACAAAGGGTATTGGCGTTACAAAAGAAATAACTGATAAAGTAGAAGTTAGCTATGGTGTTGAGCAGTCCCAGATAGATGGTCAAAATGGACAAACGACACAGAAAGTAGGAACAGGCTATAAAGTAACGGAAACAATTTCGGTTGAAGGCCAGAGAGAGGTGCAGCAACAAGATAAGACGCAGACACAAGATGAACCTAAAGCAAATGATAAATTGTTATTAAAGTTTAAAAAGAAATTTTAGTAAATAGGAGATTTGTATGAACTGGAAAATTATACTCATTTTAGTACTTTTGCTAATACTTGTTATTTTTGTCGTTCAAAATTACGAAACCGTCTCAATTCAATTTCTATTCTGGTCATTTACAACGAGCAGGGCTATAGTGATATTTTCAACATTATTCATCGGAATAGTAATCGGCTTGAGCATTGATTTGATTCGCAAAAAATACGAGTAGAAAATAAGGAGGTTGCCAGTGAATTTATTGCTTTTTTTTGTTACCCTTGCAGTGTCATTTATTGCTATTAGGGTTGGAGCCATTGCTTTTGAATTAACTGGCCTGGAATGGTCGTTTGCAAAATTTCAAGCCCTTTCCTGTTTCACTGGAACAGGATTTACTACAAAAGAAGCAGAGTTAGTAGTAGGCAATCCTCAGCGAAGACGCATAGCATCGGTTTTAATGGTGTTTGGTAATGCAGGATTAGTTACTCTTATCGCAACATTTGCTAATACACTTCGACCAAACATTATTGTGCCAACATTCACTATTCCTTTTCTCCCTGTGATTTTCCCATCACGTATTTTACCGTGGGCTAATCTTCTTATTCTGGTTGTCTTTTCATATTTTATTTACAGATTGTTTACGAGAACAAAATTTACCAAAAAGTTAACTGACAAGTTGCGTTCTATCGTTTTAAAAAAAGAAATTGTTAAATCCGTTTCTTTTGAAGAGTTGATAGTAGCAACTGGTGGTTATGGTGTCTCGCAGATAGAGGTTTGCAAAGATAGCCCAGCTTTAGATAAGACGCTTCGTGAAGCAAACTTAAGAAAGTACGATATAACAATTCTAGCTATAGAGAGAAAAGGAGATACAATTCCTAATCCTCCAGCTGATACCAAGATACAATTAAAAGATAACCTCGTTTGTTTCGGTAAGTTAGAAAATATAAGAAAAGAATTATGTGTCTTGCCAGAAGAATAAAAAAAGGGCCAATTAGAAGAAATTACTGTAGATACTGCTTGTATTGATTATAGCTTCCATTAGCTTATTGGCTTCTTCGGTAAGGAAAAAAGTTCGAAACTCGTCTACGAAGAGGAGCCATATCTTGGGGGAAGTAATAAATGTAGCCCAAAGGAAGGTTCTATGAAAGTAGAAAAAGTAGGAGAGAAATATCGTTGTAATGTGTGCGGGAATGAAGTGATTGTTACTAAAGTTGGTGGCGGTGAGTTAGTTTGTTGTGGTCAACCTATGGAGAAGACAGAAGGATAGGCATCCTCAATCTACTTTAGAATTTATGGATACGAAAACGCAAAATAAAGCCCTCAATTTTTCGATTATTGATGGTGCCCTATCCGCAGTTATGGGGTCACTGGCGGGCGGTATTTTCCTTATGGGGTTTGCCTTAAAGATTCTAAAAGCAAAGCCCGAGCAAATCGGATTCTTGGCCGCATTGCCCATGCTGGCGAATCTTATCCAAATTTTCGGATCGTATTTGATTGAAAAGACGGGCAAAAAAAAGATGCTCTGTTTTGGTTGTGTCGTTATGAGCCGCTTGCTATGGATTGCGATCATCATGCTTCCTATGGCGATTTTTTCATCTTTTTCCGATTGGCGGGTTTTAGTCTTGGTAATTGTCATTGCTGCATCAAGTCTTTTCGGCTCGTTATCGGGGGTAGCATGGCTGGCATGGATGAGCGATTTGGTCCCTGAAAATACCAGGGGAACGTATTTTGGTAAGCGCAACATGATCGCTTCAGCCTGTGGGACTGTTGTTATTCTGGGAGCCGGAAAATTCTTATCTCTTTGGTCAACGCGGTTCGGTGAGGATAATCCCTATAGCTACATTATCATCTTTTCTTTAGGGTTAGCGGCGGGATTACTCGGCACATGGTTTTTGGTTCGCATACCAGAAGCAGAGAGCGTAACGCAAACCTCAAAAAGCTCAACAGATTTATCGCTATTCTTGAAGCCATTAAAAAATCATAATTTTCTCGCACTTATTATTTATGTTTCCTGCTGGATATTCGGCGTCCAGATGGCCGCGCCCTTTTATGGCGTATTCATGATAAACAATTTGGACATTGATTTTTCAACTATAACAATTTTTGGGACATTCGCTATGTTAGCGACATTATTTATGATGAAGATATGGGGGCCTATTTCTGACAAATTAGGTAATAAACCAGTGATCATTGTCTCTGGCTTGATTTTAGCTGCTATACCACTGTTATGGATAGTCGCGCTTCCAAAAAATTATTATATGCCGATAATGATAGCGCATTTATTAACCGGCGCTTTTATGGCGGGAATATCCCTTTCGCAATTCAATATTCTCCTTAAGCTTTCTCCCCCGGAAGGCAGATCTGTATATCTCGCCTTATTTGCGGCCATTACCGGCATAGTCGGCGGGATCGCTCCCATTATCGGTGGATGGCTTTCCAGAATTTTTGAGAACCTTCATTTTACACTGTTTGCTTACGAGATTTCAAATCTGCATTTGATTTTTTTAATTTCTGCCGCCCTGCAAGCGCTGACATTGTTTTTCATTTTAAAAGTTAACGAACCGGCAGCTTCGACGCCGATGGCTGTTATAATGCAGTTAAAGAATGACCTTAATCCCCAAACAGGGATTGCCAGCACGACAGACTTTCTTATTATTGAGCTGAAGAAAACCGATAGCATTCTTAAAAAGGTAGATCAATTTACAGAAAGAATTGCCGAGAAATCAGAAGACGGGATAGAAAAAGTTTTTGAAAAAGGCAAGAAGATAGTAGAAAAGCCTTTGAAAAAGTTAAAAGATTTCTTAAAAAGCGATGATTAAATAGGGAGGGTAACTATGTCTAAGTTCGCTGAGATATTTCAAGATTTAGTTGTTAAAAAAATAGGGCAGCTGTACCAATCTACTATGGAATTAGGCCCTAAAGTTGTGCTTGCAATAATTATTTTTCTAATTGGCTGGATATGCGCGCTGCTGCTTAGGAAAATAGCCTCAAAGCTGCTTAAGGCGTTAGGGCTTGATGTGTTATCCGAGAAGTCCGGCCTAAAACATTTCCTGGAAAAAGGCGGAGTTGAAAAAAAACCTTCTTTTCTTGTCGGCTTACTGTTTTATTGGATCATTATTTTTAGCGCATTAGTTATGGTATTTAATACTTTGGAACTGTATACTGCTTCACAGCTTATACAACATGCCCTTTCTTATATACCTAAGTTTATCGTAGCATTGATTCTTTTGGTCGTGGGTATATTCTTGAGCCAGTTTATAGGCAAACTTATAGAAACAACTTCGCATTTAGCAAACATAAAATTCTACCGAGCTTTAGGTAAAATAGCAAGTTATCTTGTTATAGCTTTAGCCATAATGATATGCTTGGAATACCTGGGCGTATCAAAGATTTCCATTGCCATTATTTTCGGAGCAGTGCCGTTGATCGCTTCCTTGCTTTTTATTACTGGGGGTAGAGAGATTGTTTCAAGTATTTTAGCTGGAAGGCTTCTCATGAAGGAATATAAACAAGGGGATTCAATAGAATTTGATTCAATATCAGGTCAGGTAAAAATTATTGATTTTATAGTCACAAAAATAACCGTTAAAGACGGAGAGATGATTATTCCTAATTCAGAGCTAGCTAGAAAGATAATAAAGAAAGGCGAAAATAGATAATTTTAGTGCCCAAATTGTGCCCAACTAAAACGAAAACCAGTCATAACGCAGGAAAATCTTGTAAGACGTATAGAATAGTTAATTCATTGACATTTCAATAGTTAAGTTTTAATCTATTATCCGACTGAGGGTTAGGGAATTGTGCTTAAAAGTCTCTCTCCCTCTCCGCCACTTATTTGGTAGAAGATAAAATAAATTGGTGTATTTGTGCACCTTCTAAAGGTGGACAAATTTTTACGCTTTGTGCCGCAAATGGTTATATTAATTGAGTCCAAGAAATACTGGACAAATAGGATATTTTTGAGCTTTTCATTCGCTAATATCTGTCTAAAACTACTGTAATGACCCCCATTAGTCAAGGGAATTTTAAGTTAGAACCGGCTCTTTGAT
>CAZFPS010000090.1:0-6933 GCA_964520705.1 uncultured Planctomycetia bacterium | reverse complement strand
AAAATATTTCTGCAGGTGTCGTAAAGGGGCGGGATATTGTAAAAAAGTTCGGGACAAAACTGCAGTCTTTAGCCAGGCCAAAAGTTTTCTGGTCAAGCATTATTATTTTGTTAATATTGTCTACAGCTCTTTATATGCTTAAAGAAAAGGAAAAATCCCTGAGGATATATACGGAAAAAGAATTAAGCAAGACTATTGAGGCGAAAAAGGTAGTCGAAAATAATCTTACAGTAGCAAAAAAAGAAATATCAGCAAAAGATGAGCAGATAAGCTTTACTTTAGATAAGCTTGAAAGAGAAGTAACTGCCAGAAGAGACGTAGAGGCGCAGTTGGTATTGGTTACTAAGGAAAAAATAGGTTTAGAGGCAAAGGTTGAAGAATTAACCGCTGCTTTACCCAAGAATATTGAACTCGAAAAGATTGTTGTCAAAAGTACGCAAGAATTAACAGGGAAGGTTTTAAGCTTGGATAAAGAGCACGGTTTTATTGTAGTTGATTTGGGGAACGACAATAATTTAAAGTTAGGTGATGTCTTATCAGTCTACCGCGATAATCAATTTATCGGCAAGGCGCAGGTAGAAAAAATAGAGGAAAAGAGTTCTGCGGCGGTTATCCTGTCTGATTGGCAAAATACCGAGTTTAAAGAAGATGATACAGTGAAAAGACTCTGAGGTTGACAATGTTAAAACTAAGACAAGTGTTTAATTTTTTCCTGGCTGCCTCACTTTTTGCATTAGTTTTTACTGTCGCGTCAATAGCGCAGAATTTAACAGAAAAAATTGGAAATTTAACTATAACCGAAGGAGCTAAAAAAGGGACAAGAATAATAATTTCAACCTCAGGCCCAGCTGAATTTAAGTCTTATTGGCTCGACATGTCGCCAAGGTTGGTAATTGAATTTCAAACCAGGAATATCGTAAGTAAAATAGATAATGAAGTTATCGTGGATCAAGGCGCAGTAAGAAGGGTCACCAGCGAGTATTTTGAAGAAGGCGAAAATAGGCCGCTTAAATCATTAACCTTTGAGCTTATGCAAAAAGCGCCCTATAAAATTTGGCAGGAGCGAGACACTGTTATATTAGATATTCAGACTCCTATGGAAATTTCTGTATTTCCTCAAGAAGGCAAAGAGGTCTTTGCAAAGAATGGGACCAAAGATGCGCTTATTAAAAGACTGGAAGCAATGGATGCTGCTCTTACGAAAGTATCAGTAAGAGAGCCGTCATTAGAAACCCCTAATGTAATAGCAGAATTACCTAAAGCTAGGAGAAAAAGTATGAATATAGCATTTTGGTTTATGGCTGCGGCTATGGCTTTGGCTACTGGAAGCCAAACCATGGCCTTGTGGCTTATCGGAAGCCGCACCATCGCCCTCTGGCTTATAGGTTTAGCCTTAATTTCTGGATCAGGGCTCATGCTTTGGTTATTTTGGCGCAGGTATAGGTTAATTTTAGATAAAAATCTTGCCACTCAGGAGATTACAAAGCTTAAAGGGGGATTAGAAGAGAAAAATAAACTTCTGGAACACGAAGAGCTTATTCGCAAGACAATAGAAAACGCGTCATTAACACAAGAAAAAGAATTTAAACAACTCAAGTTGGAATTACAAAAAGAAGCCAAGCTCTCAGAACAAGAAAAGAAATTGCGCAAAACAATAGAGGAAAAGTTTTTGCAAAAAGAAAAAGAGTATCAAGAAGTTAAGAATTCATTAGAGTCCTTTAAAGAGATTCTTTTAGAAAAGGGATATGTCAAGAAGTTAACTTCTCCTGAAGAAAAAGACGCATTTTGGATTCCGGAAGAATCGCCGGAGAAAAGATATTTTCCCCGCTTAGATTTAACCAGAGACTATAATAGGACTATAATTTTAAGGATTGAATCCCATGATAAATCCAAGAGCGCAAAATCCTTTGCTAACAATATAGGCCCAGAAGGTTTGTGTTTTGAGACAAGAAAAGAATTTCAAGAAAAGGAAAAAATAAATCTAAGGTTATTCTTTTTTGGGGATAGAGTCCCCATCCTAAAAATCAAGGCAAAGATTATCTGGAAAAAGATAGATTCACCTGTTAATCGTTATGGCATTTCTTTTATTTTATTAGAGGAAAAAGCCAAACAAGAACTCAATCATTATATAGAGTCAAAAATAGCCAGAGGATAAAGAAGCGCATTATAATATGGGAAAAGCTATTCAGCATAATATTAAATGCTATATCTTTCTTGAAACAGAAACGGTGATAAAAAATATAATTTCAAAGTTTTATAAGGCTGGTCTTAAAGAAAGGCAGGATTACACACAAGATATTTTAGTCGAAACAAATACATTACTCTTATGCTCAAACTATAGTTCCAAAAATCCGGATTGTTCAAATTGTCACTCTATTTCACGAAAATATCTTCAGGACTACGGATATTTATCCGAGGCCAGATAAAAAATAGGAAGCAGAAGAAAGGCAGAGTTTTAGGATGAGAGGGATCTTAATAAAGTGGGTAATTAATTCTTTAGCTATACTTATAGTAACTTATATTGTAAAGGGAATTGAAATAGCAAGCCCCATCACCGCTATAGTAGCTGCCTTTGTCTTGGGTATAATTAATGCATTCTTACGGCCATTTATAATACTAATCACTCTACCTATAAATATATTTACACTTGGCGTATTTACTTTCTTTATCAATGGATTTCTCTTCTATAGTGTCTCAAAAATAGTTAAAGGCTTTATTATCACAGGTTTCTGGCCTGCATTCCTTGGAGCTCTCCTTTTTAGCATCATTAGCTTCTTATTAAGTTTGTTAATAAATAAAGAGGGCAAGCTCGAAATAAGATTTATTAATGAAAAGTAGCATTTATTAAGAGATCTTCATATTTCTTAACGCCTCTTTATCTATGGTATAGGAAAGTATAGCGCCATAATAGCGAGGTATTTCCATTAGTTGTAAATTAGGAATATCGTAAAAGTGCTTTACAATAATGGGTAAAGAGGATAATATAAAAAGAACCACAAAGAGGTGGGGATGTCAAATTTATCAAATTTTTCTTAAGAGAAAGTTTCAAACCAAGAGACTTTCTCTTTTCTATTTAAGGGAGGAATTATGCGAAAGATATGCTGTTTGTTTTTGAGCTTTTTATTTTTATCTGGGTGTTCAACTGCCAGCTCTCATTTGAAATCAGTTAAATCAGACGCGGCTGATAGGATAACCGTAGGGAAGGTTCAGCGTGAGATTCGTATTGGGATGCCGTCTTCTCAGGTTATCGAGGCATTGGGTTCGCCTAATATAGTTTCGACCGATGAAAACAGACTGGAAGTTTGGGTTTATGATAAGATGGCTACTGACGTGTCTTATTCAAATAGTGATGGTGGTGTTTGGTTAATACTTGGAGCAGTTGGTGGTTCTTCAGGAGCAACTTCAAAAACCCAAAGAACGCTGACCATAGTTATAAAATTCGATGTGGATAAAAAAGTTCGAGACTTTGCATATCATTCTTCCAGTTTTTAAAGGAGAGAGTAGCATGAGAAAAAGACAGCGGTTTTTAAAATTATCCATTGTATTTTTATGCATAGGAATAATTGGCTGCGCTAGTGTCCCGAAAGGTTTTTTAAAGCCTAATGAAGCTGCTTTAGAAAAAAGACAACTACAGATGAGGCAATATGACACAACCAATGAGGAACAGATTCTAACAGCTGTTGCCGGTGTTTTGCAAGATTTAGGTTTTAATTTGGATAATAGTGAAACTAAATTAGGATTTATAGCTGCTTCCAAAAAAGCTGATGCAACGAGTGGTGGTCAAATGGCAGGTGCGATTTTTCTTGATATGTTGTCTGCTTTAGGTGGTGGCCATGGTAATGCTACAGCAAACTGCGATAAATCTCAAGTGGTTAAAGCCTCAGTAATCACGAGACTGAGTCTTGATGGAGGAAAGATAACTGTTCGAGTTACATTTCAGCGAATTGTTTGGAATATGAGTAATCAAATCAGTAAAGTAGAAAGCATCAACGACCCAGAGATATATCAGAAGTTTTATGATGGTTTATCAAAAGCAATATTTTTGGAGGCTCAGAAAATATGAAAAAATTAACAAGGTATTATGGCATTTCTGTGATTTTATTTTCTATTGTTGTATTATCTGGGTGTGCTACTACAGCTGGAAAGGCTTTTGAGATGAATGAAAGTCAGGTTAAATTAAGAAGCATTCAGACAAGAGCTTTTGATACAACTGATAAGCAGAAAATGATGCAAACAGTGATAAGCACGATGCAAGACTTAGAATTCGTGATTGATAAAGCTGATTTAGTCCTTGGCTCTGTTAGCGGTTCTAAGTTCCTTGGGTATACAGTTGTTACGATGACAGTAAATGTTAGACCTAGGGGCGAAAAGCAATTATTGGTAAGAGCAAATGCCCAATATGGGATTAAGTCTGTAGAAGATCCAGAGACATATCAGGATTTTTTTACTGCTTTGGAAAAAGCTATATTCTTAACAGCACAACAAGTAGATTAAAAAGATAATAGCTTAGAGACCTTAACGCGCTTCTTGGTTCAAAATCAATTTACAAACGTAAGAAGCGTTAATTTTTGAAAAGAGGAAGATAATGGGCGAATATTGTAATCTAAATAAACCAATAAAGATAGACTCTATTGATCCGCAAAATATGGTATTGGAGGACGGTTCGGAATGGCGATTTTTCCTAACAAAACCTCCTTCATCATGGCGAAAAGGTGATCAGGTTGTTATTGAGAAAAGAGAAACGAAAATGAAATCTGAGATTAAGTATGCAGTTATAAACAATACCAGGGAAGGTCAGGATAGATCGATACTTTCTCTTAGAGGGGGCATTAGTAAAGAACAAATAATAGAGATAAATAAATCATTGGGAGATTCTAAAGAGTATCCACCTGAAAGGCTGGGTTGGAATTTACGTATAGAAAAACTGCTTGAGGATGCTTGTATACAGCTGGAAGACGGATCGGTATGGCAGCTGTCACGTCAAACGAACAAGGATGAGGGCGAGTGGGAAGAAAGACAAGTTGTCCGCATCTCTAAAGGCAGCTCGGGATTAGACCTCTATTACATGGAAAATTTAAAGATAAATAGGCATCCTTTCATTGTAAAATTTTTAGGATTCCAGCAATAAGATGAAAATTCAAAAAATTAAAATCGATTCAATTAATCCTGCAGCTTATAACCCTCGCATTGATTTAAAACCCGGCGATTCTGAATACGAGAAACTCAAGAAAAGCATCAATACCTTTGGATATGTCGAACCCTTGGTGTGGAACAGCCGCACCGGCAATCTTGTCGGAGGGCATCAACGCTTTAAGATTCTTCTTGAGCAAGGCGCCAAGGAAGTGGAAGTCAGCGTAGTTGACCTTGACCCTGAAAAGGAAAAAGCCCTGAATTTAGCCTTAAATAAAATTAGCGGAGATTGGGATAATGAGAAACTCGGGGCACTTTTGGATGAACTGAGCAAAAGCCCTGATTTTGATGTCACTCTTACCGGTTTTGATATCCCAGAAATCAGCGAAATCCTTGACCAGTTAGAGGAAGCCAAGGAAGATGGCTTTGATTTTGATGGCGAGGTAAAGAAGATAAAGAATCCCAAGACAAAGGCAGGAGACATTATTGAACTCGGGCCACACAAGATTATGTGCGGCGATGCTTCCAAGCCTGAAGATTTAGCCAGGCTTTTAGGGAGTGAATTGGTTGGATTAATCCATACAGACCCACCTTATAACGTTGATTATTATGGAGGTGCGAGGCCCAATGAGCAATCACGTCCAGCCACACATAAATTATGGGATAGGATTTATTCGGATAACATGCCTCAGGAAGAATATGAAAAATGGCTTAAGACTATTTTGACCAATGCAGCAGGGTATCTTACTCCCGGAGCTGCTATTTACATTTGGAATGGACATAAGCAATTTGGGCCGATGTATGTTATACTCGCAGGACTCGGTTTTCATGTTTCCTGCGTAATCACCTGGGCTAAGCCGACATTTGCTCTTGGATATGGAGATTATCAACAGCAGACAGAATTTTGTTTATACAGCTGGAAAGAAAAAAGCGGAGCACACAAATGGTACGGTGCCAATAACGAAACTACCTTATGGCAAATAAAACGCGATAATACAGCCGATTATATCCACCCGACACAAAAACCAGTTGCCATACCGCACAGAGCCATTAAAAATAGCTCCAAGCGGGGAGATATTGTGTTGGATTTATTTTTGGGATCTGGAACAACCTTGATTGCGGCAGATTCCCTAAAAAGAAGATGCTTTGGAACGGAAATTGACCCGGCATACTGTGACGGGATCATTAAACGTTATGTGGAATATGCTGGGAAGGAAAAAGTTTCCCCAGAGGTCTTAGCCAAATACGGGTTGGCATAAGGAGGTTATGACGATGCCAGAAAATAATAATTTGGAAAAGTGGCAGGAAATGCCTGTTTTACAGATACTAAAAGAAATTCACGAAGGCATAACCAAGGGCGATGAGGTTCCTACGGATAAACGCCAGGAATGCGTAGAATATTTATGGCTTACGCGAGGTTATACGGTTGTGGAGATGGCCAAAGCGTTGGATATCAGCGACCGAACCATTAAGCGAGATAAGCGCGACATCAGAAAAAGGAATGCCCAAAAGCCATCGGCTGAATATGCCTTGGAAAAAATTGGAGAGATGATACAAATAACTGATTCTGCTCTCGGACATTTAGTACAGCTCTCTCATTCCAGCGAAGCTACTGTTCAGGAAAAAGTCCAAGCCGCTTATGATGTATGTGGCGCTGTTCAAAACTACGCAAAGTTTCTCCAGAGCATAGGCTATTTACCTCAAAAGCCGATGCAGATTGAGGCGGATATTTACCATCATCAGGAAGAGGAAAGTTCCGCACAACTAAAAGAAAAATTGGCTAAATTAAAGAAGCTGGCTGGA
>CAZFPS010000089.1:0-6945 GCA_964520705.1 uncultured Planctomycetia bacterium | reverse complement strand
CAAGATACGCATGGGGAAAATTCTATCACAAGACAACTTTTGAATTCTTTTTAGACGCTCACTTACACTCTATCAGTCTTTTATAGCACCATGCGTTTTTGCCTTCAATCTCCCAATTGTCTATGTTTTCCTTGCCTATAAATGGGATATTTTGGTCCAGGATTACTACTACTTTTACCCCTCGCTTATGTGCATTCACCAATTCTTCTACCAATTGATATACGCTGGAGTTTTCATCATAAGGCCTCAATCCTACCTTAAACATCACCATAGATATTGACTCTTTTGCTTCAGTGATGGCCTTTTTAACAGCCGGAAAATATTCACTTCCGCTTATATCTTCAACCTCTCCCTGATAGCAAAAAATCCTTGCTGGTATTAAAGCAAGGGCTAAGATAATAAATAATATTAATCTATATTTTCTCATATCTCTTTATGGGGAAATGGAAACGGGGTCAGCGATTATTTTATTAAACGAAAACAGTCGCTGTCTCTAGTTTTCTCAAATTTCATTTTTCTATTTTTCCCAGTCATCTTTTATGGGCAAATTTGATGACGGTTTGAGGTTAAACCATTTCAATACACCGAGATTGCGAATAACCTGCGCGACTTCTTCTTTGTTAAGCGGAGGACGGCGTTTTTGTTTCCATTTCATTACTTCCTGCAAGATATCATCCTCAGATATATTGTCTTTATTCATTGTTCGCTCCACAAAAAGTACAGTCGCTACTACCTCGGCTTTGTTTGTATCTAACCGTAAAAAGAGATCTACGGTTTTATCGATTAAGTTATCCCATTTCTGAAAGTTACCCTGATATTTCAAACGATTTTTATCATATGCAAGTCCCGGCACAACCTGAAACATAGATCCGCTCTTTTCTTCCTGCAACAATCCAGCATTCGACAATCTTTTCTTAACATCATTTAGCTCTTTGCAATAAGGCCCATATGATCCACGCACATGCGCTAATCCGGTAGGAATACCCAAAGCGGTGGCAATATAGGCGATTTTCTGAAAAATCGTTCTTCCGACAGGCATATGATAAGCCTGTTTTTCAATGCGATAGACAATCTCAATCAAAGCAATCCATGCAGGTTTAAGTTTCTGCAGTATTGATTCCCCGGACTTAGCTTCCTTCAAGTTATAATCTTGGGACAGAAATTTCACGGTCAATTGGGCAGGAGATATTCCATATGGGGCATACATTTTGACCGGTATGTCCAGTTTCGAGAGATATTTGTAGATTAATGGGCCAACTGTCTCCCATAACAATTGTCCATTCCCGCAACCAAGAGGCGGAATAGCTATTGATTTAATATTCCATTCCCTGTATTTTGAAACTAATATCTTAAGTCCTTTTTCAATATCCTCAACTCGCGATGCCGCGCGCCAATCACTCTTTGTTGGAAAATTAACTACCTGCGGGGAGAAAAGAGAAGATACTTTAAACAAATAAGGAACTCCGGGCTTCACTTCATTCTTTTGACAACGAGCGACATAATCCTCGAACATTTCAGGATAACGATTTTTGAATTCAGCCGCGATTCCTTTACCCATGATGCCGACGCAATTCACGGTATTGATCAATGTCTGCACTTTAGAGTTAAAAATATCTCCGACTAAAATTTCCATAATAGCCTCCTTAGAAAAACATACTTCCTTTAATTTCTACAGACAAAGTTGAAACCTGCCTAAAATTGTTTAACGCTGTAGTATTCACCACATAAGCCTCAATAATGTTACTTGGGTGAACGCATTTGGGTATTAACACTTCAGCACATTTGACGCCTTTTAATCTATCTTGTGTTATGCGGCAATTATAATTACCGGTCTCCCGGAAAAAATAGTTGACGTTTTACACTATATATTAACTAGCCCGTTTCTTGATAGCTCCCGTCGGACCCATTACGCCTATCTTGGTATCCTTAGCTATTTCCTTGGCCTTCTTAACCAATCTCGGTGTTACAGCAAGATATCTTGGTTTACGAAACCCTCTTAGTTGATCTACAGAAGAATACAAATCGCTCTCATGTGTTGCAACCTCTACAATTCTTCTACTAATTATATCTGGCCCTTTTCCTTTATTGTATTCTGTTCTAAACTTCTTCGCTAAAGCACTAGCAATTTTATCATGCTTGCTCTGTCCCATTAAATATCTCCTTCCTGTATTAATTAACTTTCCTTCGTGGGCTGAGGCGCTAGAATATTAATCTTTAAATTCTGACTCTGTTTTAGCTCGCCGTTCACTCTAACTTCTATACTATAATCTCCAGCTAATTCGAACTTCATATTAACCAGTTGCATTGGAAAAGCAACACAGCTTTCATCAAGATGTTTTTCAGAAACATTTAGGTCGGCGTCGGCCTTAAAAATAATGCCCTTTTCCCCTATAAAACGTATCTCGACTTTATTCTTACCAACATCTTGTCGAGTGACTTTTAATCTAACTAATAGAAACATTAGAGGGTGAATACATGGCACCTTTTTCGTATGTATTACAGTAATACCGGCTCCTACTAATGTAAATTTACCTCCTTGGTTTGCTGCAGCATAGTCTGCCAAAATTAAATCGGGAACATCCATGGCTATTTCTCCTTCTGAGTTAAGTTGCCATATCGCAACTTTAGAGTTAAAAAAATTATCTCTTACATAGATATCTATTCAATTCCTCTCTAGCAATAATATAGACTTCTCCCAGCTTTTCAGCGCTCACTCTCCTTTCACTTATCATTTTTCTTACTGCCTGAGGAGTTACATGCGCTTCCTTAGCAAATTGACTGACGGACAAAAAGTTACTATCCCCTTTAGTTTCAACCCGTATAATAGCCGTCATAGGCTTGTCTTCCTTATTAAATCCAAGGAATCTTACCTGTGCCTGTGAATTATCTGCTGTTGTTATGCTTACATTGCTAACTTCTATCATGTTTGGTAGTATACCATATAGGTTGTGACATGGCAACTATTTTTTTTAAAATTTTTTTCTCCTAGCTCTACCTGCTACCCTAATAGCATCAGATAAATAGTCTGATGTCCTTGCTAAAAGTAGCTATCATTAACATCATACCTTATCCTCACGACGGCCTAGAACACCTTGTTCTTCACCCTACTACTTAAAGATTTTCAAGTATCCCCTTTACATACTGATAACATCTCTTCGGATTATCAATATTTTTCTTGGCTATTATATTAAAGGCCTTTTTGACTTTTGCCTTTCCTAGCCTATCGGTCTTTCTTATTATATCTTCTACTATTTCTGGAACGTTTTCTTCAAAGACAATCTCTGCAAGGCTCCTGGCTTCTTGAACTCTTCCTTCTCCATGCTTCAATATTAATTTATCCCATTCTTTTTCTAACTGTTCCGGATCATATAATGAGAGAACTTTGTAAGAGTTAGCTAATCTTTTATCATAGGGTTTCCCTTCTAATTTATCATATGCCACATCAATAAGGTTCCATCTTCTCAATTCTTGCATACCCTTACTGATCATCCATATGCCCACGTTAAATCTCTTACTTAAAATCTCTCTACTCGCAAACCACCATGGCTTAGCATCGCTGATGCCGGCATAAGCAAGGTTAATGAGATAGCAAAATTTAGCCCGCATTGATAACGTCTTATCCCATCCATATGCCCAATAATTAGCAGGGATCTCAAAATACCATTCATCTGGGTAAGAATAAGATTTGTCCGGATTATCATAATCCTTGAGATTAATAGCAACGTCTTTTCCGTATTGGGTCTCAAACTCTATGAGATTATATTTATTCTGTAACTTCTTTAAGCTCCTTGTAATCTGTCTTCTATAACCAGTTCTATCCATTTTTTCATAAAGACCTAATGACTTGGCAGTTTTATTGCAATCTAATATAATCCCATCTTCTTTATTCCCATCAAAATCTCTTAAAAGGAGTAGATATAGATCAAATGCTCTTTCATCGTGTTTACTCATCATTCTGCCTGCCAATTTCGGATTCTCTAAAAACTTCCAAGATATAGGCACAGGGGCTTCTGTATCTCTAATGCCTCTGCCAGGTTCTTCTATTTTTATCTTTTCAAATTGTTCTAATAATTCCAACGCCAACTCTTTTGACTTTATTAATACATTAGTTTCAAAGTTCCTATGTAAAGCACTCTTAGTCCAATTAGCGCTTCCTAATATTATTATCTCTTCATCTATAACAAGAGTCTTTGCGTGTGTATAGTTAGTAGCATCATCATATCCTACATCTATACCTGCATCTTTCAGTCTTTTATAGCACCATGCGTTTTTGCCTTCAATTTCCCAATCGTCTATGTTTTTCTCGCCTATAAATGGGATATTTTGGTCCAGGATTACTACTACTTTTACCCCTCGCTTATGTGCATTCACCAATTCTTCTACCAATTGATATACGCTGGAGTTTTCATCATAAGGCCTCAATCCTACCTTAAACATCACCATAGATATTGACTCTTTTGCTTCAGTGATGGCCTTTTTAACAGCCGGAAAATATTCACTTCCGCTTATATCTTCAACCTCTCCCTGATAGCAAAAAATCCTTGCTGGTATTAAAGCAAGGGCTAAGATAATAAATAATATTAATCTATATTTTCTCATATCTCTTTAAATCTCAATCTTCGCCTATCTCAATCTTTATAGTAGAAATTCCAGTAGCAGGAAATTTTTTTGTCTCTTTATTATTTACTGTATATTCCCACATATCATAATCAAAACTTACAGTATGACACCTTACTGCTTCAACATCATTAAACTTTACTACCCATCCGCCTTTTGCCATAAGATCCCCCTATTTCGCTTACTATCTTATTTACACATCTATTTGTATTGCGTTTTATGTCATATTCCCATATGCGTATAACTTCCCATCCATCCTTCTTGAGATGTTTACTCACTTTTTTGTCTCTCAACTGGTTAGATTTGATTTTGTTTCGCCAATATTTAACATTCGTTTTGGGCATTATAAAACGCTTTGGATGGCAGTGCCAGAAATCAGAGTCAATAAAAACAGCTACTTTTTTTCTCCGAAATACTATATCCGGCTTACCGGCTATTGAAGAGACATATCTTGCAAAATATATCCCACGCTTTCGAAGCTCTTTCATTATCAGTTTTTCTGGAATTGTATTTTTAGATCGGATATTGCGCATATTTTTGAGTCTGTATTCTTTTGTTAAATTATCCATGGCATTTTTTTTCGAAATGGGAAATTAAGTTTTTGTTGAGCAGTTCCCAAAAATATAAAGCCGTAACAGTTTCGCATCCAGAGACATTACCTTTTATCCTACTGTATCTATCTGTGCCAAAGACTAAGCGTGAGACTTTTTTGATTCCATTATCTGTTTCAGGCCATATATCCATCCGCCCTAGATGAAAAATGGCTATCATGTCTGCTGACCATCTGCCAAACCCCCAGATACTGCTTATTTCTCTGCGGTATTCGGCCAAGGGAAGCTGTTTCCATTCTTCCCAAATTCTAGGATGACTGTCAGCATATAACAGCCATTTATACAAAGCTTTTCTCTTCTTCTGAGAAACCCCCTTGATAGGACCTATTCTACGATAATTCCTTTTTGCCCATTGAAAGACAGCCGAAGAAGATCCAAAATTTTTATGCAAGCGTTTGATAATTGATAGAGACGCTGAATTAGACAACATCTGTCCGATTACTGTATAAAGGATTGTATCTTCGATTGACGGCCAAATAGGAACTTCGTACTCTAAAGGACCTATTAATTCAATGAGTGATTTTAGGTGGGAATTCTCTGATAAGATATTTATATATTTTTTATATTTATTCTGCTTTCTGCGGGCAAATGTAATCGGGTAAATAGAATATACATTGTTCATTTCTGACCAAATGCCTATAAATTTTTATTTACAGATTCCCAATCGGCCTTTTTCCATAAGAGACTGCCTGCATTAAACAAATA
Source organism: uncultured Planctomycetia bacterium (assembly GCA_964520705.1). Taxonomy (GTDB): domain Bacteria; phylum Omnitrophota; class Gorgyraeia; order Velamenicoccales; family JABMQK01; genus CAZFPS01. The sequence goes on along the minus strand of CAZFPS010000089.1, from coordinate 1,012 downwards.
TCCTTTGTCATGTGCAAATTTTCCTATTCCTTCGAATTTTACGTTTCCTTTTACGCCTTCTTTTTCTTTTATACGGTCAAGATCTCCAGGATTGATGGGCCCATTCCACGAACGAACAGTATAATGCAGCCTGCCTTTTTTACCAGTATAAGATAGTTCTTTATATGCAGCCTTTTTTGGAACGAAACCACAGATATACGCAGAAATAGGCTTAAAGGAAGGGAGGTCATTGTAGAGTTTTTCAGCCTCTTCTTTTGAGAGAGAGCCTACTTCCTGGCCTATTTTCAATATCTTATCTTTAAAGACGCTGATTTTTTTAAAAAATGCAAAAAGATGGTCTCTCCCTGTACCTACTTTAACTAGTACATGGATATCTGAATGATTAAACTGATCTCCTGATATATCTAGCCAGATCCCATTCCACTTTACGGCTTTAATGCCGATTTTTAAGCGGGGAGTGCGGTATTCGGCATGAGGTTCTTTTATCTGATGAATATCCATAGGCAGATAATCTTTTAGATTTCCTACATCGTGACCCAGCTTTGCCGTAATCCCCCAGTGTTTTTTGAGAAAAAGAGAAAAGGCATATTCACCTAAATAGCCGCGTGTCATATCTGCCCATAAATGCCCTAAATCTCTCTGGCGGCTGCTCCCATAATCTGTCGGCGCTGTTTTACTTAGAATCTTTAATGCATCAATGCACATTTGGGAATAACCTTCCTCGTTTATAGAAACTATATTCGGCAGAAATCTTTCATTAATCCATTCCTCAAATCCAGAATCGTCTATAATCTCACCACCTGCTATTGATTTTTCAATTATTACACCTGCTTCTTTAGGATCGATATCCAATTTTTTTCTAATAATATCGACTGCTTCTTCTCTTTTCATGCGAAACTCCTATCAGCAAACAAAGTCATTTGATTTCCCTGATTTGAGGGAATACTTGGATATCGGATTCCTGCAAAAGTTTTTAAGACGGTTGTAAGAATAATCTCTGATAATTTCGGAG
>CAZFPS010000088.1:0-7137 GCA_964520705.1 uncultured Planctomycetia bacterium | reverse complement strand
AACCCAGCACTTAATTCTAAATTAACTTACTCCTCTATCGACCTTTCTTTCAATGGCTTAAAGGTATAGCCTGAATCGGCGCCAGGAAACAAAGCCACCGGTTCTGTCAAAAGAAAATCACCTTTCTCAATCCATTCTTTCAAGGTATCAGCAATTTCTACTGCCTTGGAATAACTGGAAATATTTCCAGTAGGCACATCTTTACCTTTAATCTTAATCTTACCACTCTTAAGTTGAGCATAGCTTGCTTCTCCAAGCTTTTCTCCCGGCTTAGCATAAGGATAAGCTTCACTGTAGTCGACAATTTGAGCATAAAGATCTGCGTCTTTTACGGCTGTATATTGACATATCTCCTCATTTAAAATAGGAATGGGAATGCCAATACCAACAGTAAGAGTTACTCCGTAACCTTGCATCGTCGTACCTACTAACCACTCTGGTTTCATTTGTTTGAGATCTCCTATGACTGCCAAAGTGCCAGCTGGTGCTTGAGGAACGCCATTGTCTTTACGTTTAACCGCAGGATTATGCTGAGTCCCCTGCCATATCACATACCCTACACCGCCGCCTAAGAAGATCTTGGTGCCGATACCTATAGTCTTATAGTACGGGTCGTTTAAGAGCGGAGAAAGCTGTCCTGCGCTACAGTAATTAGCATTTCCTAAATTCTGTCTAAGCATACCCATATAGGTATAGATAATCTTATCAGATAAATTTACAGCTACATTATAATTTTGATAGACATTCCTAGGATTAAACAGCACCGCCTCATTTAAATCCTTAATGTTTATCCACGTCTCTAGCTTCTTTCTAGGATAACAGTCTGTACCGTAACTTGAAGCTACTAACTTTAAGTCTTTGCCCGCGACCAAATCCTCAATCACATGGCCGCCGCCGTATTTGAACTCACCGGGATATACTTTATTGCGCGGGTCTTCATCAGGTATTGCCGTTGCCCCAACATAAACATCCACTGCAGCAAAGCCAGCATAGGCCGGCACATCATTCAGAGTTGCGCTGCCTCCACCAATTTTTATCTTAGGCTTGGAGTGCCCGATGTTAAAATAGGCACCGGATGAACACATCGGACCAAAGGTGGCCGTGGTAACTACATCGACCTCCTGAGCTGCCTCTTTAACACCTTTCTTCTCAACTATATCGATAATCTCCTCAGCTGTAACTATTACCGCCTTACCTTTTTTAATCTTCTCGTTAATTTCTCTAATTGTTTTTGCCATTATATCTCTCCTTTTTTTAAATAGTTATATATAAATTCCAAACTAACCTCTGCCCTTCCAAAGGGCTTATGCATTATACATAGCATAATTATCACCTTCCTTTACAACACACCAATATGCTTTTATTTTATGTCTCATCAAAATAACCCTGGAATAAAACCGATGATAAATAACGCTCTCCGGAATCAGGTAAGATTACGACAATTGTCTTTCCTTTGAATTCAGAAAGGCTACTTAACCTATCCGCTACTGCTACAGCAGCGCCGCTAGAAATTCCAGAAATAATTCCTTCTTCATTAGCTAATCGCCTGGCATACTCGATTGATTCTTCATCCGATACTTGTTCGACTCTATCTACGAGCGATAAATCAAGTACCTCAGGGATAAAACCAGCGCCTATACCTTGTATTTTATGCGGACCTGGTTTTAATTCTTGCCCGTTTAACTTCTGGGTAATCACAGGGCTGCCCTTGGGATCTATGGCTACAGAGATGATAGGCTTTTTCATCTTATTCTTTATATAACGAGAAACTCCTGTAATAGTACCGCCTGTGCCTACTCCAGAAATAAGAACGTCTATTTCTCCTTGCGTATCTTCCCAAATCTCAGGACCAGTGGTCTCCTCATGAATCTTGGGATTTGCCGGGTTTTTAAACTGCTGCAACAAGACATATTTATCTGGTTTCTTTCTGGCTAACTCTTCTGCCTTATCCACAGCACCTTTCATACCCTTGGCGCCTTCAGTTAATATCAGATTGGCTCCGAATATTTTTAGAATCTTCCTTCGCTCGAGACTCATCGTATCAGGCATGGTCAAATTAACTTTATAGCCTCTGGCCGCACCTACGAATGCTAAAGCAATACCAGTATTGCCGCTGGTCGGCTCAATTATTTCTTTACCCGACTTTAGAACGCCTCTCTTCTCGGCATCCCAGATCATGCTTGCACCGATACGGCACTTGACCGAATAAGAAGGATTTCTCCCCTCTATCTTCCCTAAAACCTTAGCGTCCTTATTCTTTATTACGTTCTTTAAACGGATCAAGGGGGTATTACCGATAGAAAAAGAGTTATCTTCATAAATATGGCTCATGACTGCCACCTTTCTTAAATATAATAATTAATATTTTCTCTAAAATTAAATTTAAACCGCAAATCGTCAAAGCTAATATTATCCACTATATTAGATGTAGCTTTTCCAACTTCCGTCCAAATATCTCTAAATACACAATGATCAATTTCTTTACAACCTTTATAAGACCTATCTTTATTGGTGCAAGCTATCGGCTCAATCGGCCCATCGATAAATCTAATTACATCGCCGATCTTTATATCTTTAGGGTGTTTAACCAAGAAGTACCCACCCCTAACTCCTCGCTTGCTATCTACAAATCCACCTCTTTTTAACTCCAACAATACTTGCTCTAAGAACTTAACTGGTATATCTAGCTTTTGAGCTAGTCCATTAATAGTAACAACATCCCTATTGTAGTGGGTAGATAAAAATAAAATTGTCTTTAGTGAATAATCACCTTTGTATGTTATCTGCATGTTATCCTCTATAATCCCTATCGAGTTAGTAGACTTTATAAAGTTTACATTATAGGGCTTTTATTGTCAAGTATTTTTTTATTTTTTTTAAGGATGGACTTTAAGACTAAATTCTAAGGGGAACCAATTCTTCGTCTTTAAACGGTGGGTAAGAAAGCACCTTTTCGTAATCTGCAGGCACTTTTCGTATCCTAATCTGGAGTTCTTTTTTGCTTTCGTCGCAATATCTCCCAATAATCTTACAAGATAGCTCTATTTGCTGCTCATCAAAGCTGCCCTTACCAAGCGCAACAGGTCCTCTTATCTCTTCTGACGGCTCAAAGACTGTATCGCCTTGCTGGGCGATATCCAGTAAGTTCAAATTATCTTTTTCGTCTCTACCTACAATCAATTTGGACTTTGAGCCGATTCTAAAGTGACGGCCAATTTTTAAGATATTAACGTTTTCCAAATCTAGCGTATCGTGTTTGACAAGGTCTTTTATCTTTCTGGCGTATCCTTCATTGGTCAGAAAACAACCTCCCGCAGGAGCCGAGTATTCAGTTATATTAAATTTATCAGCTAAGACAATTTGATCTTTTCTGCTTCTACCGGAAATGCCTAAAAGCTCCTCTCTATCTATCCAATTGTTTTTTTCAGGCTCTGTTGGCTCTAACACCTTTGCCGATAGAGGCCTGATTAAGATCCCACTTACATCTGCCTTCTTTTCGATCATTTTTAAAGTAGGCCTCTTTTGGGACATGGGCCTCTGCCCAACCACTTCTCCGGAGATAAGAAACTTTGCTCCTAATTGCGGCATTAGTTCTTTAGCTTTCTTGAGTATTAATATCTTACAATCTATACAGGGATTCATATTGCTACCAAAGCCATGCGAAGGGTTCTTTAATATAGGTAAGAAGTCTTTTGATATATCAACCACCTTTAACTCTATGCCTAATTTATCCACCAGCTTTCTAATTGTACAATTACAATCTCCTTTATGGTTACATTTAGCGAAAGGTGTAACACAGGTCAAAGCCACTACATCTATGCCTTGGTCTAGAATTAGTTTTGTGGCCAGGGCGCTGTCTAGGCCTCCGGAAATTAATGATATGGCTTTCATACTTTAGGATATACTTTTATTGCTTTTTGAGGCATTGTCAGACATTTATTCTCACATATGCCGCAGCCCACACATAGGGTTTTATCTACGTATGGCTTAAGGATAATTTTATCGCCCTACGCGTTATTGCATCCGGGCTATCACCTCTCACCATTACCAGATCATGTAGGCCTTTTACGCCTTTCTTATTCCTGCCGCTAAAATTCGCTTTAGCTGATTGAGAAAAAACCAGACGCGATAACCAATTATTAGCAATTAAAGCGATAAAACCTGCAAGACTTAATTTTATAAGATCTCTGCGGGAAAACTTCTTTGCCAACATCTGTTTAATATCGGATATTTTTTTCATAGAATGTATTATAACATATGAACCCCTAAATTAAATATTTTTATGGAAAGCTCTTTTTTTGTTGATTTTTTCATACCAAAGTGCTAAGATTTTGTTATGGCAAATGCAAATAAAACAATCGATTTAGGCGAATTGCCCGCAGGGCTTATTATATTAAAATACGTATATGTCTTTATCGCATTAACTTCTGCTTTTTCGGCTGTATTCCTAAGCCCCTACGCAAAGATTATCTACTGCGGCGTAGAACTAGGAAATCTACCCTCAATATTAGTAAATAGCGTTTTAGTACTATTCCCTTTACTTCTATACTTCGGTTTTTCCAGGCCCACAATTACCATCTGGTATTTATCATTCCTGTATCATCTATTTTTTATTGGGAATAACTCTTTGGCGCTGTTAGCCATGCTATTTCCTAAAGCTGCATTTGTTCCGCTGATAGAAATATCGGGAAAGTCAACAGGTATATCTTCGACTGCTACTGACCCCTTACCTGCCCTGGCGATGAACTTATTTTCAATCTTTAACATCACCATGCTTACAGGCATATTTATCCTCTGGTATCTTTGGCAAAAGAGAGAACATTTCATGCCAAAGTCACTCCTAAAGAAAATCTAATTAGAAAAATAAAACCCAGCACCTTTTTTGTATTCACTACTTTCAAAAATAATCCTTGAATGTCTTGAATATGTAAAAGGTGCTGGGTAAATTCAACCAAATAACTTAGCTTCACTTTCGTTCGCTAAGTTATGGTTTCATTTAAATAGCGTATTCTTGATGATAAACGAAGCAAAGACGATAGAGACCATAGACATAAGTTTAATCAAAATATTTATAGACGGTCCAGACGTGTCTTTAAAAGGATCTCCCACCGTATCACCTACTACGCAGGCCTTATGTTCAACGGAACCCTTTCCGCCATAATGACCCTCTTCGATATACTTTTTGGCATTATCCCAAACTCCTCCGGCATTTGCCATCATAATCGCTAATACAAAACCACACACTAAAGCACCGGTAAGCAACCCTACAATTGCATCAACACCTATGAGTATACCTATTACTATAGGAGCAGCCACAGCCAGAAGCGATGGAGCAATCATTTCTTTTTGAGCGGCCTTTGTTGCGATAGTCACGCATTGCGCACAATCCGGTTTTGCCTTGCCATCCAATAAACCTACGATTTCTCTAAACTGCCTTCTGACTTCTATAACAATCTTTCCTGCTGCACGACCCACAGCGCTCATTGTCATTGAACAGAATAGAAAAGGAAGCATCCCACCGATAAGTAAACCAACCAATACTCTAGGATTCATCAAAGATAAATTAAGCACATAACCATACATAGTTACTTCGTCTTTGAACGCAGCTATTAATGCTAAAGCTGTTAAAGCAGCGGAACCAATAGCAAATCCCTTTCCCGTAGCTGCTGTCGTATTCCCTAAAGAATCCAAAGCATCTGTGCGCCTTCTAATCTCTGGTCCCAAACCGGCCATCTCCGCATTGCCACCGGCATTATCTGCTACAGGACCGTATGCATCTGTAGCCAAAGTAATACCTAGAGTAGAAAGCATGCCCACTGCAGAGATTCCTACGCCGTATAGACCGGCATTAAAATTAGTCGCGCCGCCGGAAAGAAAATAACTTGCCAATATGGCAATAGCCACAACCACGACCGGGATAGCAGTAGACATCATGCCTATAGAAATTCCGCTGATTATAACTGTGGCCGGACCTGTCAAAGCCGACTCAGCAACAGTTTTCATGGGCTTGTACCTGCTTGACGTATAAAATTCAGTGGACAGCCCTAAAATTATTCCTGCAAGTAATCCAGATAAAACAGACCAATATACACCTATATGCTCTATGCCCAATATATTCTTAATTAAAAAGAAAGATGCAATAGCAATAAGTAGTGCACTTGAGAAGACTCCTTTTCTGAGCGCAGCCAATAAAACAGCCTGCGAAGCATCTTCCTTGCTTCTCACTAAGAAAGTTCCAATAATCGAAGCAACAACACCTACGGCTGCCATAACCATAGGGACTGTAACACCGCGTACGCCTAAACCAGCAGCCACCCCTAATGCAGCTGTTGCAACAATAGAGCCAACATACGACTCATAAAGATCTGCTCCCATGCCAGCGACATCCCCTACGTTATCACCGACATTGTCAGCGATAACCGCAGGGTTTCTAGGATCATCTTCGGGAATACCAGCCTCTATCTTACCTACTAAATCCGCACCCACATCAGCAGCCTTTGTAAATATTCCTCCGCCCACTCTGGCAAATAATGCCTGAAAACTCGCGCCCATACCAAAACAAAGCATAGTAGATGTAATAGCAGCAATCTTATCCAAATTCATTGGCGTGGGACGAGAAGAATAATACCAATCTAGAAAATAATACCAGATACTTAAATCCAAAAGCCCCAAACCAACAACAGTAAGCCCCATTACCGCACCCGAAGAAAAAGCCACTCTCAAACCGCTATTTAAGCTTGTGCGTGCAGCATGGGCGGTTCTGGCACTTGACTTTGTAGCTATAGTCATACCTATATATCCGGAAAGGCCAGAAAAGAATCCTCCGGTCAAAAAAGCAAAAGGAACAAAGATTACCAGATAATTATTTAAAGCTAACAACAGGAGTACCATGAAGACAACGGCGAAAAATACCCCTACCACTAAATATTGCCTTTTAAGATAGGCCATTGAACCCACACGTACAGCCTCAGCTATTTCCTTCATCTTATCAGTACCTTCATCTCTTTTTAAGATTGAGATGGCTAGATAAAAAGCAAAACCTAAGGCTAATATCGAACCTACAGGCGCAAACAATAGTGGGTCAAACATTATTTACCTCCGAAAAGTTGCATCACGTTAAACAGAATTAAATCGTGA
>CAZFPS010000087.1:0-7258 GCA_964520705.1 uncultured Planctomycetia bacterium | reverse complement strand
GCTGGCGTAGCTCAATGGCAGAGCAATGGTTTTGTAATGCGTTTTGAGTGATTTTTGTAACTCATTAAATTTATTATAATTACATTACTTACCAAAGAGTTAGAGAAAATTTGAGTTATAAGAGTTTGTAAGAAATTATAGGGAATTGGTTAAGAGATGGGCACAAACTGGGCACATTTCTAAAAATCCTTCCTTATAAGAAAATGACGCAGGCCTTGAAATAGGTCTAAAAATAGGGTATAATTTATAATGGAAGAAAAAGAGCTTGACATAGCCGAGATTTTAGATAGAATAAAAGACGTTAAAATAATATCTGCTCCCCGTTTGACTTCCCGCAAGGGCTCAGGCGGGGTTATTTTTTTATAGGAGAACAAGGTGCCTGTAGAGCCGAAAGAAAAAAGGACGGTTGTTTTTATTGATGGCCAGAACTTATTTTACACTGCAAAAGAAGCCTTTGGATATAATTACCCTAACTATGATGTTAAATTGCTATCTCAAAGGATATGCTCAAGTCGCAGATGGAATTTAAACGAAATATATTTTTACACAGGCGTGCCTGACCTGCAGGATAATAGTTCCTGGCATAGCTTTTGGAGCAAGAAATTAAGCTATATGGGCCGATTAGGGATTAAGATTTTTTCTCGGCCATTAAGATACCATAACCAGACGTTTAAATGCCCGTCTTGCAGTAAGATTCATACTTCTCTTGTGGGCCATGAGAAAGGCACTGATGTCCGTATAGCGCTTGATGTCATTCGGCTTGCTCATACGAAAGCTTATGATGTAGCCCTTATTATCAGTCAGGATCAAGATTTAAGCGAAGTGGCAGAAGAGATTAGATTAATTGCCAGTGAACAAAACCGCTGGATTAAAATAGCCTCAGCTTTTCCTATAAGCCCTACCTGTGACAATAAAAGAGGGATTGATAAGACAGACTGGATTAAGATAGATAGAAAGACCTACGATTCTTGCATTGATCCAAATGATTATCGCTAATAGTATTTATTCCTTCCGACTGCAAAGCAGGCGGCCGAGTAAAAAGATAGCTCTGTCTACAGCTCTTCGAGCGTGTTAGATAGGGCGGGGTTCCCTGTCTAACACGCGGAATGAGTCGCCCCATAATTAAGCTGTAGTTACCATAACATGGTTATGGTAAAGGAGCTAAGCTCAGTAATCACCGACCTCATAAGAATAATAATGATAAAAGGGTATTCAGGCATTAAGCACGAACCGACTGCCGCCAGGCAGGCGGACATAGTCATCACAGCAGTGATGTCTATGGGTGATAAAAGAAAATAATGTCACGATTTTGTGACTTTATTTTCTGGTGCCTGAATATGTTCCCTAATGTACGTTATTATTCTTATGAGGGAAGCGAATATAGTATATACTATAGGCGCTTAGGTGATGGATGAGCGGTCTTTTTATGATGAGCGTTCGCAGGCACAATGATAGACAAGTCAGGCGAAGAGTAACAGCCGCTTCCGCAAGGACAGTCCGAGCTGGCGAGGACTGGCGGCTGTGGGGCAATGTGTGAAGATACTCTCTCTAATCGAAGCTTGACGCCAGGTGGGGCTTGGGGGCCGAGTTGGGCCTGCCGACAATGTTGACTTTGCTTCTATGCACAAGATTGCACAACGGCGCAGGCCGGGCCAAGAGTTGGGAGAGAAGCGGAAGGAGCGAAGCGACTGGAGCGGGCCAGGGTAAGGGGCAAGCGTGTGCCCTCGCATTGAAGTAGTGAGGGAGCGAAGCGACCGAACGACGCCACGCAAGGAGTAGCGAACGAGTGGAACGAGGGTGCGGGCTGAGGGCCCCGCATAGTTTTATTCATTGATTTTTCTTTCTTTTTTTAGATTAATTTTTTAGATCTAACTTAGAATATAGCGGTGAAAATCTGAAAGAGTCAACTTTGAATGTACATATGGTAGCGATAAATAACCGGGTGAAAAACAATTGCATTTAGTCTAACTCCTTCGTTCGACAGGTCTTCACAGGGGGGCCACAAAATCCCGTCCTTCGTGATTTATTTCCACCTTGTTTTTATTACCTCAATGCATTATAATATCTACACTAACCACAAGGGCGTGGTATATGAGGAGAGATTTAATATATTTATAATATAAGGCAATCTTGGCGTAAGTTGGGTCTGATCTTTTATTTTAAAGGACAGAAAGAGTAATGTCAAAAAAAAGATTAGTTGTTTTAATGGGGGTATTAATTTTCCTTATTATTAGCAATATAATTTTTTACTGTCCTGCGGCAATTTTTACCAAAAGTGAGTTAATAAGTTTTATTGGAGTTATCTTATTAGGGACTGTGGCATTGTTTCAAGAGCAATTTAAGAGCTGGTATCGTTCTCCTGATTTAAAGATTGATTTTAGGCTCGAAGCACCTCATTGTTTAAAAACCCCATATCATATAGAATGGAATGAGCTTTCTAAGAGATATACGGTTTCTACAGAAGCATATTATTTTAAAGTTGAGGTTATCAACTTAGGTGAATCACAAGCAAGGTTCTGCGAAGTATTTATTTCTGATTTACAAGAATACAAAGATAATAAATGGCAAAAAAATGAGTATTTTCATCAGGTCAAACTGAAATGGGATGGAGAGAAATCACAAGAAACATATGCACATATAAACCCTTCTCCAATAAGATTCTTATGTCTGATTGGGCATATCATAAAAGAATCTGAGGGTCTGGCGGAAGAACATACAAAAAGATTTTATTTGGATTGTTTATATTTCATAGGTGGTTATCATCCTACCTATCTTTCTCCAAATAAAAAATATAGATTTAAGATAGCCGTAGTTTCAGAAAATGCTAAGTATGTATCTGAAACGTTTGAATTATATTGGACAGGGGTTTGGAAAGATGACTCCAGCGATATGTTTAAAGAAATAACAATAAAGTCAGTAATAGAAGATAATACCTAATTATTGCTTATAGTTACAAAAGTTGCCTTTTTTATTTAAAAGGGTTTACAGATGGGAGTAATATGAGAACAGTTTTAGTATTATTGTTATGCCTGGGGTTAGTAGGGTGTGCAACAGGATATGCCAGACACGGTTTTAGTGGTGGCTACAGTGATATGAAGTTACAAGATGATATTTTTAGAGTAATGTTTAGTGGAAATGCTTTTTGTGGTAGAGGTAGGGCAGAAGATTTTACCTTGCTGAGATGTGCAGAGTTAACACTTGAGCAGGGTTACAGGTATTTTATAATCATTGATGAAAAGTCGGAGATAAGCACAAGTTCATATACTAGCCCAGTAACAGCAGAGACACGTGGAAGTATTATCGACACTACACCAGTAACGACGGGTGGAAATGTTACTATTGTGGGTGGGTCGGCAACTTACTCTGGCAAAACTACTTATTCTGGGGGGCAAACTCATTCTCTCCATAAGCCATCAACCTGTAATACTATTAAATGCTTTAGAGAAAAACCAAATATAGCTACAATGGTTTATGACGCAGAACAAGTAAAAAGGAATCTCAAGAGGGCGCATAGAATTAAAAGGTAAAATTGCAAAAGAAGAAGCAAGGGGGATGAGAAAATATGAAAAGGGTTATTTCGCTTTTATTGTTTGCTACTCTGTTTTTATCCAACATTGCATTAGCTGATTTCAAAACTGAATCAGATATGTTCAAGGAATATTTAATCAGTTTTCATGACAAAATGGTAGATTATCAAAGAGAGGTGGTAAGTGTGCCTCGCCCTTCCTTATATACAGACGAGAGGGCTGATTTGTATCTCTTAAACGATATTAGCCGAGCATATCTAAATTATTCTCTCTTTTTGATTGACGAAATCGAATGGTTAAAGTTAAATTCGGAAAATTCATCCGTTAGGGAATATATTAATGGTAGAATGTCCAAGTTCAATAGAGAGGGAGAATACTATGTAGAATATTTAAAGTTAAGGATAAAATATGCAAAAAATCCTGAAATGATTATTCATCTGAAATATTTGAAAAAAGATATATCCGAATTTCACTCTAAGATTAAAGAATTTGGTGATGATTTGTATGTAATGTCAAACGAGGAAAAGAAGGAGCATGAAGAATGGCTTAAGAAGATGACAGAAGAATTATTAGATTTGATAGATATACCATACTCTCAAAATGAGTCAGCAGAAAAATCCTCCGAACAAGTAAAATGAAGGGACAGTATAAATGAAAAAGCAATTCATATCCTTAATAGTTTTGTTAATATCTGTCACATTTTGCGCAGGACAAACCTTCGCTGATGAGATTACTGATTATTGCCAAAAGGGTTATAGTGCCCTTGAACAGCAAGATTATGATACAGCCATAGAATCCTTTGAGAAAGCCCTAAAACTGCTCAATATTGACCCTACCGAGTCAGGTAAAGAACACAAAAGGCTTATGGCTGATATAGAAAAAAATCCAAAGACCAAAGATGGGCAAGATAGGGCGGTAGCCTTTAACAAACTATGGCTTGATACCTATTACTATTTAGGCCTTGCCTATGCACATAAAGGAGATAAATCCAATGCCTTAAAACAGGTATCTGCCCTAAGACATATCGGCAGAGATGATTATGCTGATTCGTTAGAAGATGAAATAAATACTTTCAATACCAATGCTTTCATAGAAGACTTATTAAATGTTGAGTATTATTTCAATGGACGTAAAACAACCTACAAAGAATGGAAACCTCTTATAAGCAGACTAAGAGAATATAAGATAAGCGGAGATAATGCGGGTCTATTTGATAGTTTCTGTTTTTTTGAGGCATACACCAAAGAATTAGAAAAAGAATACAATGTTAGCATCGATATGGGTGATATGCCACTATCAAGAGTCAATGAGTATTTCGCTAAACGTGTAGAAAAAGATGGATATGATATTCTTATAACTACTTTGATTAGGGATTTTTATATTGAACGCGACTTTTTACCTAAAGAGAAGAAGTAAAAAATGAGTATAAAACCAAAAGCCATCTTACGAGTTATTATAGTATCCCTGCTGTTATTTATAGTCTCTGCTACAACTATTACTTTATGTATATATGATATAAAGTTTAACTACGATGACTATGATATTCTACTCAAAAACAGATTAACTAAGTTAGGCTTTGGGATAATGTATAAAGAGAAGTTTGAGATTTGGCACTTTGCCCATACCGTGCACGGTGGTATAGCTGAGAAACCTCTTTATCCAAGTATTTCCGTTGATGAAATTTTGGAGGAAGCTGGAATGTGGGAGACAGGGCAATTTAAAAATCAGCAGGTGAAAGAACAATAGCCCATCTTTATGGAGATTGGAAAGAAGAAGATAAAATTTTAATGCCCCTAAGATGGGTTGCCTATTTGGCACCTAATGAATAAAAAAAAATAATAGTTGTTTGGTTGATGGGTATATGGATTTATTAAATTTTGGGTATTGGTTATTTAGCACCTTAGTTCAAGCTATGGCAGCTTTATTTGCTGTTGTAGGCGTTTTCATTATTTTTAGAATTCAAATCTTACTCCAAAGGCAAAATCACTTAACAGAAGCAGCCAAACAAATATATATAAGTATAACAGGAATATACCCAGATTCCAAACTCAATGAATACCGAGAAATAACTGTTTATTTACCAGAAGAAATAAGTGTTAAATTAAAAGAATTAATCATTCGTAAACAAGAAGAACTTGAAGCAGACAGAAAATTACCCGAAAATGATGATATTGTAAGAAAAGTAGAGCAGGAAATCTCTGTTCTTGAGGCCAAGTTAAATCCATTAGAACAACTAAATAAAAGTTTGACAGATATTAAAAGGAAAGGACGAAATTCTCTGATACTAATTGGTGTGCTTTTTATCTGGTCTCTATGTTTACTTTTTCTTGCTCGATTTATAGGAGGATTACCAATTTTTATTTTTGGTTTAGCTACTGTTGGTTTCACAGTAGCTACTGTAATTATCTTCTCTCGAATTATAATTGAGAGTTTAGAATGATAAGAACACGGTACCCAGTTATTAAATAAGTATTGCGCCCCCATAATTTTCCCATAATTTTGGTCCCCATAATTTTGAGATCTACTTCAAATTGATTTCTGCGCTACACAAAAAAGGCCTGGCCTAACCGAGACTTTTGGTAGTCGAGTTGTTCGTAACGACCTGCTTAAAACGTGGATTGCTGGGCCAGCATGGCAGAGGGTTAAGCCTTGCGGCGTAAGAGATACTTAAAAGAAATCTTTGCCGGCGAACCTTAGAAAGATTAAAAACTTGTGAATGGCCTTGAGAAAGATTGTGAAGAAATTCACAAAGCATTATCAAAGCAGGGTGGAAAGAAGTAGACTGGGCCAGCGTGCTGCTCAAACTCATGGTGAAACAATCGGATTTGAAAAATAAGATAGGTGCCGGGGCCAAGCTTAAAAGTTGGTAACCTCAGGCAGGTAGCCTTAGGAAGCTATAAAAGCTTGAAAAATTATGATATAATGATACTATTAAAGAAAAAAAGGCTCTAGGGAAGCTAGCCCCGAAAAGCTGTTCCTACACAGCCCGGGCCTTTACTTTTTTTATGTGGGAGTTGCTGTGTGGGAGGCAACGATGCGCAGAATATCTAATAGAGATAGGATAGAACAAATAGAAGAAGCTGATGAACAAAGCCGCAGGCGTATTCAAAAATATCCCCTTTGGTTTGTTAATACAAATATAGATAATCTAGAGACTGAAGATCGCGAAATTCGACAATTCTTTTCTAATTTTAGAATAGGCGGTGGCTCCAAAACAAGAATACCATCAAAGAAAGAAATTAAACAAGCCCAGAAAGAATTTAGATATTATTTCGAGAAGTTATTAGATAAAAGAGAATTACCTAATGACAAAGAATTGGAATTTATTAACGCAAAAAGACAAAGTATATCTAGGCGCATACTTCTTCAACCTTACAGAAAGCGCGGTACGGTCAGGTATATCCCTTACGATTATCCTTACATTCTTAATGATGATTTGGCTCTTTGTTATGATGTGTTGGTACATGCATGGATGGATGCTCAAGCTATTAAGAAATGCCGAGAATGTAACTTATTTTTTGAACCCAATAAATATAATCTTAACAAACAGTCATTTTGTAGTATCCAGTGTAGTCGAAAATTTCACAGTAGAAAACATCGGGAAAAATACCCTATAAAATATCGAGAAAGACAAAGAAGATATATGAGAAAATATAGAAAGATTTAGTATCACTTATTATAGGTAGCTACATTAGAGAGGCTGGGTCTTGAGGAATAGCCTCTTTTTTTTG
>CAZFPS010000086.1:0-7326 GCA_964520705.1 uncultured Planctomycetia bacterium | reverse complement strand
CATAAGAATCTCGCCTTAGAGTTATTGAAAAAGCTTCTTAGTGATGAAATCAAGGTGCGATCTAAAAAGAATCTAGTCCAGGGACGTTCTTTTGCAGAGATGTTAGAAAAGAGCGTCAAGAAATATCAAAATAAAGCAATCGAGGCAGCGCAGATTATTGAGGAATTGATTGGGCTGGCAAAGGAGATGCGAGAGGCTAACAAGCGCGGTGAGAATCTTAATCTATCCGAAGATGAGCTTGCTTTTTATGATGCTTTAGAGGTAAACGACAGCGCGGTTAAGGTATTGGGTGATGATATATTAAGAGAAATCGCAAGAGAACTTGTTCAAACAGTTCGCAATAATGTGACTATAGATTGGACTTTAAAAGAAAGTATGCAGGCAAAGCTTAAAGTAATGGTAAAGCGAATTTTGAGAAAACACGGCTATCCTCCAGACAAGCAAAAGAAAGCAACGGAGACTGTTTTGGAGCAGGCAACTTTGATATGTAAAGATTGGGCTGATATTGTTGAGTCTCATGGCAAAGATATCAGAGTAGAAAAGGAAAAAACTAATTTATATATAAGTGATATACTTTCAGATAATGAAATTGATGAAGCAGATAAGTTTATCAACCTTCTTCCGGTATATTCTTTAGAGGCAGTAGCCACTTCATTTGGCAAAGAAGAACATGTTGAGCAATTAGGATGGATGAAGGTTCATAATGCAAAGAAGCTTAATAAGCATATGTTTATAGCCAAAGTGGTTGGCCGTTCAATGGAGCCGACAATTCCAGATGGAAGCTGGTGTGTTTTTCGTTTTGAAAAAGGTGGTTCGAGAAATGGGTTAATTGTTCTGGTTGAATCGCGACAGGTAACTGATCCTGAGACAAATCAGAAATTCACAATTAAAAGATATAGGAGCGAAAAAGAGTATTTAGATGATGGTACATGGCACCACAAGAAAATCATTCTTTCGCCATACAATAAAGAGTTTGATGATATTATTTTGGAAAATGTTTCCGGGGATGATTTTCATATAGTAGCAGAGTTTGTCGGAGTTTTGCGGTAACTATAAAGGGCAAAGAGGGACGGTTATATTTTAAAGTAATTAAGTGTTGTGTCCCTGGAATTACCGAGGAAAGATATTGCCTATGCGGCAGATAAAAAAGCGTATACAGGAAGCACTTGAGATTGGCAAAAGAAATCAAGAAATCATAGGTCTTGCTCAGAATTTTTGTAAGAATTTACAAGTGGAGAAACCTAGATGGAGCGGGACTGGCATCCCAGAGCAACTAACGGGATTACCTATTGGTGCAAGAGCTTGTAGATGTGCGCATGCACGTGCACGTGGGTTAAGCGGTATGGATTTTAAAACGGTTGCAATAGATTTCTATGAAAGAAATTGTTCTGACTGCGATAAGCGTGAGCCAGTAACTCTCCCTAATTTATCGATTTTAGTAGAGGAAAAAAATAAAAGGCAACAGGAAAACAAAAAAAGAGTAAAAGAAATACAATCTTTGAAGGAAGACCAGCTAAAAAAGAGAAAAGAAGGAAGGCTAAAGCTTAGGACTAAAGATGGGCCGCGGAATGCAATTTTAGATTTAATTGAAGAAGTTGATTTAGGCTCCGAAAAATCGTATGAAAAACTAGTTGAAACTGCAAAGATTGCATATGATAAGTTCGACAAACATATACAAGAAGCACTTTTTGAGCTGGTTGAAACAAACAATTTCCTCAAGACCGAATGCGCTATTGAAGCACTAACAATAGTTGCTAATCGTGGTCAATCAATGAAAACCAACGGTAGAATTGTTATGTTGAAGGATAGGAAAGATGCACCAATCGATATTGATAAACTAGTCACATCATCTTTGAAAGCACTTAGTTATGGAGCAGGCCATAACGATGCAGCTACTGTTGTTGAATTTTGGTTGAATGAGGATTACAAAGAATCCATAGATGATAGAGTTATCGAGAGATTGATAGACTTGGCTTTCCCCGCGAGCCCTCCAATATCCTTTCATACAACAGTATACAGACCAGGACCATTGCTAAAAGTCTATTCCATTATACCAGGGCAGGTTTTGACAGTTGTAGAGAATATGTTGAGGGATAATGACAAATGGACAAGAATCGCAGCAGCTGGAGTTGCGAGGTATATAATTGAAAACGATAGTGATTTTGGAATTAAAATCGCAAATACATTATTACAGTCTTTAAATCTTCCTGATGATATATATGATGGTGGTTCTGCCCAAACGGCGAGTGCTTATACTCTTGGATTCGCAATGATATATAAGCTAAGTGAAATGGATAAAATTATACAAGAGGCCATAACTAATGCTGATGCTGAACTAAAAGGCATAATACTTTCATCTTACGAAGTAGTATTTGATGATAGAAGGCGTCATAATAAGAAAGAAGTTTCAGATGAGGTTAAAAAAATAGCTACTAAAAGAATCTTGGAAACCTTATTGGCTAAACCTAACGATGAAAGGCTAGAAAGGGCGGCGCGTATTTTAAAAGGCTTTAAGTACGGACATATAAAACACTTAAGTGGTTATGAAGATTTATTAATAGGAGCTGCAGCTGCAATATCAGAGGAATTAAACAGTCCATATAGTCCAATTATTGACACTGACCCAAATCCTATTAAAGTAATAGAATCTTCAACAAGAAATATCCACCTTAGAGGAGTTTTAAATACTATTAAGCAAAATATAGGATATTTGAGTAGATTAGAGCCTACTTGTGCTGGACAAAAAGTAATCGAATGTATAGGGAATTTAAGCAATGCAAATGATATCTTAAAGAGTACCTTAATAGCTTCACTAGGGTATGCAGGCTCTAATCCTCAAGCGCTTTCCTTAATTCTTCCCACTATTGCCGGTGCATTTGTTGATAAAAGTTCGTTAGTGCGAGCTTCTGCAGTCGAAGCATATGGTGAGCTCATAGAAAGTAATCGAGAAAATCTACCAACGCCGATACATGAATTATTCTGCGCTTCATTAAGTGACCCTTATGTTATTGTGCATAAGCAGGCAGTACAAGTTTTATGGGGTCACCGGCGAGTGAGGGAAGAAGATATTCCTATAATAAGAAATAGATTGATGTTACTTATTTTGACTTATCAACAAGAGAAAAGTGACGTTGATTTTCTAGCCAGATGCGTTGATGAACTATTGAATTTATACGACAGATTTTCTCTAGCAGATAAACCATTATCTCAATTTATACTAACGGTGTTACCACTACTTCATCCTTACGAAAGGGTCAATATATTTAAATTTCATAAACACCAACTAAAGGAAGCAGATAGCTATCCAGAAGCGGTAGCTTCTTTGTTGATGGAACGTGATATCTATTCATTAAATCTAAATGAAGTCATAGAAATTGTCAAAGAATTACAAATAAAAGATATGGTCAAAATAAGTAATACTCTCGAAAAGGGTGTAAAGCAATTAATAGCATATAAAAGGTACGGCACTTCTCTAGAAATCATTGAATTATTATCACGTGTAGGTTGTTGGGACCGAGTAATCAGTCTGGTTAATGCTATGGTTGATTCTATTGAGGACACTGTTGAAAATAAACCACTGAGATTGCAAATAATAGGCTATTCTATTGCTGCGAATCTTGAATTGGCCATATTGAATGGTAATAAGGATGATATTAATAAGTATTGTGATTTATGGAGTCGGAATCTAAAAGAAATCAGAGAAGATGATGAGAAGAACACAGATAGACGAAATTTTTTCAGAGGCATACGATAGCCGCGTTAGTATTGTTAAGGGTTTATCTTCTTTTGAAAAGAGCCCAAATCCTTTGCAAATCTTATCAGACGCGCTTGAGAAGACTGATAAAATAATTGAATTATTAGGCGTTAATCCAACCAAAGAACCTTATGAGACATTTAAAAGTTTACTTGTGGCTTCCCAGAATTTATTCAGATGGAAAGAGGCTATAAAGAATGCTGAAGCAACCAGTGAGCGTTTTCATAAAGCATATAATTTTCATATTGGAGAAGTACTAAAAAAGATTAAGACGTCCTCAGAACTTAAAAATATGCTTGATATAGCTAATTCAATGTCTAATATAAGTTCGACCAATGATATTGATATTGCGTTAAGTAATTTAAAAAGGATAGCATTGCCCTTACCTATCCACTGGGAAGAAGACTTAACTCTAAGAAGAGCATCTATTCCAACTCGTGGAGATTTTTTTAAGAAAAAAGAGCCAGAAACAGTAGTATTCTTAGAGTTTAAAATAAATGGTTGTGATATTACGACTCCTCACATTATCGAGCCAAAGAAGTTATACGATTTAAGCTTAGAAGTGCGTATTAACAGGTGGCCCGATGATTCTAAAGGGTTAATTATTAGACCAATTTCCAGTACACATCAAGAAAACTACCAAATGCCTGAATTTAAAATTGAGAAAAATGATAGAAAAAAGATATACAATGCTAAAGGTAAGATGCTAATTAAATTTGAACAAACATTTGAGTCTGAGCCACTAGAATTTATATATGGAGTGTATTTATTGCCTGCAGAGAAGAATATCGCAGTAACCGGCAATAATCGATTAAGAATAAGAAGCGATTCAGAACAGGGATTAACAATTTCTGGTTATAGTGAAGCCGATAAAGTCTTACAAGGCATTAAGTCTCAAATAGTACAGGAAAGAGGAATTACGTCAAATCAACGAAGTGAATTTTTGTTGATACTGAAAAGTCTTGCTAATATAGCAGGCCAATCATTGTCATCCAATTCTTTTCCTGGGGTGTGGAGTGAAAATGATTTTCAAAAAGAAATTGAGAAAAGATTAAGGCAAATACCCGAAATAGGAAGCGAGCTAATCATACATCCGCAAGCTGCAAGGGGTATTTTAGATTTATTATTTAGAAAATTAAGTATTGAGTTAAAAGTTGAGCCGACAAAATTGGTTACCTTAGAAAACGCATTAGATTTTTCTCAACAAAGTTCTCAATATACCAGCGGATGTGACAATAGGCTGGGTATTTTGTGCATATTAGATTGTTCTAAGAAAGAAAAAGCCCCTGCTTCTATAGCAAATGATATTGGTTTATTAGAAGTACCTGTTCCAGGAATTACTGATAGAGGATTCCCATTAATACTAGGCACTGTTGTAATTAGAGGCAATTTAAAAAGACCGAGTGATTATAGTAAATAACTATTTCATAACACTGGGGATGACTATGGACGTCCTATTTGAGTTCTATAGAAGACGTTTTATCTAACCTATTGTAAACAGAGAACATTAGGGTAATAGGACGTTCCCAAAAACACAAAAACAACTATTCGTTAAGTTAATAACGGAGAAAAAGATGGCTTTAAATTAAGGAAAAGCCGTAGTATAATAATAACGATACGTTATGAGATTTATTTGGTAATAGACTATAAGGTTATTTGAATTAAATATGTCAAATATTCATAGAGAAAAGAAGCCAATTTTAAGTTGTTTTACTATAGGTCATTCTGATTATAGCATAAATTGTTTTATTCAATTGTTGAAGAAACACAATATAAATGCTTTAGTAGATATAAGAAGCACGCCTTATAGCCAATATTCATCGCAATTTAATAGAGAGTTTCTCGCAGCGGATCTAAAAGCCAATAATATTTTATATATTTATATGGGAAATCAGTTAGGAGGAAGGCATACTAACCCAGATTTATTATTCCAAGATGGAAAAGTAGATTATGCAAAAGTAAGGCAGACCAAGAACTTCATCGATGCTATAGAGAAGGTTATTCAGGAAATAAAGAAGGGTTGCAAAATAGCTTTGATGTGTTCTGAAAAAGATCCTTTTGATTGCCATAGGTTTGTTTTAGTTGCTTGTGAGTTGGAGAACAAAGGGGTTACTGTAAAGCATATTTTAGAAAATGGGAATATAGTTTTAAATAGCGAACTAGAAAAAAAATTATTGCATAAATATAAAGAAGAGTATGGGCAGTTTTATCTTTTTGTGCAGGCTAGAACTAAAGAGCAAGCTCTCGAGGAAGCTCTTAGAAAAAGAAATCTAGACATTGCTTTCTCAACTAGTAGAGAAAAGAAATAATCATGAATCTATATACAGTAGGTTTCACTAAAAAAAGTGCTAAAGAATTCTTTGAACTTTTGTTAAAAAATAATATAAAATGTGTTATAGACGCAAGATTAAATAATAAATCTCAATTAGCAGGCTTTACTAAACAAGATGATTTTAAATATTTCCTGGAAAAGATAGGAAATATTAAATATGCCCATATTTTAGAATGGGCGCCAACGGAAGAGATACTCAATAATTTTAAGAAAAAAAAGATAAATTGGGATGAATATAAAGATCAATACATAGCTTTACTTAAACAAAGGGGCGTTGCTAAAAACATTGATTTCAGAAAATTGGATGATGCGTGTTTGTTATGTAGTGAAGAGAAACCGGAATATTGCCATCGACGTTTATTGGCCGAATATTTGAAAGAGTTAAACAAGGATATAAAAATAGTCCATCTATGAAAAAGGAATTCCATCGTGGCGTATAAAGAAATTATATGTCTAGCTAATTCTAAGAAAATAAAAGGCAAATGTATTGCAGGAAAAACCATTGATACCAAAGAATGGATTAGACCTGTAAGCGAAGAAGGAAAGTTAACCAATGAATTGATTAAATATAGTAACGGGAAGTTACCTAACTTGTTGGATGTAATGAGGATTCACTATAAAAAGTTACAACCCACGACTTATCAGCCAGAAAATATTCTTATAAGTGAGGAAAGATGGGAATATCTTGAAAGATGGCCAGAGGATAAACTTGATAGCCTATGTGATAAGCCCAAAGAAATTTTCATTAATCAAGATAGAAGAGATAGGATAGAGGTGGGATTCTTTGAAAAAAATAGACTCGAATCTTCTTTATTGTTAGTAAAGCCTAAATCGATAAAGCTATCTCGTACACATTATGAAAACAAAAAGAAACTAAGGGCTATATTTGTATATAATGAATTAGAGTATGATCTTGGAGTTACGGACCCAGTTTTCTTAGAAGAGTATATTAAAAAAAGGGAAGGTTTTTATAAATTAGCTTCAGAAGATATATATTTATGTATTAGTTTAGCAGTACCTTATACGGATGGGTATTGTTATAAATTAGTAGCTTCAATTATCACAGCATAGAGAGTTTTCCAAGTCTTATCCTGTCATAAAAATAAAATTGGAAAATAAATAAAAAAGGCCTTGACATTTATAGCATTTGTGATATACTATTTACATAGTCAAGGAAAGGATTAGAGATGACTAATGGCGAAATAAATGGCTTTCTTCGGAGGAAGAGTACCACAACTAA
>CAZFPS010000085.1:0-7595 GCA_964520705.1 uncultured Planctomycetia bacterium | reverse complement strand
CACCTTACCGATTGGGCTCTCTATAACCTGCCATTCATTTTGCGATTGAACCAAATTACACTTTAAGCCCCAATCTCAATAAAACGGGGGCTAGGCGATAATTTCTCTAACTTTCCTAATTAGACTCTTTTGTGGTTTGAAACCTAAAATTGAATTCTAAGTATATCATAAATAGTTGCCTTTGCAACAAATTTTTAATATTAGTTAAAACTCAATACTTGAGTCTCATAGAGCCTTCTATATACTCCTAACTCCTTATTTATCAAGTCGTCATGACTACCTTGCTCTACTATGCGACCGCCTGCCAAGACAATTATCTTGGTGGCGTTGCGTAAAGATGAAAGCCTGTGTCCTATCACAAATACAGTCCTACCCTTTACGATACGATTTAAGGCTTCTTGCACTAAGCGCTCAGATTCTGCATCTAATTGAGAGGTAGCCTCATCCAATAGAAGAATTGACGGATTCTTGAGCATAGCTCTGGCGATAGCAATTCTCTGCCTCTCTCCCCCCGAAAGCTTAGCTCCTCTATCCCCAATAAAAGTATCGTATCCGTCCGGAAGCTTCATTATGAAATCATGGGCGAATGCTTCCTTGGCCGCTCTTATTATATTTTCATCACTGGCATCCTTTCTGCCATAAGCAATATTTCCTTTAACAGAATCATTAAAAAGAATTGTCTCCTGCGTGACCATGCCGATATTAGCTCTTAAAGATTTAATGCTATAATTTCTAATGTCGTTCCCGTCTATTAGGACTCTTCCTTTTTGCGGATCGTAAAAACGCGGTATCAAATCCACCAGTGTTGATTTTCCCGCTCCACTAGGGCCTACAATAGCAATAATCTCTCCCTGTTTTGCTTCCAAGGAAATTTCATTTAAAACAATGTCATCTACATAGCTAAATGAGACATTATCAAAAACAATGCTTTCATTTATGCGCTGCAGATTAATAGCGTCTTTCTTTTCTGCAACAGAAGGCTGGGAATCTAAGACTTCATAAATTCGCTGATTTGCCGCTAAGGCCCGTTGATTAATTGAATTTATCTGGCTCAATTTCTTAAAAGGCCTAATCATAGAAAACAACGCGCCCAAAAACAACGCAAATACTCCAAAAGAAAATTCTCCAGAAATAACCCTGCCTCCGACCCAGACAAGTATAAAAGCGCCAAAAGTCGCACCAAAGAATTCAGTAATGGGTGCCAGTAGGGCTATGCGCTTTATAGACTTCATCATAACCTTAAAAAATCCATGGTTCTGCGCCTTAAACTTATCCAATTCATACTCTTCCATAGAGAATGCCCTTACAATACGCACCCCGCTTATAGTCTCAACCAATAAAGAATTGATATCAGCCATCCTCTCCTGCGACTGCTTGCTCAATTTTCTAATCTTCCTGCCAATTTGAGCTATAGGGATACTTATAATAGGCACTAATAGAAAAGCCAATAAAGCCAGTTGCCAATGGATAGCAAAGATCACTATGGCAAAAAACATAACCTGAAATGACTCATAAAACAAATCCTTTACACCGTAAGAGACAGCATTCTCCACATGCATTACATCATTGGTTATGCGAGAGATTAACTCTCCGCTCCTTTTTTTTACAAAAAACTCTAATGATAGACCCTGCAACTTACCATATACCTGATTACGTATATCCCTGACAACCAGCAGTCCTACCTTAGACATAAAGTATGTGTGAAGGAATGTAAATAAACCCTTTAATAAGAACAAAATAGCCACACCATAACCCATTAAGTAAAGAAGGCGCAATCTAGGGACTTTATTTATATAAGCGACAATCTGCCGAGCAAACCCGGGCAGCTCGTAAGGAAAAATCATCTCTTTCCCAATCATGATCCTATCTGTCATAGGCAGGATCATTCCTATGGATACGCAATCAAAGAGAGCTGTAAACAGCATAAGAAATATAGCTAATGCGAATACCTTGCGATGCGGCTTGATAAATCTAAGCATAGAGAAATAATCAGAAAATAACATAACTAGAAACAAAACCTCCTATTTAACTAACGGTTATAAAAAATCTGTTTTTTCGCTATATTTGTTAATACGGGCCTAGAGTAAGGTATATTAACATACGAGTTGACTTTTGTCGAGCGCTTTGTTATCATACTCTTCACCATGAAGAAACTTAAAGTAGGGGTTATCGGTATAGGCAGATTAGGTTCCATACACACCAGAGTCTACGATGAGCTACAAGAAGTTGACCTAGTCGGCATCTGTGATATAGATCCCCAGAAATTAGAAAAGGCCATAAAACAATTCAAAGTCCCCACTTACCTCGACTACAAGGAATTAATCAATAAAGTCGACGCCATAAGTATTGCCGTACCTACAAAAAAACACTTCCAGATAGCTAAAGATTTTATCGAAAATAACATACCCTTACTCATAGAAAAACCTATCACAAATAAACTCGCCCAAGCTGAAGAATTAATCACGCTGGCCAAAAAACATAACGTCATTATGCAGGTTGGTCATGTAGAAAGATTCAACAGCGCTTTCTCCGCTGTCCAAAAAATAGTAAAAAATCCCCGTTTTATCGAATGTCACCGCTTAAGCCCGTTTCCGCACCGCTCTCTTGATATCGGGGTCGTATTAGACGTAATGATCCATGATATAGATATAATACTGGGCCTAGTGAATTCAAACATCAAATCCGTAGAAGCCGTAGGCGTACCGGTTCTTACTCAGTTTGAGGATATTGCAAACGTTCGTCTTACTTTTGAAAACGGATGTGTCTGCAACCTCACAGCTAGCCGTGTCTCTGAAGAGTCAATGAGAAAAATAAGAATTTTTCTTTCGGATACCTATATATCTTTAGATTACGGCAGCCAAGAGGCCTTTCTCTATAAGAAAGAAAACAAACAGATTATCAAAGAAGTGTTACCTATAGAAAAAGATGAACCCCTCAAGAGGGAAATCGAATCTTTTATAGATTGCGTAAGAAACAAGAAGCGCCCCCTGGTCTCAGGAGAAGAAGCCTATCAGGCGCTGCATCTGGCAGATAGAATCATTGATAAGATATGGGATAAGAAGAAGAAGATACTCGTGGTAGCCGGAGAAGTCTCCGGAGATATCCACGCAGCCAGCCTAATAAAACAACTAAAAATAATGAATCCTTCTATGACATTTATGGGGCTGGGCGGGCAGCATATGCAAGAAGAAGGTGTTAAGTTATTCTTTGACCTTACCAAGATTGCGGTCGTAGGTTTTACTGAAGTTCTTAGGAATCTGCTTTTGTTTAGAAAAATATTTTTTGATTTTATAAAAAGGGCTGAAAGAGAAAAACCGGACGCCATAATATTAGTGGATTATCCAGGATTCAATCTAAGATTAGCCAAAGAGCTTAAAAAAAGAGGTTTCAAAATAGTATATTATATTTCTCCTCAAGTTTGGGCCTGGGGAGAAAAACGCATAGAATCAATAAAGGAAAATGTCGATAAGATGATTGTACTATTTGATTTTGAGAAAACCCTCTATCAGAATAAAGGCATCAGCGTAGATTTCGTTGGACACCCTTTATTAGATCGCGCAAACCAAACTTTATCTAAACAAGAATTCACTGAAAGTATACTCCTGGACAACAAAAAACCCATCATAAGTCTACTGCCAGGTTCTCGCAATAACGAAGTGAGAAAGATTCTGCCCATTATGTTGAAATCGGCCAAATTAATATTCAGAGAATTTCCTCAGGCCCAATTCCTGGTCTTGAGTTCATCCAGCGTAAATATTGATATTTACAATAACCTTATGAAAAAATACAACTTGCCTATTAAGATATTGGATAACTGCCACTATGATGCTATAGCGAATTCCGATTTAGCCTTGATCGCTTCCGGCACAGCCACATTAGAGGCTGCGATCCTAAATACGCCCATGGTCATTGTTTATAAAGTAACTTTTTTGACTTGGGCTTACGCAAAGACCCTGGTTAAAATACCTTATATTGGGCTAGTAAATGTAGTGGCTGGAAAACAAATAGTCCCAGAATTCATACAATTTAGGGCTAAGCCTAGACTAATTTCAAAAGAATCCGTCGAGCTATTGAAAAACAAAGAAAAATATAACTCTATGCAGAAGGAACTATCCCAAATAAAAACACACCTGGGCTCTTCAGGTGCCTCTAGACGTGCCGCACAAAGTATCTTTTCGTTACTTTAAAAGCTATCTTTCAACAATAAATTAAGTTTGCGAATCAAAAACATTTTCTGAGCCAGACACGATATGTGGCGTAAGGAATATAACCAGCTCTGTTTTAGTAACTTCTTCCTCTGTTCTTCTGAAAAAAGACCCTAAAAATGGTATTTCTCCCAGCAAAGGAATTTTATACACAGTTTTGTTATTCTCGTTTTTCATCAACCCGCCCATAACAACAGTAACCCCATCCTTGACAATAACAGAAGTCTCCGCCTCTGAAGTTTCCACAATGGGTATCTCGTTGCCCTGGGCCGTTCTATAGCTTGTGGTAGCAGAACTGACTTCAGGCCTTATCTTCATTGTGATAAAACCATCTTTATTTATGATCGGTGTCACATAAAGCTTCACTCCTACATCAACGAACTGCACCTGCTCAGCCGTAGTCGTAGTTGACTCTCCTTGTACGACGGTATTTGAAACAAATACCCTCTTCGAACCTACTAGAATCCTAGCTTCCTGTCCATTCGTGGCTGTAATTCGTGGAGTGGAAAGCGTCTTGGCGTCCCCAAATGTCTTGAGCATATCCATTATAATCCTAAAGTCCTCTGTTGATGTAGGCGCTTCTGCTCCACCTACTACTTGAGCCCCAGTTGTATTAAAGACGCGATTGATATTAAATGCTGTTAAATTAAGCTGTTTACTGGCGATAAATTTCCAGTCAATACCCATCTTATATGTATCAGACAGCGTGACTTGAATAATTTTTGCCTCTATAAGCACCTGCAGCGTCTTTTCATCAAAGGCCTCAATCATATTTTCTATTTGAGCAATCTTAGCAGGATAATCTACAACGATAATCTTGTTCGTGCGTTCATCGGTCGTGAGAATCCCCACATTATCCGTCAAAACTTCCTGTAACTGTTCTTTTAGCTTTTCTGTATCTGCATAGTTTAACTCAAATACTTTAGTCGTTAAATCATAAGAGATATCTGTTTCATCGATAATTCTCTCCATGGCCAGTATGCGTTCAGGCACGTCTAACAAAATAAGAGTATTAGAACTGGCATCTATGACTACTTTACCTAATGCGCTTTTGATTTGATTAAGGGCCGCACTCATATCTTTAGCATTTGCATATTTCAGCTGTTTAGTGCTGAGAATTCTTCTGTCTCCGTATTTTTCCCCATGAGTTAATTCATAATCTCGAGCGCTGATAACATTAATTATGTTATTCTTCTTCTCATAGGCCAGATCATTGGCTGCCACGATAATCTCAAATGCGTCCCAAATATCCACATCTTTTAGAAACATAGATACTCTTCCACTGACATTCTTGCCTGTAACAATATTTAAGTTCCCTTGATTAGCTAAGAGCTTCAGTACATCCACTATGTCCATCCCCTTGATATCTAGAGATATCTTTTTCGATGGGATAGAGTTGCTTGAGAATTGAACTTCTTTTACAGTCTCATCGTATTCCTGCAAATCTTCATTAACCTGCAGTTGCCCCAGATCAAACGTATCTAGATAATCTATTTCGCTATCTGAACTAATTGCTTCATCCTCATTTAATCCATAACTCTTATTTATAGACATCAATACAATAAACAAAAATATTAAAAATAAATTTTTGGCTATTTTTGGCATATCTTCCCCCTTTATTTACAAAAACAAACTTATTTTTTCGCCCTTAAACTCCAATAAAACTCTATCCGAATATACTTCTTCTACTTTTATCTCACCCAAGTAATCTCCCGTAAAAAGAAAATATGTTTTGCGTAGTTTTTTATCTTCGATGATTACCTGTGGTTCATCGCCAGAGACAATTCCTAATAGTTCGAGACTCTTAATTAGCTCTTTAAAGGTCGGCCCTGCCGGGATAACTCTTTTGACCTGTGAATCAAATGGTGCTGAGCTGAAAAGATTTCGCTTAGCAATCTCTTGCTCATAGTAGGCATACGGTTTGATCTCTTTATCTTTTAGTGAGGCTATCTTTAGCCTTACTTTGGAAGAAGACTTCATTTTAGTAATGTCTGGTGAATGAAAAAATAAATCGAATGTCAACACTAATAAAGAAGCAAAAACTGCTAAAAGCACTAATCTATTTATTAATACAAAATTTAATGATTTAATTCCCGCGAAAACAAAATTTCTTTCTTTTAAAATAGAGGCCTTACGGCTTATTGACGCGGAAACGGATTTAGATAATTTATGTCCCGCAGGAATATACTCCTGAGCTGAACTTTTTTCTTTAGAAGGCTTCTTATTTGAACGCCGAATTAGATTAAGCAGTTTTTCTTCAGGGGTGATTTCTTTTCTATTATTCATCTTACCTCGCTAGAAATCAATTCTCCTACAACGGATTCATCTACAAAGTCTTTCTCTTTCATAACAATGTACTCCAGCGCATCATGACATAACATAGATATCCTGCGCGGATAGCCTTGAGTATGTGTATGAATTAAACCTATGGCTTCATCTGAAAAAAGTTCGTGGTCTTGATTATTATATCCTGCCTGTCTTAATCTAAAAGTAATCATCTCTTTTGTTTCAGATTCATCAAGGGGGTTGATAATATACTTTAGGCTAATTCTATCAAAAAAGTTTTTTACCTTTCTTATGCGAGGCAGTAGTTCCATCTGAGACATAATAACAAGTTGAAGTAATTTATATTCATTAGTCTCATAGTTGAGTAAGGTGCGCAGTATCTCCAATTGATTTGAATTAAGCTTCTGTCCTTCATCAATAAGAAGAACCACAGTCTTATTTTCTTCAACTCCTTTTTGAAAAAGATACCTCTCTATCGCTTCTCTATAATCGAGAGTAGACTTAAGTTCTGGATTTATGCCGAACATCTTTACCAGGCTAGACAAAAACTGAAATTCAGATTTATAATTTGGGTCTAAAATTAAATGAAAGTCAAAATCGTCTTCGTTGCTGAGCATCTGCGTAAGCATTCTAGATAGCGTAGTCTTGCCTGTGCCCACATCGCCCAAAATGCAACTAAGACCTCTTCTTAGCCTAATAGCAATTTCTAATCGATTTAAAGCGGTCTGATGGGCAGCCGAACGATAAAAAAACTCTGGATCAGGGCTAGTAGAAAAAGGTTCTTTTTCAAGACCGATAACAGAATAATAACTCATGGCTTCTAATTACTCCTAAATAAAATATTACCTATACGTTTCAAGGAATTCTTTTCTTTTCTTAATTTATGAATTCTTCTCAATTGCCCCAAAGTCGTATTATCAAAATACCTGAAATTAGTTTCAGGGAACCTACCTGTTTCTTTAACTAAGCCCAACTTTAAATAGTATTTGATGGTATATATAGAAAATCCGCTCAGTCTCGCCAAATCTTTTATTAAATAGATATCTCCCATATAAGGGTATAGTGTCATTTTAGCCACTAAATTTGTTGTTTTTATGTTTATAA
>CAZFPS010000084.1:0-7733 GCA_964520705.1 uncultured Planctomycetia bacterium | reverse complement strand
ATTATGGTGGTATTGGGCCTGTCTGTATTTTTGAGGGCCTATCTGAGGATGTATATTGAAAATAACCTCTTGCTTAACGGGGCGTTCTTTATTACCTTCTATTTTATAGTTACAATTTTCGTATTCCCTCTGGATTTATTCGAAGGGTTTATCCTGGAGCATAAATATAAGCTATCCAGACAAAATTTGGCCAGCTGGTTTAAGGACTATCTTAAAAAAACATTAATCTCTCTGGTGATAGCCGGCATAGTCGTTGAGTGCGTGTATTTATTTTTAGGAGCTTTCTATAAAAGTTGGTGGATATTTGCGGCCTTCTTCTGGTTGCTTGTTACGGTAATATTTACTAAGGTATTTCCAATAATAATCCTTCCTTTATTTTTTAAATCCCATCCTTTAGCTGACGATGCGCTTAGGCAGAGGATCGATGTTCTGGCCAAGAAATTTAGTTTTAATCTATCAGATATTTTTGTTTTGGAGTTATCCCGGAAAACCGTTAAGGCCAACGCTATGGTTACCGGATTAGGCAAGAGTAAACGCATCTATCTGTCTGATACGCTGCTGTCTGATTTTTCTTTTGAGGAGATCGAGATAGTGGTGGCGCATGAGCTATCACATAACAAGAATAAAGACATCCTTAAACACATCCTAGTTTCGTTCGGATTAAGTATCGTTGCCTTCTATTTATGCGATTTAGTTTTAAGTGGCTCCATAGTTTATTTTGGATATATAGCCAAGAACGACATCGCGAATCTGCCTTTGCTGGCGCTGTTAATATCAATATTCAGTTTTATCGTGCTTCCTTTTCAAAACAGTTTTTCTAGATACCTGGAGAGAGGAGCTGATCTGGGCTCTATCAGAGCAACGAATAACCCTAAAGACTTTATAACAATGATCTCTAGGCTCGGTCGTAAGAATTTAGCTGATTTTTCTCCCAGCAGAATAACTGAGCTGTTTATTTATGACCACCCTCCAATTTCTAAAAGAATTGATTTAGCCAAACGTTTTCTTAAGGACTAGCTTTGCTAAGAAAAATTATCCCTAAACAAGAACGCAGGAAGTATAAGCGCTTAGATACGATATTTCCTGTGGAGTTCCAGATCTTAGAAGCTAAATTCCAGCCTGTATCTAATTGGCTTCAAGGGTTTAGCCAGGATGTGTCCAAAGGCGGTCTGTGTCTTACGGTAAACAATCTGGCCAGAGAAGAATCTTCGAAATTATCTGCCGAACAGGCAAATTTTCTGTTACAAATTCACTCCCCAATTTCCGACAGGTGTTTCTTAGCATACGCGAAGCTAGCCTGGATAAAAAAAATCCAAGAGCTGCCGTTTACCCAGTTTGCGATGGGTTTAAGCTTCACTAGATTCGACACCAAAGAGATGGATAGATTTATTAATTATATCCGTTTTAAAAAGATACTCTGGCGTACACTGCAGTTTCTAGTTCTCGGTATATTGTTGGCCCTAGCAGTGGTTGTCACCAATAATTTAAGATTAAATAGCAAGAATCTCGTCCTGATAAGTCAGTATTCGCAATTATTAAATGAAGATTTAGGGTTGAAACAAGGCTATAAAGATTTAGTCGATGAAAGAGAGAGTCTTAATAAAGAATTAAGCAGCAGAAATATTGAGAAGAAGATTTTAGAAGAATCTATTATAAAGATAGAGAGCGCCAAGGATAAAGAGATTTCCCTGTCAGAAGAAGAATTATCAAAAGTCCAAGAGAGCGTTATCGAGTCGGAAGAAGATTTAAGCTATATAAAAGAATTGCAAAAAATCTCGGAGGATTTAAAAGCTGTAAAAGATGAAGAGATTAAGGGATTACAGGAAAAAGTAACGAATTTGCAAGAACAGGAAGCATATTTAAAAAACAAGCTTGCAGAAGTTATAGCCCGGGAGTCAGAATTGAAAGATAAATTCTCTTCAGTTGAACAAGAAAAAGAGATTTTAGCGGGTCAATTTAAAGACCAACTCTATAAATGGATCCAGTTGCATCAAAATCAAAGAAATGGTTTGATTGTGAGCTTTGAGGGAGATCATAGCTTAAAAAATGTTTCTTATGTGTATGATCAGGCTTTAGCCACAATCGCTTATACTTTATTCGGTGATTACACAAAGGCAAAAAAGGGACTAAGTTTCTTTTTATATAAGGCTAAGAAGTCGCCCGAAGGAGGTTTTTATAATGCCTATTATTCCAATACGGGCGAGGTCTCAGAGTTTGTTGCGCATACAGGACCAAATTTTTGGTTGGGTATCGCCATACTGCAATATTCGCAAAGAAGCAAGGATTATTCATATTTAAAAATTGCAGAACAAATCTCCCAGTGGGCACAGTCTTTACAAGACCAAGAAGGCGGCATCGTGGCAGGGAGAGGGATTAGTTGGTATAGCACAGAACATAATCTTGATGGATTTGCGTTCTTCAATATGTTTTATGAATTAACTAAGGATAAACAGTATAAGGAAATCGCGGATAAGATATTGGATTGGCTAGAAAAATATTCCTATAACAATGAGTCTGTGCCGGTAAACCGAGGCAAAGGTGATTCGACCATAGCTACAGATACCTACGCTTGGTCTATATCTGCGCTAGGTCCAGAGCGTCTTAAAAAACTTAATATGGATCCGGATGCAATATTAGAGTTTGCCATAGAAAATTGCCTGGTGAAGACTGAA
This sequence comes from uncultured Planctomycetia bacterium, assembly GCA_964520705.1. Taxonomy (GTDB): domain Bacteria; phylum Omnitrophota; class Gorgyraeia; order Velamenicoccales; family JABMQK01; genus CAZFPS01. The sequence continues at coordinate 5,061 of CAZFPS010000084.1, read as the reverse complement.
TTTACCGACCGTTTCAGTAAGAATATAATTATCAGCGGTTTTGATTTTGCAAAGCATCAGCATATGCCTAGAGGCGGGGTTGTCTCTTGTGAGTGGACAGCGCAAATGATCCTGTCATTTAATGTAATGTCAGATTATTATCTTAAGAAAAATCAGCTAAAGAAATCTAATTATTATCAAAACGAGGCCACAAAGTATATAAAGGAATTAAGTAGGATGGCCATTACCAGTCCGTCGGCTTTTGGTCAAGGGGCCTGGTGCCTGCCTTATGCTTCGCAGGAAAATGTCGATACAGGTCATGGTTGGCGTACACCCAAAGGATCTCGTACTGGCTCTGTGGCGGCCACGACTTATACCATTTTTGCTATTTCCAGATTTAATCCTTTTGAACTTTCCGATTAAATGAAGAGTAAAAAGCTTCTTAGAATTTACAGAAAATTATATAGTCGGTTTGGAAGACAGAATTGGTGGCCCGCTAAGACGAGGCTGGAAGTGATTATCGGTGCAGTTTTGACTCAGAACACCGCCTGGGCCAATGTCGAAAAAGCCGTCCGTAATTTAAAGAATAATCGGTTTCTGTCTTTAGGAAGATTATCTAAGATAAAGATAAGTACGCTTGCTGGCTTAATCAGGCCGGCCGGATACTTTAACATAAAAGCAAAGCGCCTGAAAAACGTCATAGATTTTATTCAGCAGCGCTATAAAGGCAATTTAAGAAATATGCAGAAGATAAATACTCCAGAACTAAGAAAGCAGCTCTTAGGAATAAATGGAGTAGGCCCTGAGACTGCAGATTCGATTTTGTTGTATGCCTTTGATAAGCCTATATTTGTCATAGATGCCTACACCAAGAGAATATTCTCCAGGTTAAACATCGTTCCGGATAGCTATGGGTATGATGAGTTGCAGTCAAGGTTTATGAATAATTTGAATGTAAATGTAGATTTATTTAATGAGTACCATGCCTTGATTGTGCAACTGGGTAAAGATTATTGCAAAAAGAGTAAACCAAAATGCAGCGAGTGTCCTATCCGCGATGAACACTAAAGTAATATTTTGCACTCTCTTTTTATTAGCTTTTATATTTACGGGCAGCATTTTTGCCTTTGACGATATAGAGTATCGAATCTCTGGCGATTTTGATCCAGATGCTAAATCTATTTCAGCCAGCCAGACTGTATCGTTTAGAAATAATATGGATTTAGAGCTGGAAGAAATATATTTTAGGATATATCCCAACCACGACTTTTCGAAAAAAGAAATAGATGGTATCTATAAATTCACCAGTTCTTTAAAGATTGATATATTCCCGGAAGGTTATGACCCTGGGCGTTTTGATATTAAGTCCATAAGTCAAGACGCTAGAGACCTTAACTATGCCATAGAAGGTAGAGATCAGACCGTTCTCAAGGTAAAACTCAATAGGCTTTTGAAAAAAGGAGAAGAAGCAGATATAAAAATTGATTTTGATTTGAAGATTCCGCACCGCTATGGTAGATACGGTTGGCATAACAGCGTATTTGCCTTACATCGCTGGTATCCTATGCTTAGCGTATTAGATGATGAAGGCTGGCATAACGAACCGGACTATGTGTTTCAACTACCGTACTTTAGCCAGGCCGCTACCTATAATGTAGAGTTAACCCTGCCTGATGATTATACGGCTATTTTCGGCGGAGATATTTTATCAAATCAGCTTAACTCGGATAAGACAAAGACACTAAATATAGAGAGTAAGGTGCCTTTGCGGGAATTTTCTCTAGCAATTAGTAAAGATTACAAAAAATTTGAACTTACAGTAGGAGATATAAAGATAAATTCCTTTTACTTAAAAGGAGATGAGTTAAGTGCCAGGAAGGCCGCCGAATTCGCCAGTTCCCTAATCAAATATTACTCTGATAAATTTGGCCCTTATCCCTACAACCAATTCTCTATAGCTCCTGTGTATTTAGGTTATGGCGGTAACCAGTGTTCCGGCATGATTCTTATCGATACGAGACTTTATAGATTACCTGAATTCTTGAACCGTTATCTAGACTATATTATTTCGCACGAGACAGGACACCAGTGGTGGTATAACGTAGTAGGTAATAATAAGTTTAAAGAGATCTGGTTGGATGAAGGGATAAATGTCTACTGGTTGTCCCAATATATTGAGGATAAGTATGGGCCGGATGCTAAATTATTGGAAATGCCTGATTGGGTGGAGTTTATTATTCCTAATCTGTATTTTGAAAGGATTAGATTTTCCAGTTATTATTCAATCGCCAAACGCAGCCTAGACTCTGCTGTGGTACAGGAGCTGCCTGATTTTTATGCTCCCGGAGATATCTTTTCCATTGCCTATGGGAAAGGTTCTGGGATTATGCACATGCTTGAATTCCTTGTGGGTAAGGAAAAATTGACTGAGATTATGCGCAGTTACTTTAATCAGTTTTATTTTAAAAATGCCAAGATCAGTGATTTTATAGAGACTTGCAATGAAACTACAGGACAGGATTTGAATTGGTTCTTTAGGCAGTGGTTGTATGCGTCAGATTTCTGCGACTATAACATTAAAAGGATTAGTCAGGATAAATTAGTTGTTCAAAAGAACGGTGGTATATCTATGCCCGTAGAGATAAAGCTACGGTTTAGCGATGGAGAGGAGAGCATAGAGTACTGGGATGGTAAGGCTGCGCAGAGCATAATAGATTTGCCTCAAGGGAAAAGATTGAAATCTGCCTATATCGATTTTAAGGGCAAGATTTTAGATATGGATAAAGTAAACAATAGATTCCCCAGAAAAATAGATTTTAGATTAGTGCCTTTGTATTTTGGGGTATATGAAATTTCGGTATTCTTAAAAGAGGATGCATATAGCTGGATTACCGGGCCAGATTTTTCTGATTACGGGATTGGCTTAAAATCAAGTTTCCAGAAACCAGGGGATTATAAAGTTTACGCCGGCTCATACTATGACAGTAATACGGAAAATATGAATTCAGTAGTGGGGTTTCAACGCTACCATCTCTTCTCCAGGCTGCTAACATTAGGTTTTGAATTCACCAACAGGGATTCTTGGGGAGAGGAAAATGATGACCTTAAGTCCTACAGGCTTTATTTAAGAAAAGATCTTTTATCCGCCGACCAGAGCATGTTCGCAACCAAAAATTACTTAAGCCTGTATTTGGTTCATAACCGAAAATTCGCAGAGACTGGATTCTTTAGTTCGAAAGAGGATATCAGAAACTTACGTTACAGACAAACTAAAGAATCGATTGTAGGCTGGGATTTTTACCTTTCTGATGCTGGGCCCTTACCGGATCCTAAGATTGGACACCGTATTAATTTAAATCAGGAATTCGCCGGTCACTTTTTGGACGGTAGGAAACATTTTGTAAGGACTAGCTTAGAATTCGATAAATACTTACAGGTTTTTTCTAATCATAAGATAGCTTTGAGGCTTAAAGGTGGTGGCGGTTACCCTAAGGACAAATATCTGTTTTATTTAGGTTCAGACAAGGAACTAAGAGGTTACAAATATAAAGATATAAAGGGAAGTTCTATTTTGTTGGGGAGCTTCGAATACAGATTTCCTTTGATTGAGAATATCAACTGGCCTATGTTTGGGAACGTGCTTAACTTAAATAGAATACAAGGCGTAACTTTTTTTGATATCGGCAAGGCCTGGTATAATAACTTCAATGACGAGAGTTTTAAAAAAGATGTCGGATTTGGTCTACGATTTTACTTTAATGTTTTGGTGCCTATAGAGCAGGTTGCTTTACGAATAGATTTCGCTAGGCCGCTTAACGGTGAAGATAAAAATTCTCGCCTGTGGGTAGGTATTAACCACGCTTTTTAAAAATGCATAGTGATAAAAGACTAATAAAGCTAACACAGGATCTAATCAGGATTGACTCACAGAATCCTCCTGGAAACGAAAAGAGAATAGCCTTTTTTGTTAAGTCATTGCTTTCTAAGAGCGGGCTGCATACTAGATTAATCAAGTTTGGCAAGAATAGATTCAATGTCGTTACGGTTTTAAAAGGAAAATCCAGCAAGATCTCTCTGTTGGTTACTCCGCACCTAGATACTGTTCCTATAGGTAGGAATTGGGATTTCCCGCCGCTAGGCGGAAAGATTTATAAAAATAGGATTTATGGTCGTGGAGCCACAGATTGTAAGTGTAATTTAGCAGTAGGATTGGAAGTTTTAAGAAGCTTAAAAGAAGAGGGTATAAAATTAAATTTTGACCTAGTTTTTTCAGCTACCGCTGACGAAGAAGCAGGTAGTTACCAGGGCCTAATACCTTTACTTGAACGAAAGATTTTGAGGCCTGATTATGCTTTGATATTGGATGCAAATGAATTTGATGTAATTATTACCCAGAAAGGGTTATTGCATATTAAATTGGGGATTTTTGGAAAGCAGGCACACGGCGCCTACCCGGACAGAGGCGTAAATGCAATTAATATGGCTGTGGAGATTATCAAAAAGATTAAGAAGATAAGACTGCCTTATAAAAGGCACAAATTGCTTAAGCCTCCGACTATAAATATAGGCACGATTAGAGGAGGGGATAAGGTAAATATGGTAGCGGATTGGTGTGAGGTAGAATTAGATATTAGATATCTGCCAGGCATGGATAAAAATAAAATTATAAAAATTATTAAGAACACCGTAAGGACTGTTACTAAAGAGTTTAAATTCGAGATTACTGCTTCTCAAGCCCCTTGCGAAACAGACTCTAATCATATTCTTGTGCGTTCACTTAGGCAGGCCTCTAGTAAGATTGCCGGCAAAATTAAGTTAAAGGGCAGTCAGGGCGCTACGGTAATGACCTTTTTTGATAATTACAATATCCCTAGCGTCGCTACAGGATTTGGTAGCGCTAAATGTGCCCATACCGCAAACGAATATGTAGATATTAGCAATATAGTTGAGGGATACCAGGTGCTTAAGAATTTTTTATTTGTTTTTGATAAATATGTAGCAAGGGACAAACAAAAATACTAAAATATAGGATGGTTCAATCGCAAAATGAATGGCAGGTTATAGAGAGCCCAATCGGTAAGG
>CAZFPS010000083.1:0-7853 GCA_964520705.1 uncultured Planctomycetia bacterium | reverse complement strand
GTTACATCAGGATAGATTACAAAGAGCTTAGCTTGGCACGCAATTGTTTTTTATTTATTTCTATGCGGACTCACTTTAATATTTCTTCTACATCATAAATTCGATTCACGCCATTAGTCTTCGAAAGAAATATCGTCTTCTGGGTTAGTTTTCCCTTTTTTGTAATCAGTTATTGAAACTATCAACTCAGTATTTCCGAGTTTTATAATGTCATTATTATTGAGCTCGACTGTCCCTTTGATTTTTATATCATTTACAAGAGTACCGTTTGTACTTTCAAGATCATTAATATAGCATTTTTCTTCTTTCCAATAAATTTGCGCATGTCTTCTAGAACAAAATTCATCATAGGCAATACGGATATTCGCCTCTTCGCTCCGGCCAACTAAAATCGGAGTATCAGATTTGACTATATATTTATGCCCTTCAAGCGGGCCAGATTTCACTACGACATAAACTATTTTTGTCACATTATCATCCCCCTTTTCCAATTTTTTAATACTTGTTTGTATTTCTCTTCCAAGTATATCTTCTTGCTCTCTGGTTGTTTAGATATTATCTCTTCAAGCAATGCTACTGCTTCTTTTAAGCTCGAATACTGCATCCCCAAATTTAAAGCCTTTTGGATATCAGTGTCCAAAGAAGCTTCTCTCTCTTGCTGATATTCTTCAATAACCTTAAGAAATTCATCAGCATTCTGATATCTATTTTTGATATCTGGCTCGAGCGCTTTCAAAATAATTTTGTCTATGGCTTTATCAAGTTGAGGATTGAACTTTGAAGGTGGTTCCGGCTTCTTGTTCCGAGAAGCCTTTATCTCTGTTTCGATATCTTTTTGATTAGTATAACGTGTATCTGGAGGCATAGCAAAAGGGGGAACACCAGTAACCATAATATAGAAAACAATCCCGGAAGAAAATACATCACTTGCTGGCGTCTCATAGTTCCAGAACCCTTCAGGGGGCAAGAAGGCTAAAGTTCCCCCAGCTGTTGTTAGTCTTGTAATTGGATCTACATGCTTAGCTAAACCAAAATCTGAAACCTTAGCAATTATCTTTTTTTCTTTTAGTCCTAATAAAACATTCTGCGGTTTTACATCTCTATGTACTACCGGAGGAGAAAGCTTATGTGCTTGTGCTAAACCACGACATATATCTTTTTGAATACTTAGTGCTGAATCAATCGGCAATCGCACTTTTTCTTCAAGAAAACGATACAAAGTATTCCCTTCAATAAACTCCATTGCTATGTAACAGTATTTAATGCCATTAAAAACAAAGGTATTTGCCTCATATACACGTACAACATTTTCGTGAGTAAGCTTTGACAAAATATATGCCTCATTAAACAATTCTGATTGTTGCTCTAAAGAAATACTGCCCGGATGGAATATTTTTAATGCTTGAATACCCATAAACTTATGTCTTACCTTATAAACTGCCCCAAATGCCCCCTGGCCGAGATAGGTATCAACTGTATAGGTATCTCTTATTTGTGTAAAACGTGGTATAGGCTCTGTTATATTTGTCATACTCTTTTTATTCCTGCATCACTTACTCTCTTACCAACCTCATCTTGTTCTTGCCTTGGCATTAAACCCCATAGTTGCCACATAATGCTCTTCAGTGATTCTAAATCTTGTCGTTGCAAAGCCAAGTTTCCCTCTTCAATTAATTCTTTACCTCTTTCATTATCGGTATACTTGACTGGCCTGCTCTTGACGTCTTGGAAAGCTCCAATCCAGAACCCTGGCTGTTTAAAAAGAATATTCCAACGTATCTGTATAAGGTCATCGCTCATCTTTTCAAGTTTCTTTACGTCTTTATCCTGAATAGCTTGCTCTGCTTCCTTCTTCAATACATTAAGTTGGTCTTTATCATCGTTATCGGCATAGCTATCCGCTACTTGGTCACAATCTACCACGATGGCATTAAACTTACTCATTATTGATGGCCATTGGATAAGTTGTTCAAGCGGATCTAGCACTATTTGTAAATCCTTCAATCTTCGGTCTGCTTTCTCTACTGCATCTTGATCTCCGCCTTTAGCGGCTTCCATATCCACTTTAATTTCTTCTATCTTATCTTCAACTTTTGCTTCTTCACATTTTTCTTCCAAGGATGCATCTTCCATGCCTCGAATTTTCTTATTTATTTCAATAAACCTCTTTTCTTCTATGGCAAGATCTTTTGCTAAATGCACAGGATCAGGTTTCGGAGCAACTTTGTCCTTTAGAATTCCTTTAATAGTTTGATCTATATGTTCAATATATGCCTGAGCAGTAACAGCCCTTGACTTATCCACGCTAATAACAATATCAATCTTTGAGCCATCAGGTACATTACGAGTTACATCAGCCCCTGTTATTTTTAATGTTCCTATATGCCTATTCCTATTTGCAATGGCGCTTTCTCCTTCTCTCACATAAATATTCAACGCATCAGCTGCCTCACCTGATCTTACCGACCTTGTAGTTTGATAAAAAAGCATCTTACTTCTTGCAGGTAGCGCAGTACCTTTTATCAAATGCACAACAAATGAGCCATCTTCAACTTCAACCCCAATAGAACGCGTAAGCGGAGGTTCAGCTACTGAGATACCCTGAGTTATTGAAAAAGATTCTGGCTCGCTAGGTACCTTATTTCCACTTTTATTAAACAATGATAAACTAAATGTATTTAGCTTTCTTTCATTAAGCGGCACATTAATAAAAAAAGAATTATCCTTTACTCCTAACATACCGCTTTGCCATGCTCCATCTGCCCTATTTATCTGAACTTGTAAGTCATCTAACAATACTTCCTCAGTTTTTGTTTCAATTTTACCACCTACCATAGTCTCTTTTTCTGTTGTCATTGGACTATAGGCTAATTTAATAAATACTTTTGAATTATCCCTCGGAGTCAATTCAACAGGCATTAATTGAGTTGCAGCAAAAATAGCAGCGCCCTTAGCTACAACAGTTAAAGGATCAATTCCATAATCAATAGGGATCTTGAACGTTTCTTTTAGCCTACTTCTGATGTACGGTGTCATTGTGGGCCCACCCACCAATAAAAGTTGTGTTATATCTCCTGCTGCCAACCCTTGATTCTTTAATGCTTGCCCAAACAACTGAATTGTTTTTTCTACGTAATCTTCTATTAAATTCTCATAATCATTTCGCTTTAAAGGAATATTAATACGAATACCTTTACCATTTTTGTCTAGAATATGCCAACCTCCTGTATCAATAAAGATCTCGACTTCATTAACGTTTGATAATTCAATTTTTGCTAGCTCCGCTTCTCTTTTTAAAATAGCATTTAATGAACCATATTCTTTGTTTCCTCTACTTAGACCGGGGAGTTGGTATTCTTTTTTTAACACTGGATAAATAATATTTTCAACAATTTTCCAATCTAAGTCCTTCCCTCCTAAATAATTGTCACCGCAATGGTCAACAATGCTAAGTCGGCCTTCTTTTGCTGACATTATAGCGATATCAAATGTTCCACCGCCCAAATCGTATACAATCCAATAACCTTTAGGCATTTTTTCCAAGAAACCGTAAGCAATGGAAGCAGCAATTGGTTCTTGCAATAAGGGAGCGTGTTTTATTCCAGCCAATTTTGCCGCTCGCTGGGTAGCCTCGCATTGGTTATCTTCAAAATTACAGGGGACAGTAACCACAGCTGCAATCATATCTTCCTCATCTGACAACCTTAATTTTAATGTCCTTTTTAAATCCTTTAAAACCTCTGCAGATAGCTCTTCAGGGGTCATTTTCTTCCCCGATGCACTAAACTCTTTAATTTGCTGTGTTCCCATCAATCTTTTAAATTCAATTGCTGTATTAGCTTCATCTTTTATGTGCCATTCGTAGGCTTTCCTCCCTACAATAACCGTTCCTTTCTCGTCAATCCGCACTACGGAAGGCGTGCATTCTTCATTGAGATAATTTTTGAATACCGTGATTTCACCACCTTGCCTACAGGCAATCTCTGAATTAGTTGTTCCTAAATCAATACCAAAATCGATAGTTCTACGAGTCATGAATTACTCCTTTCCATTACTTGCCTGAGACTTAGCGACTATTACTTCACCATGCGCGATGATTTGTCCCTTGAAAATTATTGTAGGCCTTACAGTTTCTACTATTCTCATAGTACCTTTGGGTAAACTTTTATCTTCTTCAAAATGCAAAACATTAACTGACATTCCGTCATTATAGTTTCCACTAAGAAAATCCTTTATTTCAACTTCCTCTTTTTGAAAAATATCTTTGATTCTTTGGATTTGATCAAAAAGAGAATCTAAGTCTACTAGTGGCCCTTGGTGAATTGTTTCTTTAATATTATTAAGCCTCTTCTCCAACCGCCATATTTCTGTAGCAAAAGAAGAGACAAGATCTATGGCAGAACGCATTTCTGTAGCTTCATAGGCATTTTCAGGAGATATAAGCGAACACTTTTTCTGAATACATCTTTCGAATTGAGCTCGATCCCGAAAATAATAAAGAATACCTTCTTTAGGAATAACCGTTTTAACTTTAAATTGCGGATACATTAATGCCTCCTCTAGTTTTAGCAGTATTTAATTAAGCTTACTTTTAAATTTTATCTTTTTACAAGCTCATTATACCTATTTATCTTTGCATTAATTTCACTTCGTAAAGTTTCATATTCATTGTAGACTCGATTATACGTCTCTTTTAAGGAATTATATTCCTGAACTTTGCTATTGTAATCTGCCTCAACATTAGCTGGAACATAGGTAGCATATTGATATTTTGCATTTAACTGGTCAGCCTCATCTTTTATAGCAGCTAATTTATTTGATCCTGAATTGAGGTACGTCTCAAGTTCAGTTAACTTAGCTCTACCAGAACTAATTTCTGCATTTAGTGAGCTTATTTCACTGCTAGATGATGAACTTGAGTAACTCGATGTGCTACTTGATTTATTGCTATTTGATGATGAAGCAATAATTAAAAATATTATGATTCCACCCCATATAAGAACTGCCTTCCAGTTTGCAATGAGATCCTTCCAATTAGAAATAGAGAATGGGTCTTGAAACAGCCTCTTTATGCTAGCCATTTTATTAGAAACTGGCTGGGTTTTTCTACCTACACTACTACCAATATTGCTAGATGCGTTTGACTGCCCACTGCCCACATTGCTAGATGCGTTTGACTGCATAGCTAGGTTATTAGCTATAATGTCTTCATCTTTTTGGAATCGTTCCTTTATATAAGTTGAAGCTGACTGCTCAACAGCCTCATTTATTATTGCAAGTGCCTCTATGTAATTATGAAATTTGTTATTAATCATATTTGCCATATCTCTTAATTCAGTGGCAACGTTATCTCTTGCTAGAGAAAAATCTGAAATACAATTAATGTCTACTAAATTTCCCTCATATATTGGTTCTTTTATTTTATTAAAAAATCTAGCATGGATATCCAAAACATCCTGAATGGTAACATCTTCTGACAATTTAGTTATTTCTTCCGCAGTACTTTTACAGAGCTGATTAAGAAACTCATTTTGAGAAGCCAATGCTTTATTAAATCCCTTTTTCAAGAGATTAGTAGATAGACTTAAGTCATTGATTAAGTTTGAATGTTTTTTAAGCCTTTCATAATCCTTAAAAGCTAATGCCTGAGATATGAATGAAAAATTAACTTCCGATATTTCACATAGGAAGTTTTCTTTTACTTCATTAATTTTAAGATAGGACAAGCGTGCATCGTTAATCTTTTTGGCCTTATCATAGACTTCTTCCCAATAACCTTCTAATTTATCTAGAGAGCAAAACCTGTTTAGAGCAAACCGCCAATTCTTCCAGTGCGATTCATCTAAAATTGCATCACTTTCTCTTGACTTAATAATTTCTTCTTTACGTTTATTCTTTTGTACCTTAAGCTCAACGCCGCATTTTAAGCAAATTTTCCATTCTTTATCATAGATTTTATGGCAATTAGGGCAACATAAAATCTCAGATTCTTCTTGAACAACTACTTTCTCTTCTTTAAATCCTCCTTGCTTATACTTAATGCTAGCTTCTTTTCCAATGACACTGCTATGAGCCAATATAGCGTCATTAAGACATGCCCTTATTGATTCTTTAGTTGGTTTATCTTTAGTAGAATTTGACTTAGAACTTTCTAGATTTATATTTTGAGCAATTATATGCCATATCTCGTGAGCCCCTTGTCGCTTATTTTGTTTAAGACAATCTAGTGCCTTTTTATCCTCTTTGCCATCTATCCAAAACCATAAAATTTCTTCTTTAAGCCGTGCAATAGGATCTTCTAAGCGCTGCAAAGCATTTATAACATTCTCTTCGCTCCTATCTAACGGCCCCATCCAAGGAAAGTCATATTCATAAGCCACATCAAAACCGAGAGACTTTTTTACTTTTATCTCACTAACACGGCTCATAATTTCCTGCATTGATGCAGAAGGCAATAAACCGAGTATTCTGAACGCATTATTTTGGTATTTATACATGACTTATTTTCTCATCCCGCATTTCTTTCTAGTTTCCGTTGATCAACATATGCTATAAACCCAGGCTTATCTGTATCCCAAAATTTCTGTATCTCTTCGCTAAACCCAGCCACAACCCACGGAGCACTTTTCATAACCCCTTGTATCAGACTGTCAGAATCCTGTTCACTACAAGAAACTTCTATTGATTTACCATCGCGTTTATATATAGCAACTTCGAAACTCTTATTTGTAGGAATAAAGTAGGTGTAATGTTGTGTAACTTTCTTATGAACCCAAACCAACTCTCCAAGAAGAAGCATCTCTAATCCGTAAATTGATGGTCTTAATAGCCAGGATTCCGTAATTATGACCGGCTTTATAAATAGCTTTGATTTTTTGACTTCCTCATTTATTAAAGCGGCGATTTCTTGGGGTGGTCCGACTCTTGATAAAGCAGTTATAATAGGATGTGAGGATGGCTTCTTTTTTCGTTTCCAAAATTTTACCATATTCCAACAACCCAGAGCAAATAACCCAAATATAGCTAACCCCCAGAGACCAGCTCCATAAAATGCATTTGCTAACCATAACCATATTATTCCTACGATAATAGCAAGATTGGTAAGCAAAAGATTACGACTAGTTCTCTTAATATGCTTTCCAATAAAATCTTCTCTAGTTTTCATATTTCACCTCACTAGAAAACTTAAGACTACGTAAAAGGTCTGTATTTTTCTATAATAAAGATGAAATCTAATAATTTCGGTTCTCCCTTATCCTATCGTCCATTTGCTTATATGCCGTCCACTGCTGGCTCAAATCTGTCCTGCAATAAGGACAAGTATACAATACTTTTCTAACCCATCTTTTACAAGAAGGGCATCTATCAGATCTAAACAAAAAGTCTATAAATCTTGTCCAGTATTTATTTTCACAATCAAACCAGGCCATTTTTGAGCCGCACCTTTCCTTACTACAATAGACGCTCGAAATGAAAAAATCTAACTAATTTTTTTGAATTCTTCCTACTAACTCGTCTAGCCCAACTTCCAAAACATCTGCCAGCTTAACCAACGTCTTAAGATTTGGGTGTTTAGCAAGCCCTTGTTCTATCTTTGTAATCGTATTAAAAGCTAAATTTGACTTTTCGGCTAATTTTTGTTGAGACCAACCTTTTTGCTTCCTCAATTCTTTTACTCTCTTAGATAGCATCTTTTCTCCTTGACTATATCCAAGTTTGTGGTATTATATAAATAATATACATATTGAGCATATTACCTTTATATATTTTAACACTAAAAATGATCTTTTCAAACCAATTTCCGCCCCCTGACATCATTGATTCTTGTGTGTTCTTTGAGCAGAAAGGCAAAT
>CAZFPS010000082.1:0-7920 GCA_964520705.1 uncultured Planctomycetia bacterium | reverse complement strand
CACCTTACCGATTGGGCTCTCTATAACCTGCCATTCATTTTGCGATTGAACCTTTATTATATATGTTATGGATATTCTTTAGTAGGTAAATATAACACATAAACCCAAAAACGTCAATACTTTCAATTAAGCTAGTATATAACTAATAATAGCTGAGATATTTAAAAATAATCGGATAAGGCCTAGGAGATTCTTATATCTTCTATATGAAGACCAGACTGAGGGACGATGTTAATTCTTTTTCTAAATTTGCGCTCTAATTGCCTAATAGAATACTTATTCTCATTTATGATCTTTTTAGCAACTTCCGGATGAAAAGCCACTGTAACTGTGCGTGTTTTATAGTTAGAAAGGCAGTTACGCAAATGTCTAAGCGCATAACCTGCCATAGAAACCTCAGACTTAACCTTACCTTTTCCCTTGCAATATGGACAATCCTTATAAGAGATACTCTCTAAAGACCTGTGTACTCTCTCTCGAGTCATCTCAACCAATCCCAAACGGGAAATTCCCACTACATCGGTCTTGGCGCGGTCTTCTGAAAGAGCCATCTTTAGGGTTTTAAGGAGTTTTCTTCTATTAGACTCTCTCTGCATATCGATAAAATCAATCACGATAATGCCGCTTAAGTCCCTGAGCCTAAGTTGCCGAGCGACTTCTTCCGCAGATTGAGTATTAACCTGAAAGGCAGTATCTTCCTGTTTTAGTTTCTTACGACTAAAACCACCGGAGTTAACATCAACAACAATCAATCCTTCTGTCTGCTCAATTACTATGTGCGCTCCGCAATTAAGATAAATCTTCTTGCCATATATATGCTCCACTTCTTTTTCGGCGCCTTTTTTATCAAATAGCGACTCTGGCTCTCGATAAAAAACAATCTTCTTAACCAAGGGCCTTAAAAAGGCACTGACAAATTTGTATATTCTTTTGTATTCTACCTTAGAATCAACTATTAGCTTATCTACATCTTCTGTAAAATAATCGCGTACAGTCCTTAATACTAAGTCGTAATCTTCATACAATAAATATGGAGTCTTATTCCTTGTAGAAATCTTTTTTATCTTATCCCACATATTTAACAAAAAGTGAAGATCGCGAACTAAGGCTTTCTTTTCTTTTCCCCAGGCTGCAGTCCTTACTATTACACCGAATTCTTGGTGAGATTTTAAAGACCTAAAGATATCTCTAATTCTTCTTCTCTCGTCTGGTTCATCTATTTTCCTGGAAATACCAAAATGCTTATCAAATGGCATAAGCACCAAATATCTTCCGGGGATAGAAACATGCGTAGTAAGCCTAGCACCTTTTCCTGAAAACGGTTCTTTAGTCACCTGTACCAATATCTCTTGATTCTTTTTTATTTCCAGAGGCGGCCTAGCCTCATTTTTCTCATTTATTTTAAACTCCTCCAACTCCTCTTCATGGAAGCGAAAGTCAGTAACATCATTCAAATACAAAAATCCTTTCTTTTCTTGGCCGAAATCGACGAATGCCGCCCCCACTGAAGGCACTATGTCCTGAACTCTGCCCTTATAAATATTACCCACTATGGTTCTATCTTCGGGGTGCTCAATAAAAAAATCAGACAATTTACTATCTTCTAATATAGCGATTCGCTTCTCTTTTTCCTCAACATTAATTAAAATTTCTCTTGGCATAAAATCACTCTCTCTTATCTTTAGTTAGGCAACAACCTGTTGAACTCTTACTCCTTGAGGCAATTGCCTATTTAATTTATATCGGAATAATCTAAAATTTATCTTACGGGTTAATAGAATCTCCGCTTCCTCTTGTTCTGCCTCTAGGCCTAACTTTAAGGCCCTTCTTATTCTTAATTTAGGGTGGGGACTAAACCCCTCTGTAAAATATAAAGGTAAATTTGCCCTTCTAGCTGCACGCATTATAAGGCGCATCAAATCGAGATGGGAGATATAGCGTATAGCGCCTTTCTTAGAAAATAAGAATTTAACATTAAAATACTTGGCTTTTATATTCTTCATTTAGTTAAAAACGTTATCTACATATAGAAAACAAAGGACAGCTAACCATTGTTATTAGTTACTGTCCCTATTGCATCTCTTGCAAAGTAAAAATAAGCTATTATAAGAGACCTTCCTTATATTCTGGCGAAGACATCTGTTCTTCTAGAAAAGAAAATTCTTCGTCCGTAAGACCAGACTCATCTACAATAGTTGCAGTTATGAAAATGAGTAATTCGATTTTCTCTGTGTCGACAGTATCTCTTCTAAAGAACCATCCCAAGAAAGGAATATTGCTTAACCAAGGCACGCCAATCTCTGATTCCTTATTATAATCCTTCATCAAGCCACCAATAACAATGGTCTCTCCATCATTAATAAGCACCTGCGTTTCTACCTCGCGGGTGGTTATTCTAGGATACGAACTAGTACCCACAGTCTCTACATATGAAGTGATCGAAGGATGGATGATCATATTGATCATATTACCTGCGGAGATCTGGGGAACGACATTAAGCTGGATGCCCAACTCCTGATAATAATCTAAGCTCTCCAGGCTAGATGACGATGACTCTGATGTAGAAGTTGTAATAATAGGATACATTTCTCCGACTAAAATAGTGGCTTCCTGATTATCTAATGTCATAATGCGAGGTGCGGATAAAAGATTAGAATACACATCCTCTTCTAAGGCATGAAAAATAGCCTCATACCTTGAACCTAAAATTTTCTTTATAGCCAGCTGCATGCCTACATTTCCAGGAGTAATGCTAGTAGAGGCAGGATCGAAAATAGCTGGAAGTTGAGTTGTGCTGTAAAGCTGACTGACTCGCCCCCCAGCTCTGAAGTCATCGTTATCATCCGCGTCTATTGTTATATCAGTAGCCCCGACTGTTTGAGTAGAATAATCCCAGCCAATATCCTCCAGATAGTCCCTAGAAACCTCTAGAATCTTTGCTTCAATCATAACTTGCCTTGGTTTAATATCGACCTTTTCCAATACCGCCTTTAATTCATCTATTACCGGGGGGATATCTGTAACCAAGAGAATCTTAGTTAAACTCTGACGGTCACTTTCCTTGGTCTCTCTCTTACCTAACGACTCACCACCGAATTCCCAGCCAGTTTTTCCTGTGGACTCCAATACCGTAATTCTTCCTCTAGGAGAAATTAAAGGCTCCAGAGCCTTTTTTGCATCAAGTGCATCTAAATATTTTAATTGGAATACCTCTGTGATTGTAGGCTGGACCTGAGCCAATTCTTGCTCTATTCTTTTTGCTTCAACAAGTTTATCCAATGGCGCAACAGAAATAACATTAGCTCTCTTCTCATAACCAAAACCATAAGTGGACAAAATAACATCCAGTGCCTTTTCCCAAGGAACATCGTCTAAATATATACTTACAGTACCAGTTACATCTGGAGAGGCGACAATATTTACCCCGGTTTTTAGTGATATAATCTTTAAAACACTTCTGATATCTGCATCGCTAAAATCAAGAGTAATATTACCAGCAAATTCTTCTCCTTCTACTATCACAACTTCTTCTGCTGCGTCTTGCGTAGAGACAGTTTCATCAACAGCCATCTCCTGCGCATAGCCAGTAAAAGAAATGCTGATCATGAGTATGAATAAAACTAAAAAATGCAGTTTCCTCATAATTCACTCCTCCTTTTCTGCGTATAAAATAAAAATCTCTCCATCTTTGACATAGACAACGCTGTCTTTCCTAACTTCAACAATTTTAGCATCCAAGATAGTATCATTCTTCTTTAAGATCTCGCCATTTATAATTGCCATGGAGCGACCTTCTTTATCAAAAATTATCCCCTCAAGATTAAAACGCATCTTCTTATCTTCATCCTCGATATTAATGAGCTGGCCGTCATTGGTCACTATAGGAATAAATGGATTCCTTTTACGGCCCTTTTCGTAATTAGGGGGATTAGCATAAGAAATTGATGAAAAAGTCATTACTAAAAATAATATTGCAGCTACATATGAAAATCTTACCATAATTTCTTATTAGTCCTTCAAATTAACAAATGATTTTAAAGAAAGCCCTATATTTTGGACGAAATAATTTCTGTTGTCCGTAGATATCTCTAGCGCAGACAATTTCAAAAAACTCTTGGCAGATTCTAATTTGCTTATAAAATTACCCAACTGATGAAAATCGGATTTTGCAATTAATTGAAATTCTATCTCGCCAAACCTAGAGTCTCTTGCTTGCACAAACTTTGGCTCTGAATTGATTACTGGTTTAATCTGGGTAATCTTTACTCCACTCTTATCTGCCAAAGTAGATATGTTCTCAATCAAGGCTGAAATATCCATCTCATCGATGATCAGCAGCTTTTTCTGGGTAATCTTTTCTTCTAAATTAACTATCTCTTTCTTGTAACCCTCGACATTTCTTACATCTGCTTCCAGTGCCACAATAGCTTGCTTCTTCTCATGTGCATTCTTAAAGTAACCGGACAACAATCTCCACTGCCAGCCTAAGATAAAAACTAGATCTACCACAATAATAATAACAAAAATTACTATGGTAAGAATTTGTTTGTCTTTTTCCTTAATTACTATATTCAATTTCAAACCTTTCTCTTTTGATATCCGCGCTAAGCAAGAAATCTATCACTTCATATTGCTTGATAACTCTTCTTTGAACCGAATCTAAGTTAAAATTATTAAAGTTATTCAGAAAGAAATCATCGTTCTGCAGACTGTTAAAAAATTTATTAACCAAGGAAACTTCTTCGGTTCCAAATGAAAATACGCTCCCCCCGATAACCAAACCATTGCTTGAAAAACTTAATCGATTAAGCCAGAGCCCCTTAGGCACAGACTGATTTATCTTATTAAAGAATTCTGTGAAATATATATTTCTTGCCAATATATACTCCATAACTCTAGATTTTTCCCTATTTACCGCTAGTTTATCTTTTAAGCCACCTATCTCATTGAATTGTGGCCGCATTCTCTCCCAGGTTCGATTCAAAGAAACAAACTGGCCCTTCTTATAAACAGTCAATACAAAAAAGATTAGATGCACAACAACAACTATCAAAGTCACAAAATAAATTATAGCGGGTAAAGGGACTTTTTGAATTGGTTCTTTTTTTCTAATGTTTAAGGGTAGTAAATTTATTTTTATCATATAAAATTCCTGATACCCATCCCTAAAGCTATAGTAAAGAAATTAAACTTTTTCTCAAATTCTTTAGCATTCAAGGAATTCATTAATTTTAACTTTTCAGAAGCAATAGTAATTAATTCAATATCCTGACCTAATGATTGCTTGAAAACTTCTAGCATCCCTTTGTGGTGAGCAGCTCCACCTGTAATCAGAATTTTATCTATTAGACGATTTGCCTGTGTTTCATAAAAATCAAAGGACACTTTTAATTCTTTTATCAAATTGTTGTATACTGATTCCAGCGATTGTATCAATGCATCGTCTAGGGCGTTTAATTTTATTAATTCGGCCTCTTCAAACTTCTTATCGACGGTCTCCGATATTTTCTTAGTGAAATCATTACCGCCTATAAAGATATCCCTGCTTAAAATCAACTGTCCGTCTTCAATAATATCCACAGAAGAAGTCGAAGCCCCTAAATTAACAGTAGCGTAAACCCCCTGCTCTTTAGAACCTCTTATAAACTCCAAATAATTTGCTACGGCTAAAGGGCCAACATCGATAAAGCTGGGCCGGTAACCCAACTCTTGGCAGAGGGTTATCTGTTTATTCACAAGATCTTTTTTGGCAGCAGCAATCAAAACAAGCATCTTACCGTTACTCTTGTTCTTTTTTAAAATACTAAAATCAAAATTAATCTCATCCTTATTGAAAGGTATATATTTTTCTAACTCAAAAGTCATAGCTTTTACAACTTCATCGCGACTCATTATCGGCATAGTGACATAACGCAATACTACATTATGGCCAGATACAGATAAGGCTAATTCTTTCTTCTTAATAGGAAGGTTAGAAAGAACTTTTTTGATAGTATCCTTTATGTCCGAATTGATTCTTTCGCAGCCAAAACCCGTGATGCTGGCAACCTGATCATTCTTTTCTAATGAGATTGCCTTAATATAACTGCTTCCAATATCTAAACTAATAAAGGAATTTTGAGAAGCGAGGAATTTCGGATTGAGCAACTGCCTTATACTGTTGTAAGAATTTAAGAAAATGCTCGTGAATTTATTTTTCATCAATTGGATAGGCTTTCTGTAAAAGAATAAATTATCTTGCAATTCGGATTAAAACAATAGCTATCAACACTAAAAAGATAATTAATCCTAAATAAAATACTGTATGAATTTTCTTATCTGCCATAGTAATATTTTACTATATATCAAGATATCAAGAAACTGTTCTTTTCCAGTGAATTTATATTCTAAATCCGGTTGAAACATTGAATCTTTCGTCTTTTCTACAGGCTTAGGCTTAAATACATCATACCTTCCCCCGAGAGGCAAGCGATCTTTTTCTATTGTTTCGCTAGCGACTTTTACAGAAGCTGTCTTGCTAGTCTTAGTAGTCAACTTCTCCATTCTAATTATCCAGGTATACATAAGGCCTATGAGAATAATTATCAGCATAACTAAGGAAAACATCAATTCTATCAGAGAAAACGCTTCTCTGGTTCTATATCTCTTAATCTCTTAAAATTAATCATGGTCTATTTATAGAAAGGACTATCCAGATACCGGTTCATCCTCAGGCCCAGCCTTTCCACCTATTTTATTCGTAATAACCCCAGTCTCATCTACATAAAAATATCTAACCCCTGTCCTGCCTTCCTTATATGGATCTGCGCGTATGTAAAAAGTCTCTGAATCGCTCCTAGCATAAGTAAAGATATAACCGTGTCTCTCAGGATTTATTGCATCAAACATAGTGTCTATATATGGCGGATCTGCTGTGGCCAGTTCCGAAAAACTGCTAGGATAAGTATGCGGCAGCGAATTAGTATAGTATGATTGGCAGGCATTAGCCACCAAACGGCAAGATGCTATCGCCGCACTTTCATTGGCGTTCATGCGCGAACGCAACATGCTGGGCAAGGCCAGCACAAGCAGAATAACGATTATTCCTACTACAATCATTATCTCTACTAACGTAAACCCCTGTCTTAGTTTAAGCATATTACCTCACTTCATACAGTATTGACTATATAATATGTAAACTTTATTGACTTATTTTATACCAATGAGATAAAAAGTCAAGAAAAACATAGAAAAGAAATGACTGAGGCAAAAAAATCCCGATACTAATTACTGTACCGGGATTTTTCTACAAATTTTCCTATTTACTGGATAGGATTAGTTCCATCTGTAATAACACCAGTCTCATCGAGCACAAATGACCTAGACCCCGTAACGCCTGTAGTTATAGGCGTAGCTGAAATAGTATACTCATTAGCAGAGTCTCTGGTGAAACTATAGGAGTAACCCTGTTTACTCCCAGCGCCCAAAGTTGAATCAATATAAGCAGGAGTGGCAGCTGAAAGAACGGTTAAGGCAGTTGGATACGCAGGTGATGTCTGAGCAGCTCTATAGCTCTCCAAGGCTGTACTCAAAGTCCTCATACCTCCAATAGCAGCTGCTTCATTAGCATTGAGCCTTGCTCTAAGTAAGTTAGGAATGGCTATGGCTGCAAGAAGGATGATAATAGCAACGACGATCATTATTTCAACCAATGTAAAACCTTTTCTTCCTAAATGTCTCATTTCTATTTTACCTCCTCTCTCGACCTAAATTAGCACCTCTCGCATAAAATGGAATATGACTTCTTTACCTGCGAGATGCTGAGCCGTGTTTAACTAGTGTTAAATTATATCACCTCCTTTTTATATTGTCAAGCAAATCCATAGTTTAGTAATGCAAGGATTATTTCGCACTTTCGTATTGAAGCATTCCCTTAGATTG
>CAZFPS010000081.1:0-7975 GCA_964520705.1 uncultured Planctomycetia bacterium | reverse complement strand
TAAGCGCACAACTTATGGAGTGAAACGAACATATGTTGTTTGCGCGCATTTACCCCGCACCTTTTACTTATTCTAATAGCTAAAGGTGTATTTTTTAAACATACTTAATTCTAAAAAGGTGCGGGGTAAATTCAGCCAAATAACTTAGCTTTCCGACTTCGTTCTCGGAACTTCGTCGAGACCTCGCCGAAGTCCACCATTGTTTCAGCGGCGGACGAAGGCGGGCGCTATCGCTCGCTAAGTTATGGCCTCATTTATGTAATTAATTATATCGTTCTTAATTTCTGTCACTTCTTCTATCTGAGGTTTAATCACCTTTTCGATATTTTTGCTAAATTCACCATCCTTGATTCCCTTTAGATTTATCTTAATGTTGAATAGCGCGCTGTTATATGCGGCCTCTAAAAATTCCGCTGCTACCGCGATATCAGTTATTAAATTCTTATTGGTCTTGTCCATAATATTTTTGCAGATCTTTAATGCTTCGTAACTCCCATTGCAAATTTCGATAGGAACACCGGCGGCATCTTTTAAACTCTTCTCTTTGATTGTTCCGTCTTCCGAACTAAAAGTCGCAGATACCTTCTTGTAGGCTTCTACATCTTTATCTATAAGTATAGACAACTTTTTCTTTAACTCTTTGGCCGCTGCCAGCGCCGGATTTAACTCTGCCTCAAACTTCTTATATTTTTCTTTTCCCAGCGTATAGTTTAAGACCATAAGGATCAAAGAGACCCCTAAGGTACCGGTCAAAGCCGCTGCACTTCCACCTCCGGGAGCCGGAAGCTTCGCCGATAAGTCGTCAACATATTGTTTAATTGAATTCTCTATATACATATGCAAACCTAAAATAAACCGACAATCTTACCTTTCTTATCGATATCGATTTTTGTTCCAGCTGGTGTTATAGGCAGTCCCGGCATCGTACGCATCTCTCCACAGAGCGCATAGAGAAAACCAGCGCCTACAGAAGCTTTTATATCCCTTATGGGAAGTATAAAATCTTTTGGTCTCCCTTTAAGCGCAGGATCATGTGAAAGCGAAAGATGAGTCTTAGCCATACATACAGGAAGTTTATCGTACTTTAATTTCGTGTAGAGCTTTACCTTTTCTTCTGCACGAGCGGTATAGAAAACACTCTTGGCCCCGTAGATCTTTTTGGCGATAGTTTCTATCTTATCTTTGATCTTTGCGTTATCAGGGTAGAGAACTTTAAAGTGGCTCTTCCCGCTGGCAGCTTTAACTACGGCCTTGGCTAAATCAACGCCGCCCCTGCCGCCTTTAGCCCAGACTTCACTCAACTGGACGTCATCCGCCCCCGCCTTCAAGGCAATCTTTTTAATCAGCTCAATCTCTTTTTTGGTGTCGGTGGTAAATTTATTTATAGCCACGACGCAAGGAACCCCGAATTGTTTAACATTTTCTATATGCTTCTCGAGATTTGAACACCCTTCTCTTAAAGCTGTAAGATTCTCTGTAATAAGCGCCTTGTCTAATGGCTTGCCGGCCACGACTTTAAACTTACCGCTATGCATCTTTAGCGCGCGCACAGTACTTACCAGTACAGCCGCATCAGGCTTAAGCCCACTAGCCCTGCACTTTATATTAAAGAATTTCTCTGCGCCGCAATCCGCGCCAAAACCGCTCTCAGTAACTACGAACTCGCTCAACTTCATAGCTATCCTGTCTGCTAGAATAGAACTATTGCCATGAGCTATATTAGCGAATGGCCCGGCGTGCACAAATACCGGGGTATTTTCCACAGTTTGGATTAATGTTGGTTTTATGGCATCTTTCAAAAGGACAGTCATGGAACCGGCAACTTGCAAATCTTCAGCGGTAATCATCTTGCCGTCTTTAGTCATAGCTACAACAATGCGACCAATTCTCTTCCTCAAATCAACCAGATTCTCGGTAAGCGCCAATATGGCCATTATTTCACTGGCTACAGATATATCAAATCCTCCTTGATGAGGTATCCCGTCCTGCTTAGAGCCTAAACCAACGGTAATATATCTTAACGCCCTATCGCTGACATCCACAACTCTCTTCCAGTAGATATTGTGCATATCAAAGTTGAATTTATGGCGATAGATAGCATTATCCAGGAAAGCCGCGCAAAGATTATGCGCCAAACTGACCGCATGCACATCACCGGTAAAGTGAAGGTTAAAATCCTCCATAGGCAGAACTTGAGAGTACCCGCCGCCGGCTGCCCCGCCCTTGATCCCGAATACAGGGCCCAAAGAAGGCTGCCTGATACAGGTGATTGTCTTTTTACCAATACGATTGAGGGCCATGGATAGCCCGATGGTGATGACAGTCTTTCCTTCACCGAGAGGTGTGGGCGTAATCGCGGTTACATCTATATACTTTGCGTTCTTCTTATTTTTGTTCTTTTTGATAATATCCAGCGAAACTTTTGCTTTATAATCTCCATATAATTCCAAATATTTTCTGGGCACGCCGATCTTTTTAGCGATTTCAGTGATGGGTTTTAGTTTTGATTTCTGGGCAATTTGTAGGTCGCTGAGCATGCCAAACCTTTCCTTTAAAAATAATCTTAGTTATACTTTCCCTCTAAAGAGAAAGCGTCTTTTATGATCTCAATATCAAATTTATTTTGATTATTAGAAACGACCGAAACTATGTCAAATCTTGCAGGAATGTTAAATAAATTATACTGCTTTAGATAGCTTAATGCAACTTTATTTATCTTTTTCTGCTTGGCAGCGGTAACCGCCTCTTGCGGGTATCCGAATTTAAGGTTAGTCCTGGTCTTTACTTCTATAAAACATAAGGTTTTCTTATCTTTGGCTATTATATCAATCTCGCCTAACTTATTCTTATAATTTTGCTCAATTATCTTATATCCTCTACGTTTCAATAAATTAACTGCAGCCTCTTCCCCTTTTCTACCAATCTCTAATTTTGTATTACCCATTTTAGTGCTTTTTTGTTAGGTTAAAACTTCTGCGGTGAATAAAACAAGGGCCGTATTTTTTTATAGCCTTGAAATGAGCCTCTGTGCCGTAACCTTTGTGTTGGGCAAAATTGTATCTGGGATAAGTCTTGTCATAGATAGACATAATTTTGTCCCTTATTACTTTTGCCACGATAGAGGCCGAGGCGATAGAAAGGCTCTTGGAATCGCCCTGGATAATACTTTTGGACTTAAAAGGAATATCCAAAGATAAATTACCGTCGATTAAAACCATAACCTTGCTCTTATTTGCTCTTTTCCTGGATATATAAAACAGGTTGGATATTGCTTGTTCCATAGCTAGTTTCGTAGCATTGAGGATATTTACGGAATCAATAACTAATTCGCTTATCACTCCAACTCCCACAAAGGCTTTCCGATAAATCTCCCCAAAAGCACTTTCCCTCTCTAGGCGAGTGAGTTTTTTGGAGTCGTCGATATGATTTTTGAATTTTGTCTTCTTGAGTTTAACTGCAGCGGCAACCACCGGACCCGCTAATGGTCCGCGTCCGGCTTCATCAACACCAATTACAAAAGAATAACCTTTGTCTTTAGCTTTCTTTTCGTAGCGGAGCACCTTACTTCTTTTCTTTAATCTTAGTAGCTTTTCCGACTCTCTTCCTTAAATAAAACAATTTGGCCCTGCGCACACTTCCCTTTTTCAAAACCTGAATCTTATCTAGGGCTGGAGAATTCAAAGGGAAGGTCCTCTCGATACCCTCTCCAAACGAAACCTTTCTTAAGGTAAAGCTGGAACTCATTCCTTTGCCACGCCTACCTATAACAGTCCCTTCAAAAGGATGGATTCTCATCTTGCCGGCTTCCATGATCTTAATAAAGACTTTTAGCTGATCTCCGACATTGAATTGCGGCACATCTTTCTTTAATAACTGCTCTTCAACTAATTTCATCTTATCCATTATTTTCCTCCTTAAATGAGGACTTAACTTACGGAACGAAGTAAACGTAAGTTATTTGTCCGAATTCACCCCCACACCAAAAATATTTGGTGTGGGGGTGAACATAGTTGCTATTATAACCTGAAACAAAAAAAAGGCAAATAAAATAATTGAGCGCACACTTTGAGGATAAAATAAAGAATTGCGCCAAAAGGACAGAAAAAGCTTAATCATTCATTACTTTTGCTCGCCACTCCAATGTATCTTCAATAGGCGAAGCCCGTCAGATTTATTTTTAAATCTGGCGGGCTAAACCGAGGTCTAGCAATTGCTGGTTTAGAAATATTCCCTGCTCAAGCACAACTTGCGGGTCGTCTTCACCGCTCAAGTAGAAGACATCCGAAAGATATCTGCCGTATTTGTCAGGTGAGTGGGTTTTGATTATTACAAAAGGGGCTTGACTGAGGGTTGCCTCAACGAATTCTTTGGCCTTTTGGCCTTTTTGGCTGGAAAGCTCGGGTGCGTCAATTGCTCTAAATCTAATCTTTTGTCGAGCCCAACTGGAGAATCCTAAATCAATATGCACCCAGATTGTGTCTGCGTCTGTGACTCTTTCTACCAATGCCTTGTAGGTGTAAATATACTTTCTGGTTATAACTGAAGACTTTAGTTTGTATCCTTCTTCGGTCTTTATTGATTCAACAATATCTTTTTCTTCTGGATTTGCAATTCCTTTTAGCGAGATATCCCTCCAGAAGCTAAAGCCCAAATCCAGCAGTAAGTCGCTTTTCTCTGGATTGATATTGTCGGGTTTGATTAGCCTGTAGGCGTAAAGTCGGCCGCGAGTAAAGCTTAACTTAGGCGCGGCCGCACCAGCATCCTCAACTTCCAAATCCTTTAATCTCTCTATTCTGATTGCCTCTTGCAGCCTGCGGCTGTCCCACTTGTGTTTAATCGCCCGCCTCTGGAAAGAATTCCTTTTGTTTTTGTCATCAATAGTCAATAAAGCTAAATAGTGAGTCCAGCCCAAATTTGACAGCGCTGTCAAATTTGGATAGGCTTCATAAAAACGGCTGCTACGATACAGAGTTCTTTCATGAATACCTAGATCCTGCGAAAGTTTCATAAACAACCCGTCTCCGTGTTGTTTACTTTTCAGCAGATACTTAGAAATCAACTCACCCGTCTGCCAATAGGTCTTCACCCTCTGCTCCTCAATCACCCGCAGTCCTTCAATAAGGATTGATTTAAGTTGGTTTAATAGTTTAGGGTAGGATTTAGCTGGGACTTGTGCGGTTTTCATTCAGGAGCCCAATCCTCAATAATAATGCGCTTTCCCTCGTGCCGAATGATCTTTTTTTCGCCTTTCTTCCAATTAAGCATACGAACCATTTTCTTTGGCAAGGTAATAGAATACGTATTGTATTGACCGGTAACAGTAAGCTTCCTTACTTCCTTATATTCCATTAATCTCCTTTTAGAAAAAGTACGTACTTAGTACGTACTTTCTAATGTTTTATCTCCTGATCTCACGTATTTTGCAAAAATTCTCGCTATCTCATTAGATCTTTCGCTTGGCATCTTTTTACTTTTATCCGCTCTCCTTTAAATTCTTCAGGGGATAGTATTTATAATTCTAGATTTTGCCAATTATCAAAATTATCTTTTAGATCTTTACTCTGTTTCTCAAAATAAACCCATCTACCACGATAATTTCTAGGGTCGGTATTGGTGACTATCCCACCAAAAAGCTTTTTGCCTTCTTTATTTTCTGCCTTAATATATTTATATATCCCATCTATTTTTGATTTAGAATCTCTTAGGGTCCAGCCGGATTTAACATCAAAAAGCCCGATTCGTCCACCTTTAAACATAACAATAAAATCAACATAAAAAGGTTTTGGCTCGCCATTCTCATAAGGCACAGCAAAATATGTTGAGTCTCTATCCCCATTCTTGAACCACCACCCAACACTATTCCGTGGCTTTTCCAAAAAACCTATAAAAGCTCTCTCTGTTTTCCACCTGTCGTCACTAAAAAATGGCTGCATAATAGATTTTTTTCTGTCTTCCTTTATATCGCCACTTCCAAACGGTAACGATTCAGGTATATTCCAATCATCTTTCGATTCTAACTCTGACTCACGTTTTACAACTTCTCTTTGATAGCTTTCTTTGGCTATATTTATTGCATTAATGAAGTGTTGATTATTTTTATCACTTAAAACAGTTTCAACAATGTCCTCTTGTACTTCTTCGTATTTCATTTTTAATTCTTTCTCAAAAAATCTGTAGATAGATTCTTTTACTCTGCCGATTGACCTATCTTCTGGATAGAATGGTGTCAAATTTTTCCTGACAAAAAATTCAAAAGCTCTCTGTAAATCAAGTCCGCTAAATTTAAGTTTCTTATCGCCTGCGATTTTAGCGCCAGCTAACTTATCTATATCTTCCGCCTTCCAATCAGAAATAATCTTGAGACTTAATCTTTTGGATTTAGGGTCTATTTTCTGTTTTAATTTACATTTTTTAGCTTCCTCTAAAAATATCTCAATAAACAATGGGGATAACCTTGTTTTCTCTCTGTGTCTCTTTGAATAGCAAGATAACAAATCTATAGGCTTGTAACCTGTTTTTCTCTCACTTGTATAAATAGTAATATAATCTCTAGCGATATCTTCTTTGATCTCAATATTTTCTAAATTAGTATAAACATAGCCATAATTTAACTCTTGCTTTTTGTAATGCCCTATTTCTGGCTCTGGCATTCTCATAATTCGGCCAATTGTCTGAATAGAAAAAATAAGACTCTTCCAATCTCTAAATAAAACCAAAATCTGAGCTCGCGGACAATCCCAGCCTAAAGCGATTGCCTGCTTAAAAATTAAAACTTCGGTTTCACTATTATTCTTCTCAACATCTTCTTTATTTATATGCTCGCCAGAAAGCCAAATAGCTAGTTTTCCATTTTCTGTTGAAATATGAAACTTGTCTTTTAAAATTCTTATAACCTTATCTTTAATTACATCTTCTAAGCTTGTTTTTCTATCTGGTAGTTGGATTAAAATTAGAGGATTAATGCTAGTTTTTGCTTTTTTATGTCCCTCTAACAGCTCTTTTCTTTTTCTAATCGCTGCTTCAATAACAATCTCTTCTGAGCCTTGACTTAACTTACTAACAATCTTCTTATCCTTTAAAATATTCGTAAAGCCAGGATTTAAAAGTACAACCTTCTTAATCATTCCATCTCTTTTTACATCTTCCAGTTGAACAGTAACAGAATCATCGGGGTTTTCAACTACAGGTGTTGCTGAAACTTCAATAGTCAATTTTGGCCTAATATCTCCAATTAATTTTTTTGAAATATCACTTGTTGCATGATGATGGCATTCATCAATAATCAAAATAATGTGCTTATAATTTTCCCAAGTTCTTTCAAGTATATTTGATAAGTTATTTTCTCTTTCATTTTCGCGTATATAGATAGCATTTGCTTTATTTATGCTCTCCCAATTGAAAAATAAAATTTCATGTTCATCAATTTCTCTATCTTCTAAATCTTCAAAAAATGAACATTTTAATGCTCGGCTTTCTTCAAAATAATCCTCTAACTTCTCTTTGCTTTGAAGATGCAGTTTTCTTGGTGCGGTCCAAATAAAAGCATAAGGCTGTTTAACTTCTCTATCTTCAGCTAACTGCTTCAAAAATTCTGCCATCATAATCGTCTTTCCAGAACCTGTTGGTGCTTTAAAAACTAGTTTCTTATCCTCTTCATAATCCAAAAAACGCTTAGTTTTCTCTAATAATTCCTCTATTGCGTTTTCTTGGTAGATTTTCAGTTGCATAGATTATCCTAATAAATTGGCTACTCTTCCTTTGAAATTTTTGATTTTTTCATCACTTATTTTTTTGTTCTGATAATACCACATAACACTTAACGGTTTTTTGTACGGTTTTGCTTCTTCGGGAATGCCTAAAAAATCTTCTAGATTATTATCAAAAGAATCTATTTTCAAAGTAAAATCATTTTTATTCTTTTGAAGAAAATCATTGGTCTTTTTCTGTTTACCAGCATTATTATCAGCATCATATA
>CAZFPS010000080.1:0-8017 GCA_964520705.1 uncultured Planctomycetia bacterium | reverse complement strand
TACTTCGCCGTGCTACTTTCGTGCACGGCTTCGTAGAACATTGAAGGTTCTGCGAAGCTCAAACGTGGAAACATTTGAGCGAAGCAAAACGCCCCCAACCGGATTTGAACCGGTGTCGCAAGCTTGAAAAGCTTGTGTCCTAACCAGGCTAGACGATAGGGGCACAAAAAATTATTTTACATCTGATCTTTTTGAAGCGACATCCTGTAGATAAAGTGTCAAGGTGCTGCCGTCAATCTGGCCTTTGGTGAACAAGTCATCTATGGATTTCTCGAATGTATGCATCTTAAACTGACTTCCCGTCTGCATCACAGAAGGCAGTTGATATAATTTATTTTCGCGAATAATGTGCTTAATAGCGTTATTAGAAACCAATACCTCCGTAGCCAAGACTTGGCTTACCCCATCAGAGCAGGGTAAAAGAAGTTGTGAAACCACTCCTTGAAGGCAACCGGAAAGCCTTATGCAAATTTCATCTTTGTGCTCAACAGGAAACATGTGCACAATGCGCTCCAGCGCCTGTTCTGCGTTAGCGGCGTGTATTGATGTTAGAACCAAATGGCCGGTCTCGGCCGCCTGCAATGCGGCTAGGATACAATCCAAATCAATAATCTCGCCCACCATGACCACATCGGGATCCTGTCTTAACGACCTCCTTAGCGCCTCAGCGTAGCTTAGAGTATCCACCCCTAACTCTCTCTGTTTTATGATACTCTTCTTGCTCTTATGCACATACTCAATAGGATCTTCGATACAAATGATAACCGCTTCTTGCTTTCTATTTATGGCCTCTATCATTGCGGCCAAAGTAGTGGTCTTTCCGGAATTTGTAGGGCCCGCTACAATGACAAGGCCATGCTTACTAAATGCAAAATCATTGACAGCATCCGGCAGGCCTAATTCAGCAGGAGTTTTTACTTTAGTAGAGATGGTTCTCAGGGCAGCCTCCAAAAAGCCTCTCTGCCAATGCAGATTAGTTCGAAACCGCGAATTAAGATCCGGGGAAAAAGCAAAGTCCAACTCTCTCTTCTTACTCAAATTTTCAATTTGTACGTCCTGTAGCAATGGATATATCATTGCTTCTATCTCTCTATTCTTTATCGCCTCTCGCTGCAAAAAAGAAAGCTTACCTTGCACTCTGACAACCGGAGGCCTATCCACAGTCAAGTGTAGATCCGATGCCCCGCTCTTAACCACCTCTGACAACAAATCAAAAAAGTTGAGGTTGTCTAGGTTCTTTATTATATCCTGTCTATCGCTATCGTTAATCTCCGCAAAAAATACTCCTATTAAATATGTCTGTTTATCTGAAAGCTGTTCAATGCGCGCCACTGTTCCGGCGACAAGAGTAGGCTCTAAGTGCTTAGGAATGAATAATTCGATGCGTAACTTTGCACCGACGGGTATTTCGGTGGGGCTATTAAAAGAGAGCCCTCTAGCGCTCAAGTCACTCGTGTAGACCTCTTTAGAGTCTGAAGAAGTTAAACCGTCTTGCAGAATTTGATAACGAAAATGAATGCGTACATTATGTCTCTGATACACCCTCTTCTCTTTAAAATTCTTCACCATCTATCAGCCCTCATCTTTGACGACTACCTTGGCGGCTGAAATCACAGCATCACTTTTATCCAAAGAGATTAATCGCACACCCTGGGTATTTCTTCCGGTCTGCCTGATATCTTTTACTGGGCAACGCACAATCATACCTTTTTGCGTAACTACCAGAATCTCATCGTGAGGCTCTACCACCATTACGCCAACAGCCTCTCCGTTTTTATTTGTTGTCTTAATATTAATTGTGCCCTTACCGCCTCTGGATTGCAAGCGATAATCTTTCAAAGATGTCCTCTTGGCAAAACCTCCGGCGGTAACCGTAAGCAGCGCTGCTGGGCTCTTATTCATTGCTATCGATAAGATATCCATACCGACAATTTCATCTTTCTTCGCAAGAAATACTCCCTTAACGCCCTTTGCTTGACGGCCCATGTCTCTTACCTGTTTTTCCTTAAAGCGAATGGCCTTACCCGAACGCGTAGCTAATAAAATTTCCTGATCTCCATTAGTTAAATCTGTGTCTATTAACAGATCCGCCTTGTCCAAATTAATTCCTATTATGCCGCCCTTGCGCGGATTGCTAAAAGCTGACAGATCTGTCTTCTTTATCAATCCTTGCTTAGTGCACATCACTAAGAATCTATCCTTGGAAAATTCTTTAACCGCTATCACTGAACTAATACTCTCTCCTTGTGACATTTGAAGGATATTGACTATGGCCTTGCCCTTAGCCTGTCTGCCGGCCTGCGGGATTTCAAATACGCGCAGCCAATACACCTTTCCTTTATTACTAAATACTAACAGGTAGTCTTTAGTGGAGGCAACAAAGAGATGTCTTACAAAATCTTCCTCTCTGGTCTCCATGGCCGTAACGCCTTTACCGCCCCTTCTTTGTTTGCGGTAGCTACTGACGGCGAGCCTTTTAATATAGCCGGCATTGCTAATTGTCACTACCATATCTTCCTCGGCAATCAAATCCTCTATAGCTATCTCCTCTACCTTGCCAATAATGGAAGTTTTGCGCTCGTCACCATACTTCTTTTTAATATCCTTTAACTCATCTTTTATGATGATCTCTATCTTTTTCTCTGAAGCTAATATAGATTTGTAAAGTTCGATCTTTTTTATTAAATCTAGGTATTCTGCGTCGATCTTATCACGCTCTAAGGCTGTTAAACGCTGCAACTGCATCTCTAAAATTGCTTGCGTCTGAACATCGCTCAAGTCAAATTTTTTCATCAAGGCCGCTTTAGCTACAGCTGCATTTTTAGAAGAACGAATCGTCTTAATAACCTTATCTAAAAATTTTAGGGCTATCTTAAACCCTTCTAATATATGGGCGCGCTTCTGGGCCTTGTCTAACTCAAAGCTGGTTCTGCGACGGATAACTTCTTTGCGATGATCCACATAGTGGCCTAGAATCTCTTTAAGATTCAACACCTGCGGCCTGCCGTGCACAAGGGCCAACAGAATAATACCATATGAGACCTCAAGCTGAGTGTGTTTATAAAGATAGTTTATTATGATCTGCGGCTCAACATCACGCCTGAGCTCCAGCACAATGCGCATTCCGTCCTTGTCAGACTCATCTCGTATATCTGTTATGCCTTCGATCTTTTTCTCGGTGGCTAAGCCGGCTATGGCTTCTACTAGATTTGCCTTATTAACTTGGTAAGGAATTTCCGTCGCTACTATCAAGTCTTTCCCGGATTTCTGGTGCTCTACATTGATCTTTGAGCGCAGAATCAGCTTGCCTCTGCCTGTGGAATATGCATCTTGTATTCCTTCTCTACCACAAATAATTCCTGCAGTAGGAAAATCCGGACCTTTGATGTGGCGCATCAAATCTTTAATTTGCGCTTCGGGATTATCTATGAGACATGTGATTCCATCAATTACCTCTGATAGATTATGCGGCGGTATGTTAGTGGCCATGCCTACGGCAATGCCGCCTGAACCATTTATTAATAAATTCGGTAAAACAGTAGGCAGCAGAGTTGGCTCTTGCAGCGAAATATCGAAATTAGGAGAAAAGTCTACTGTCTC
This sequence comes from uncultured Planctomycetia bacterium, assembly GCA_964520705.1. Classification (GTDB taxonomy): domain Bacteria; phylum Omnitrophota; class Gorgyraeia; order Velamenicoccales; family JABMQK01; genus CAZFPS01. Next base: position 4,417 of record CAZFPS010000080.1, on the reverse strand, counting down.
TTTCTCGATGTCCCTCAACATTTCAGAACTTATTTTGGATAGGCGGGCCTCGGTATAGCGCATTGCTGCAGGGGCATCACCATCTACAGAACCAAAATTACCCTGCCCTTCGATTAAGGGGTAGCGCAATGAAAAATCTTGCACCATTCTAACCATTGTATCGTATACTGCTACATCGCCATGTGGATGGTACTTACCTAAAACTTCACCCACAATACGCGCGGATTTCTTATAGGACTTGGAGTAATCCAGACTCAACTCGTGCATTGCATAGAGTATTCTGCGGTGTACTGGCTTTAGGCCATCACGCACATCTGGTAGAGCTCTGCCTACGATTACGCTCATCGCGTAAGACAGATAAGAGCTCTTCATCTCGTCTTCGATATAAACTGGGACTATTCGCTCATTTTGCGTATACATATTATCCTCATATCCTCAATTCTAAGTCGTGTTTAAAAATTTATGCCACTGACTACACATCTAAATTCTTAACTGTATGCGCTTGAGTTTCAATAAACTCTCTACGAGGCCCTACTTCACTGCCCATAAGCATAGTGAATGTCTCCTCTGCTTCTACGGTATCTTCCAAGGTCACCTGCAAAACCGTTCTTTTATCTGGATCCATAGTCGTCTCCCAGAGCTGGTGCGGGTTCATCTCACCCAAGCCCTTATACCTTTGTAGATGCATTCCTTTCATCGCCTGGGCCTGAATCTTTTCCAAAACCTCCAACAGTGAAAAACAATCCTGGGCCTCGTTCTCTCCCTTGATGCAATACAGCTGCTGCTTCTTTGCCCCCCGCTTTGACTGCACATCCAGGTCTAGCGCGTAATAAGTGCTAATATCTATGCCCATCTTTTCGATCTTCTGGATTATGGGCTCCAACTCATGAACCTCAAAAAATTCAGTCAAATCAATATCTTCATCTGCCTTCTGGGATTTCTTGTCTTTTATCCCGGTCAGCTTGGAAAGCTCGCTGTCAGAATAGACAAAATGGGTTTTTCCATCCACTTTTGCCATATAAATAGGCAGTTTTTTGGTCTTTGGATGTCTTAATTCCATAAAATCCTTGAATTTCACTCCCCTTTTCTCAATTATCACTTTTAGCTTGCCCAATTCTAGCAATAGCCCTAATAGTATCTTTAATTGCTTGCCAGCATATTCGTGCTTCGGCTTGAGCCTAATCAGCTTAACCCCTTCTGTGCCAATATCTAACAGGATATCGTTCATCTGTTCTTCTGTTTGGACATATTCCTCTCTCTGGCCTCTTTTAATCTTGTAAAGCGGCGGTTGTGCGATATAGATATGCCCGGTTTCAACGAGCTTAGGGAGTTGCCTAAAGAACAATGTCAAAAGCAAGGTCCGTATGTGAGAACCATCTATATCGGCGTCACACATAAATATTATCTTATCGTATCTTAACCGCTCGATGTTAAACTCTTCACCAACGCTAGTACCTATGGCGGTAATAATTGTTCTGATTTCTTCATTGCTTAAAATTTTATCCAATCTCGCCTTCTCTACGTTTAATATCTTACCTTTTATAGGAAGAATCGCTTGGAAGCGCCTGTCTCTGCCTTGCTTAGCGCTGCCACCTGCTGAATCACCCTCTACTATATATAATTCACAGAGTTTGGCGTCGCGCTCGGAACAATCAGCCAATTTGCCCGGTAGAGAACTTCCCTCTAAAGCACCCTTTCTCCTGGTAAGTTCGCGCGCCTTTTTTGCCGCTTCTCTGGCCTGAGAAGCTAATACCGCTGTGCTGACAATTTTATTGGCGATTGGAGGATGTTCTTCAAAAAAACTACTAAGTGCCTCCAGGGTATTTGAAGCGACAAGCCCATCGACCTCCGAATTGCCCAATTTTGTCTTGGTCTGGCCCTCGAATTGCGGATTAGGAATCTTTACGCTAATCACTGCGGTTAAGCCTTCTCTCGTATCGTCCCCGGTGATACCCAAATCGCCTTTTAGGAGATTTTTGCCTTTGGCGTACTGATTTACCGCCCTGGTCAAAGCAGACTTGAATCCGCTAAGATGCGTTCCTCCCTCGACGGTATTTATGTTGTTTGCGAATGAAAAAATATTTTCGCTGTAGCCATCGTTATACTGCAAGGCGACTTCTAGCTGGATCTTATCCACTTCTTTTTCAAAATAAATAACCTTTGGGTGGAGCTTGTTTTTGTTCTTGTTCAAATATTCTACGAAGGACACTATTCCTCCTTCGAATTGAAAAGAACTTTCCTTATCGCTGCGCTCATCAATCAATTTTATAGCTAACCCTTTGTTCAAAAAGGCCAGCTCCCGCAGCCTCTGCGCCAGGACATCGTAGGAGTAATCTATCTTTTGGAATATTTCTTTATCCGCTTTAAAAGTAATCGTGGTGCCTGTCGACTTTGCCTTACCTGTAACTGTAAGCTTGGAAGCGACCTTGCCCTTCTTATATGTCTGATGAAATCTCTTGCCCTCTCTCTTAATCTCTACCTCTAACCTCTCTGAAAGCGAATTAACTACACTCACACCTACGCCGTGCAGACCGCCGGACACTTTGTAGACCCTGTGATCAAATTTGCCGCCGGCATGAAGCGTGGTTAAAACCACTTCCACCGCTGGTTTCTTTTCGGTTTTGTGTCTATCAACGGGTATGCCCCTGCCATCGTCGGCTACGCTAACGCTATTATCCCTATGCACTGTGACTGTAATGTTGTTACAATACCCGCCCAGGGCCTCATCGACAGAGTTATCCACTACCTCATATACCAGGTGGTGCAGACCGCGCGCCGAAGTATCGCCTATATACATCGCCGGACGTAGCCTTACGGCTTCAGTGCCTTCCAAAACCTGAATATTGGTTGCGTCGTACTTCTTATTTTCGGCCGCAGTGTTTTTCTTTGCGGCAGTGTTTTTCTTTTCAGTCGCCATGTATGTCCCCTACTCTAAATCTTAAATCTGTTATTTTATTCTTGGATAGTTTTTTTATTTTTTTTATAATATCTTCTTTTTTTAACTTCAAATCGTACAGCCAGGCCGGACTCTCAACATTGATATGAAGTTTCCCTTTTTTAAAGAAGCGCACTTTTGTGTGCTGCGCTGCTTTTTTTCTTACGCTCTTAATCCATAAGCCTTCGATATCGACACCAGGTGCCTGTTTATCTTGAATGTTTTTTATAACATCATATACTATGGATTTTATCTGTTCCATTAATATAATTCATAAAGATCAAACCAAGCGCATGGGCTGGATTAGGTAAACATAGTCTTCTGTGCGAATTACCCCAGGCCTCTCGGGTTCTGTGAGCTCTAACTCCACAAAAGCACCAGAGAGATTGCGCAAAACATCGATCAGGTATGCAGGGTTAAATCCGATCACCAGGTCTTTGCTCTGGGATTCCACCGGCACCTCTTCCCGTGACTCCCCTACGTCCGGGGTGGACTTAGTAATCGTGAGCTTGTTGTTTAACAGCTCTAGCCTGACGGCTAGCGAGTCCGGGGTAGAAAGCAGGCTTGCCCTGCGTATCGCTTGCAAGAACTGTTGTTTATCAATTTTAATTTTGTTTTCTGCCGGCTGTGGGATGACCCGACTGTAGTCCGGAAACTCCCCTTCTATCAACCTTGAAATAATAATCATGTTGTCTAGTTCAAAAAATACCTGATTAGAAGTAAGGATTATTAATATTTTACCTTCATTTTTTAAGTTGCGCTGTAGTTCGATAACGGTTTTATAAGGGATAATAATCTTAATTTCTTTTTTGGACTCTACTTCCAAATCTTTTTCTGTAAGAGCCAGCCGCCGGCCATCAGTAGCTACTAATTTTAAAACAAACTTATCTTTGTGCGGGTGTTTCTTTAGATCCAACAGCAAACCATTCAAAACATACCGGGTCTCTTCATGAGAAACCGCAAAAGAGGTTAGCTGCAGCATTTCTTTCAAAATTACCTGTTCTAACTCCACAACTTCCTTATCTTTAAAGTCAGGCAGCTTAGGAAATTCATCCTTGGGCAATCCCATTAACTTAAATTCACAACTTTCCAACCGGATATACACAACATTATTCTTCTTTACAACTATACTAACCTCCCCTTCTGGTAGTTCTCGAATAATATCACCCAATCTCTTGGCCGGTAGGGTAATCGCCCCTGGTTCTTGTATCTCGGCTTCTAAAAACACGGAAATACCTATGTCTAGGTCCGTTGAGGTTAGTTTAATTTTGTTTCTATGGCTTTCTATTAATATATTAGAGAGGATTGGCAGCACACTTTTGGGAGTAATGATATTTTGGACAATTTGTACTCCTTTTTGTAGTTTTTCTTTATTTATTTGTATCTTCATCTTCTTCCTCCGTAACTATCTTAATTATATAGTATTTATTAGGGTATAGTGTCATTTTAGCCACTAAATTTGTTGTTTTTATGTTTATAAAG
>CAZFPS010000079.1:0-8034 GCA_964520705.1 uncultured Planctomycetia bacterium | reverse complement strand
AAAAGCGCGGCAATAATCTCTCCGTTACCGGCAACCGGCTGCCTGTGGACGATAGCAATATCCCCATCCATAATCCCGGCTTCGATCATGCTTTCACCCTTTACCCTTAAAGCAAACACATTCTCATGAGCCAGGCGCTTAGGCAATAAATCATAGGTATCCACATAGCCCTGGATATCTTCATAGGCTAAGTTTGGGCCTCCTGCAGTAATACTGGCAATTATAGGGATCCGGTTTAGTTTCTCTTTTAACAATTCTATTGAGCGCGACAGATTATTTGCGCGCTTAAGAAAACCTTTGTTTTCCAGCGCCTTTAAATAGTCCCTTACCGTGCCTGTAGATGAAAAACCCATATGCCGCGCAATCTCCCTTATCGTTGGCGGAATATGATCATGAACCCTCTGCCGTATAAACTCCAGGACCTTCTTCTGTTTGTGGGTTAACTCAGGGCTTTGTCTCATGGCTTACATATACCACACATTTGTGTGGCTGTCAAGGTATGCTTTTAGCAGGTATTTTTTGAGGTATCTGTTTTTATTTTCTGGATGCTACAGATATGTTTTAATTCCTGGCCCTTATTACCTGAGGTTCTAAGCATCGGGTGCAACGGTAGAGAATCCTTCCGCCACGCGCAACTGTTTTATTGAACTGCTTAGTACTTCTGAAACGGTGCCCGAGAATTCTGCATAGCCAGTAAGTCTTTTTCTTTTCCATTGCAATATAGTTGTTGAAAATTTATAAAAACAAAAATATTTTTATTCATGCGTACAAAAGAAACCTTATTATATATAAAGAAATATTTTTGTCAATAGAATTTAAATCAATGCTTTAAGAATTTATTTTTATTGCGGTGTTCTCGGCGGGATTCTTGGGAAGAAAGTAGGAGTGGCACCTGCATTGACGCTACCAGTCACCCTAACTCTCCTCTGTCTTTGTTTAAATCAGCTCCCTTATATCGCTTGGGAAACCGGGCATAGCAATACAGGCACCGGTGACTACAGCCTACATAGCAGTTTAGGGTAAAATCGGCTAAATCGGACTTATTCAGGAGAGTTTTACAGGTGATTTCGCGGACTTTGAGTATAAAAAGAGGGTCTTATGCCCCCGCCCTTTTTCTTTCAAAAACTTTATCGGGTGATCTAAAGTCGCCTGGATATGGACTTACGCACCATTGGCAAGGGACACTAATATTTAAATTAGTTTTTTCATTACCACTTATTGAAGACCAATTTGTAACATCAAGGGTTCCATCAAGGGGGGAATTATCAAAGGTCATAACCCATCCCAATGGCCAAAATGAAAATTCTGCAATTAACCTGGCTTGCTCTTTTGCTGTATCTACAAATATTGTAATGCCAGAATGTCTACCTCCTTTATTTACTCTGATAAACATACCGATTTTAAAAGGACTAATATCTAATAGCTTTTCTTTATTTAAAATTATTTCCTTTAAATCGCTATACCTTACACATAGTCCTGGTTGACAAGTTGCAATTATATGTGTTAATGCTTGTTTCAATAGTCGGGAAGGATAAATATTGTTCGCACTTATATTAACAGCCTTATAAGCATTATTCACATTAGCAATAGATACGCAAGTTCTGACAAATTTTACATATGTTGGGTTATACCAACTCCCTGTTTTGTTATTACAGTTTCTACATAAAGATTCGTGTTTGCTGCCACCTTGTATAATATTTCCTTGCCAGTGTAAGAATCTTGTGATAATTGGTGCGATTGAAAGAGTAATAAGTTTACTTTTGTTAACCGAAGATTTAGAAGGAGAATGCTCTTTTGTTAATCCCTCCTTAGATCCACAAAGCCTACAAGAAGACATACTTCCTAAGCCGTCGATTTTACCAAATTCTATTTGTTGTTCCTCTATAGATTTTAATAGATTAGGAGAATTAGGAGGTTGTACCCACGGATGACTTACCCATATTAAACTCATATTAGAGAATTACCTTTAAAGTTAAGGATGTTCTCTAAAGGGATAGCCTATTTCGAAATCCTTATTGGGATATAAATACAAGGATTACTATGACGACTATGACTAAACCGAAAGTAAGAATGGTTCCTCGCACGGTCTTCCAAGAAACTATCATTTTCCGAGGAAAATTCCTATCTAACAATACATCGGCAACCGGCTCATATTCCTTTTGAGCTTCGACTCTCATAAAATTTGGAATCTTAGACAACAGGGTTGGCCAGACAAATAGAATTAATATTAACTGCAGAAGCCTCCAAACGACTAATTTGAAATAATAAGGACTTCTTATTAGCAGAAAATCTATCTGCTTTTTATAAATTCGCTCTATAGAGTTGCGTAATAATGGGACAAAAATATTTGCCAGTAACCAAGTAATTATTGCTAGTATAAGATAAATATTGATCTTTATCATCTACTTCCCTGTTCCCAATTTGTTCGGGAAACCGCGGTCGGATTTATACTTCGACTGCGCTCAGTATCAACTATCGTCCGCAGTATCCCTAAGTTGATTTTTCAAAAATAATTCAGATGCTACTTTATAAATCGGATACCCTTCATTAATTCCTTGCCTAACTAAAAAACAGCTCCCTACACTTAGAGAGCTGTTTTTTAGTTTTTAATCTATTTTAACCCCATCAATCTAGTAGTTCTTCTTTGACATAATTAATTGGAACCGCGAAGTTAATTTCTCCCTTTTTTTCTAGACCTGCCGTTACCACTCCTATTACTTCACCGCGCATATTAAGTAGAGGACCTCCACTGCTACCGTGTGTGACGGGAACGCTTGTTTGCAAAAGCTTTGCTCCGTTAGATTCTCTTACCCCGCTTATTAAGCCATCGGAAATAGTATTTTCAAATCCTTCCGGGTTACCAATAGCAACTACTCTTTCACCGATTTTTATATTATCTGAATCACCCAAGGTAGCCGAGGGTAGATTATCTGCATTATTAATCTTTAGCAAAGCAATATCTCTATCCGGGATTACTTTAACTATTTGAACATTAGTAAAATAGTCGTTCTGTTCTATCATTTTAACATTCACGAATTGTGCATTTTGAATAATATGAAAATTAGTGACAATATAACCACCAATATCCACAACAAATCCACTCCCCAATGATATATCTGTTTGAATCTTTACAACCGCCTTTCCGTAATTTTCCATTATATCTTCTGGCGAAAAGTCATAGGATGTTAAAGAATATTTATTAAGCTCATCTGTATCAACCTCTTTACCTATCTTCTGTACGCCATATATCTTTCTCCATAAATCTAGTTCAGATTTTTTCTTTTTATCAATTCTCTCCGCAGAAACAATATCACCGATTGTGATTTTCTCATACCCCTCTACTGTTTTTGCTCTAGATAGATTGTCTGCTAAAACTTCTTCAACTTTTATTAGAGCTATTTTCTTTCTGCTAAATCCTAGAATCTCCCTCGTTTCTGGATCTATAATTTTTTCTCCAATTCTATATATATAAAATGTATCTCTCTTTTCTAAATCATCTCTTAGTCCTGCATTAATATAAATTCCGGTATTGTCGATTCCAACAATCCTACAGGTCCACGGCTTAGACTTGATGCTCGCAGATAATTCTTCCATTGCTTGACCAACAGCGCCTCTAAGATAAGAGTGGCTTGCGGTCGATGATGATATAATCTCGCCTGTATTTACATTGTACATTCTAAGGGCTAGAGTATACCTATCCTTACTGATTCGTTCTGTATCTTTGTTGCGAAGTATCTCACCAGTCAATATATATTGAACACCAAAAATATTCCCTAAAGTATTAATATTTTCTTTCTTTACCCAGTTAGAGTTTTGAAAATTAATTTCGCGAATCAGCTCGTTAATCTCTTTCCTTTCAACCACTTCAAACATTTCTGTTTTACGTAATGCATCTGTAAACAACCCGGTTAAGATCTCAGCCTTAGACAGTTCTTCTTCTTTTTTAATCTCATCATCTATTTTAATTGTCACTTCAGAATCTTCTACATCGATAGCAGTTTCGTATGATTCTTTCTTTTCATCCTTCTTAATATTAAAAGGGCTTCCCTTTATCTCTGTTTCTTCTTCAAACCTGGAGATAGCCACTCTGAATTTAAAGTTTTTTTCTGTAACCTTACTTATTGGTTTTTGCTCATATCGAAACTCAGCTAGATTCTCAATTTCTTCACAATAACCAAGAGGATTTATAAGAAAACTCCCAAAACCAAGACAAATTATAAAGTTCCATATTAATAATGAGTATTGATTAAGTTTCATTCTTTGCCTCCTCAGCTTTCTTTAGTTATTGAGCATACTTAATTCGTATAGTATATCGTTTTGCCTCATTGCTTAGAGCTGTAGTTGAGTAGGTATAAGTAGAAAATCCCGGAATAAGCACTAGTTCCCAATTGGTATCTTGCTCAATTGAAAAATTACCTTCGTCTTTGAACACGGTTTGAATCTGAAGTCTTAATAGGTCTTTTTTCATATTTCTAATTTCACAGAAAACTTTTAAGCGATTATCCTGAGTCCACTCTGTCTTTTCTCCAAGTATTACAGCCCTTTTTGTGGAAAATTGATTACTAAGGCGCTTATCTATAATGACAACATTAGACTGTCGTTCTAAATCTTGGTTTGTATCGTACCGGATAGCTTTATATGGACCTGCAGCACAACCAGAAAATAGAAAAGTAATCAATACCAAAACTGCAAATAAATTAAAGGCCTTCATTTTTTTCTCCTTTACTTTTTAGCACTACCGCTATTGATAGGCTACGCCGGTAATTCCGACCCTCTTGACTTCATAGGCATCTTCCCAAATAATATCACTTGTTTCTGCGTCAATTAATTGAAAAGACATTATAATGTAATCTGACCTATGTCCTCTATAAGCTTTGGTTAATCCCGTAAGTTCTCCTGTTAAATAGAAGTCAACTCCAAGCAGATCTGCCTCTTTGCTAGTAGTAAATAATTCTTCTCTTTTTGCGTCGCGTTCTTTTAAAATATCTTCCATTCGATCGCGAGCTAAGAACCGCATCTTCCCACTCGCGTTCTTGTTTAATTCAATTCTTATTTTTTGAGTAAAAATATCTTTGTTGATAATAAAACGAGTTGAGTTTTTAACCGGCAATAAAGCTACTCTAGGCATTCCTAACGCATTTACTATTTCAGGAATTTCTAAGATAGAAATCGCCATTTTTCTAGCTACAGTCCTGATATCTGTGGCCTCAATACCTGTCCCTCCTAAGCCATCGTCGGAATCAGGCAATACGGTTGAGGAATGTGAAGTAGAATATGTACTTACGCATCCAGACAAAAATAAACAAAACGCTAATAATATGCTCAGCTTTCTCATCTTAACTCCTTTCTAATAAAATGGATCTTTAATGATTTCCTTATCTTTCAGAATCGGAAAATGATTCCTAAATACCTCAATGTCTGGATGGTAAAAATCTTTAACTCCAGATATACTACTATAACAACCGGGGGCGGCGCTATCAAATTTTAATCGACCAGCATATGCAATTATCCCCCGATGAACATCAACAACTTTGTTACAAAACAAAGAGAATTGCGCGCAAGATGGAGAAGTAGTATACCCAAAGAAATGAGTTAGTTTATAGGTACCCCCTGGAAGTATCAAGCTATAAAGGAATATACCTGTCCTAGCATTATAATTTTCGTTAACACAAGGGATTATTATGGGTCGCAGTTGTTTATAGAGTTTATATTGATTAACCTCCTGAATAGTATAATTATACATGGATAATGGGAAATCGGCTTCCACCGTAAACAAAACCATGCCCTTATTTTCATCCAAATTTAAAGCCTTCTGCCGACTTCTTAAGATATATGGATTTGCTGCACAGCCTGAAATAAAAAAAATCGCTATAAATAAGTAAATTTTCTTAGGTAACTTCATGTTATGTAATTATAATTTTTCAGATATCCTTTTAAATACAATGTTTCCATTATCAGGTTTAACATTAATGTCAAACTTAAGGCATGAATCACTTAATATATTATCCGCTTCGTCATAAACATTAATGTCGATATGATGTATGCCGGGGTTTAATTTAAGAGGTATTATTTGTAATTCGGCTGGGAGCAGACTCCAATGACGAGTGTCAGCTGCGGGATTTGCCATTGAACTACCAATAGTCATTACTAAACTAAAAAGAGACAATAAAGCTGCGGCAGCCTGGGTTCCGGATGTATCAGCATAAGGATTGGATGCTGCCATTTGGTTAGCCTGTTTAGTCATCTGTTGTGAAGCCTCTGATAGAGAATGTGCTAATTCTGCTGTGGTTTGTTTGAATTGGGCCTGTCCTTTTAAGATACCATCCATTACTCTACCGCCCCTCGTTAATGCTTGGTAAAAACTATCATTATTTTTTAAAAATTCTTCTTCGCCCGTTTTATATACACTGTCTATTGTTACGCTTAACTTTTTTGCTTCGTATGGCTTAGACGTAAATATTGCAATTTCTCCATATCGGCCGATTTGATATTTCAATGGACCCCTTCCTAATTCTATGCAAAGTAAAACGTTGTTTTCGGGATCAATAAAATTTCTCAATCTAGAAATGTCGATTTTATTATTGTTTTCCTGTCGTTTTTTAGATAGTTGTTTTATGTTCTTATCAAGCTTTTCTATTTCCAAGTTTAAAGCAGCTATTTGTTTTTCTACCTTGGTTCTCTTCTTCTTCTCTTTTTTCGGCTTTTTATATTTTTTGATAATTTCGCCATACTCTTTCTGTTGTTGTGTTAATAAGCTAACTAAGGCCTGCTCTTCTGAAACCGTCTTTCTATTTAAAGGATGAGATAAATAAAAGGCTTCAACAGCTTCATTAAAGTAATCATTTGACATTGATCGATTTTTTCTTAAAGCCTCTACTCTTGCCGCTAATAAATAAAGAAGCGTTACATCACTACTATATAGATTGCCTTCGACATCAGAATCACATAATATCCCATTTTTAAAAGCGGCTAAGGCGTTCTCTAAATCGCCCTCTTCGCAAAGTAATAGCCCCACATATAAAGAATTAAACGCTTTTTCATATGGGTCGCCCTTATATGCTTTTTTGGCCTCAGATCCAAATAAGGATACCGCTCTAGATTCTAGATTACGAAATGCCGAGATGTCATTTATCAAATAATAAGCTTCTAGAAAAGAATCAAGCGCTTTTTTATAATCTCCTTTAGCTAAATATATAGAACCTAACTGGTTATTAAAAAGGGCACAATTTCTATCTTTTTTTTCACTTAAAGCCCCAAAAATAAAAGATGCTTCATCATAATCACTTTTATAAAAGCTCTCTTCCGCTTCTATGCTTTGGTAAATATTGACTTTTCTTTTTGTCGATTTACGCGAATCAGAAATAGAAGTTGCATAGGAAAGAAATGGCTGGTTAAAAATAAATAATAGGAAGGCGAGGGTAAAAGAGATTGTTTTATTTTTTAGGTTTTTCATCATTACCACCCCTTTGTGGTATCTTTTATATTATACCCTTATAGCCCTTATTGTAAATTCTTTTATTGAATAAGAATAGGGTCGGATTTATTTTTCAAAAATAATTCTGAGTCTGTTTTTTATTCATTGCGCGATTTAGCCCTTATTTCTAATTCTCTCTTAATTAAATTAAACTCTTCTTCTGCCGTTCCTCCCATTGGCCATTGGACATTCACCATTCTTAATGTAACCTCAGTCTTGTTATTGCCTAAATCTTTTAACCAAAATCCAAAATTATGAGATGGCTGCTGAAAATCACCTAATGCATATCCTAAGGCATTCTTGCCAAGTATTATTCCATTATCAAAATCTTTCTCATAGATAACTGTTACAGTATCATTCAATACTTGGACTATCGCTAAAAAAACTTCTTTATACGGATAATCAAAAGTCTTTTCTGCGACTTTATTCGTTCTTTCTACATCTTTTCTAAAATGCGCCAAATGCTGTTGTGCAGGAGCGCATCCACCCAATAATAATATCCCTATCACCCAAGCAACTATTGTAGAGTGGAGCAGTGGTGCGTTGAGATAAACCTTACT
>CAZFPS010000078.1:0-8112 GCA_964520705.1 uncultured Planctomycetia bacterium | reverse complement strand
CCTCGGACATTGCGTCCTCGGTCGCAACGGCTTAAATTCCTGCTAATGGTAAAGGCGCTTTTAGAGAAAGAGGGGAAAGGATTAGATACGGTGCCGCAGAAAGAGATCGTGCGGCGCTTTCATATTGCGGAACGGACACTGGAAAAAGCATTGGCGGATTTGAAAAAAAAATGAAAGAAAATGAGCTTCCCCTGTGTCTATATAGTAGAAGTGAAGATTTCTAAAATAACCTTGGCAGAAAGCATAAGTTAGGGAAATAATTATGTTATCTAGCGCGCATGACGATAGAGAATATTATAATGGCCATGAATTTGATGATTACGAATATTTAATTCATGAAGGCGAAGAGCAATATAAGCCAGACCCATATTTTGAACAGGCAAAAAGAGATATAAAACACCACTACGAAAGCAATAAAGATGCTGTATATTATATGCGGCAATTGCAGATAAAATTTGAGAAACAATATTATCATTGGATAACACGCAATGCTATTACCAGCCTTACTAAAGAAGGTTATTTAAAACAAATAAACATTTCAGCTTCTGCCGCAGGGAATCCGCTCAATTTTCACTTTTTTGCGCATCATACAAATAGATATCCAAAAAGGGATATAAACGCTATTGCAAAACTCGTTGCCGAGTTTTCCCAGGATCATATAATGCTAGGATGTGGAAATAGAGCAGAAATCCTGTTTGCAGAGGGTTTAGCTTCACGAGGTTTTGTACCAGTCAGTAAAAAGGTTACGGAATATAATGGCAAAAAATGGGTGAAATCAAAACATGATTTAGATTATATTTTTTTAAAAGATGAAATTGCGTATGGTTGTGAAATTAAAAATACACTTGGGTATATAGATAAAAAGGAGCTAGAAATCAAGTTAAAGATGTGTAATTTCTTTAATATTCATCCGTTGTTTATTATGCGTTATTCTCCAAAATCTTATAATGATATGATAATCAATGCCAAGGGTTTTGCTTTATTATTTAAGGCTCAAATATATGAGATAAGCCAAAGGGACTTGGTAGAAAGAATAAAGGCGCAATTAGGCTATGAGGCTGACTGTCCAAGAGCAATTCCATCAGGCATTATTGACAGGTTTGAAAAGTGGCATAATCGGCAAAAATCACGTGAATTGTAAAATAAATTCACACAACACAAATCATAACCCCTTACTATATAACAAGTTATCAAAGCGCCCTATGAATACTATAATGCCTATGTGTCTTCTAATCACAATCATCCTACTCTATCTTCTCTAATATAAATCTCAAAGGCGTTGTTTCGCAATCTTATGCCGTTTATCTGTGATTTTGGTATCCAGATTTTTATGTTATCATTTTGAGGTTGCACTGTTAGTTTTGAGTCTTCTCTGGGGAGCCAACTTCATAACTCTTTTATTTTCAATAAGTTGAGGCAAAAATAACCGGTCATCTTTTAGTAGGTTATTTTTTTATAAATATAAATAGGACATCAGACTATATATCCGATGTCCTGATTTTCCTTGTATTAGGCCCCATTATATGCTATAATTACTATCAAGAATAGATATTGAACCAATATAGCCTTAATAGAAGGACAGGGCTATTTTTTTGGGTGGATTATGAAAGCATTTAGAAAAGCATATAATTTGGCGTTTATATTTACGCTAATGATTATATTTTTATACCAGGATTTTTCCTACGCGTTAAGACCTCCGCTAGCAACAAGTACAACAGCAAAAGATCTTAAAGTTTTCCAAGATAACCAACCTAGCTTCGACTCTCCAATTTATGTAAAGCCGAGAATTGTGCCAAAACCCTGGGGCAGAAGGTTGTTTTCAGATGAAAAGGTTGGGCAATTAACATGGGACATGGGTAGTGAAGAAACAGGCTTAACCTTTGCAACCTTTGGTGATTGGGTGGCCCCACAGTTTCACGATTCAAAAGATGAATTATTGCTAGTAATAGGAACAGATAAAGAAGTTGCCGGTGGGATTCCAAGGATGATAGCAGGTTTTAGCGCTCAATCAAAAACCAAGTACGGTGATTTAGTAAAGAATGAGTACCAGTCTGCCTTAAAAGTTTATAGTGAGAAGCTACTAGATCTTATCGAGAAGCTCAAAGAAAGCGGGTTTGAACCTACAATGCAGCAAGAAGGACATGTTGTAACTGTGGCTGAAAGTGTTAAGGATGGAGATGTAACTGGGGATATAAATAAAGCTTTATCTGAACTTAAAAGCGCAAGAGAGAATGTAGATTTCTTCTATGCTTATATAGAAGTTTCTGTCGGAGATACAATTGTCATACCTAGAAACTGTCTTCATGCCGTAGGTCCAGGAATGGAAATTTTGGAGCTTACATTGCCAGGCAAGTCAATATCGTTAGATGACATGGACAAATATCCTGTGAGATATGCTTCTTTTGACGCTCCTTCTTGGATACAAGAACAGGCTAAAGGTTTTCTCGAATGGGATAGGATCGCAGATATAGATGAAAACATCTTAGCATATAAATATGATCCGGAAACCACATCGGAAGAAAGAAGCGCGAAAACAACGAACCTCGCAACACTAGTCAATCCTAAAATTGTAGGATTGAATAAGATTAGTATGGATAAAGACTCTGAGATTAAAATTCGAGAAGTTCTTGGTCCTCATCTTTTTTTTGTTTTAAAAGGAGATGCCGAGGTAGCTACGGGGGGCAAGAAGTATAAAATTACTAGATTTCAACCAGGGGAATCGCTCTTGTTTATTCCAGAGACTACCAGCCAATATACTATCTCAGCTACGGAAGAAGATACACAGATAATAGATTTATTTACTTTGGCGAACCCAGATATTAAAAATACGAGAATTGAATTAACCAGAGGAGCGCAGAAATGGATTAATTCTGGGTTAGGAAGGAGATTAGACGCACCGTTAGATTGGGAGGCGATAGAGTCATTCAATAGAAAGTTCATTGCTAATAGCGAGCAGCAAAACGCATGGGTTTCTTCTTTTTGGAACATCCTGTACCCTCAATTAAATCAAATAAAACCACGAGTATTACAAGAAGAGTTATCCACAGATACTCTTTCTGAGCGACGATTATCAAAAGCTCCTTCTGTGATAGCAATAGCAATTCCAAACACGGTAGCGTTTGCAGCTCATTTAGATGAGACAGAAAATGGTCTAGAAGTAGTAGATAGTGATTTAATGAGTGCAGGAAAGACATTTGCTGCATCTCAGACACTTGTAGGCTTTGGACGCCGTGTTCAGCTTGTGAGTTTGGTTGGAAAAGGTTTGATCGGCCAGAAATTTAAAAAGTTTGCTGAAGAGATTGGGTTTGACGCGTTCGTACCGATTGATACAGAAGGAGATACTCGCTTTGCCCCCAATATTGTTAGAGATAAAGATGCTTATGAATGGCACTTTAGTGCACCGGGTCCCTTATTTGAGTCAAAAGAAATCGAAATGTTATACGCTGAGGCTGAAAGGATTTATAGTAATGCTGCTAGTGGTTCAGTTGTAATAATGGGCAGCAAAGGCCCGGTGGATATGTGGGTCAAGTTAGTTAAGCAAGCAAAATCATGCAACTTAAAAGTATTTTTTGATAGTTTAGATAAAAACAGTCCTCGCGAGGAATTGAGGCAAATTTTATCTGCAGGAGTGTATTTAATAAAACCTAATATTGGAGAATTTGCAAATCTTGTAGGAAAAGATCCTAAAGTTTTTACAAATAATCCAGAAGCCATCGTTAAGGAAGCTCGCGATTTGATCGATTATATCAGAAAAGATGGGGGGATATTGGAGATCGTAGTTGTGTCGCTAGCAGAAAAAGGAGCTATTCTTATAACTCCAAAAGAGGCGTATTTTGCCTTGAACCCGAGAATAGTTCCTAAGAACAGCCTGGGCGCAGGAGATGCTATGGTTGGGGCACTTGCACACAAGATATCTCTGGATAGGCCTCTTGATGAAACTATAAAATTTGCCGCAGCAGCAGCGACTATCTCTACTCAGAAACCAGGGGTTGTGCGTACGCCATTATTATCAGAGGCTGAATCTTTGGCTTCCAAGATTTGGGTAACCTCTATAGAGGCGGAGAAAGATGATGAAACCTGGTATAAAGATGAGATCCCTTCAAATGTCCTTGAATTCGAAGACAGCGCATTGGATATCGCATTGCAATTTTTTGACCAAAATACAAATCTTCAAAAGTTAAGAGAATCTCTTTTAGGGCTTAAAGGTATTAATGATGTACATTGGGATGGTGCCACTTTGACCATTTTTACCACAACCGAGGTTGTAAAGATCCATCCAAGAGAACATGAAATCAATGAACGCTTGGGATTAAAAGATAGATTTTATATAAGAGAAAGAGGGGAAGGAAAAGATGATTTTGCAATAAAAATATATTATCAAGATACGAGAGACTTTCAAAAACAATCTGGGCCTGTGTATGTTCTTGGGGTAGGACGCAATAGCCATGATTCTGGAGCAGTACTAGTTAAAGACGGGGTTATTATAGGCGCTATAGAGGAGGAAAGGTTGGTACAAAATAAGCATACAAGGGCGTATTTCCCAAGAGAATCCGTACGTTATCTGCTAAAGGCTCATGGATTGACGTGGGACAACATCTCTCACATAGCAGTTATGTATGACTATAATTTTTTCAGGGATACGCCGCATAGTAAATCCCCATATTACCATTTTAAAAAAACCTTTGGCGTTGAGGGATTGGCCTCAGAAGAAAGTGGAAGATATAGCACAGAGCGTTTGCATGCTTTTCTTCAAGGCATGGGCATAAGCTATGACTCAGGTTATGTCCCGCCTGTTACATTTGTTAAGCATCATAAGTCTCATGCATGTTCCGCATGGTATTCAAGCGGTTTCCCTGAACCTACGCTTATAGTGGTTAACGATGGTCGAGGAGAAGATGAGGCGACAAGTATTTGGCTGGCTGTTGATGGGAAGCTTAAGAAGATTTCCAGTTCTCCTTATGTGCATTCTTTGGGACATTTTTATCATATTGTAACGAAATATCTTGGATATAAGAGTCACGATGAGGGAAAGATTATGGGGTTTGCCCCTTATGGATATCCAAGAGACAAAGAAGAAGAAATACGCGTGAGGGAATTAAGGGGTCTCATGAAAGAGGCAGTACAATTTGATCGCAATACAGGTCAGATAAGGATGGCGCAAAGACATTTTAATTTTAGAACATTTAAAGATTTTGAAAAGATTAATTTTTCAGAAGAGTTTCTTGGTGTTCTTGGCAAGCTGGTTCACCCGTTACCAGAAGGAACAGGAAGAAGCCTTGATCCTTCAAGGTTGGAATATCGCCCTCAAGCCAATCTTGCATATGTGCTTCAAGAAAGAATAGAGGAAATTCTTAGGGAAATGTTAGAATTTTATTTACTTGAACATCCTGAGACGCAAGGAGTCAAGCATGTTGTTATGGCAGGAGGATTATCATTAAATGTTGCAGCCAACGGAAAACTTATAGAGTCTGGGGTTGTAGATGCAGATAAGTTTTTTGTGCCAGCGTTCCCTGCAGATGATGGCGCGCCTGTTGGAGCAGCGCTTTCGGTTGCTAATGAAGAATATAATCAAGATACCAGGCGTCTTGCTGAAAAAGTGTCGCTGGGTAGAGAATATAGCTCTGAAGAAATCAAGACAACGCTCGATAGATTTGGTTTAGTAGAAGGGGAAGATTATATAAGATTGGATAATGACGAAGAACTTGTAAAAGATGTTGCAGATATGCTGGCAGATGATAAAACAATTGCCTGGTTTCAAGGTGGAGCTGAATTAGGGCCTAGGGCGCTTGGCAACAGAAGTATTTTGCATCGCTTGGATGATCCACAAGGCAATCTTATAGTTAACCGTATTAAAAATCGTGAACCTTGGAGACCATCGGCTTTGTCAATTCAAGAAGAGCGCGCAGCCGAATTTCTTGAAGGCATAAGCGTCTCACCTTTTATGACGATAGGGTTTCCTGTAAAACAAAACAAGAAGGATGTTATCAAAGCAGGCGCGCATCCTGCAGATGGGACAACGCGACCACAGACAGTGTCACAAGAGGCCAATCCAATTTATTGGGAATTGCTAGGTGAAATGGGCAAGCGAACTGGCGTGCCAGGCGTACTTAATACCTCATTTAATCGCTGGGGGCCGATTGTTGAGACCCCCGAAGACGCGCTTAATACTTTATATTATGGAGAAGGCATTGACCAGTTAGCAATCGGCCAATTTTTAGTTAAACGTACAGCACGATTAAAACCAAGCGTTCTTAATGCTCGTGATGAGGCGGCCTTGAAAGAGCAATTTAATAAAGTGAGGTATGCTGTTACAACGGCCCCGGAAGACTGGGATCTCTTTTGGGAAATTGCTGAGGGATTAGTTGAATCGCGTAATTCAAAACACCAACATTTTCTTACCCTTTCTGTTGCTGGCGAAGAGATATTTAAAATACCTTTGATTAAAGAGATGTTTCAAAGAGGGCCTCGTGAAAAAATAATAGCTGACCTATCAAGGCAGATACAAAAGCGAGTGCCGACTATTGGAAAAACAGAGCTTAGTATCGAGACTACAGCAGGAGAATATAAAGATATCGTGATCGATCTCTTTGAACAGTTTTTAGTTCCCGAACTAAAGGCAAAGTACCATATAGTTAAACCAGCCTACGGCAGAGAATTTGCTGTATCATCCGTATTTATAGATAACAAAGATTTTGAATATCCAAATCCATTGCTTTCATTAAAAGATCCTACTGTTTTTAGTTTTGTTAGGGATATTTTGTATGACCGTTATGCTCGATACGGTCTTGAATTAGAATTGGTAGATGGGATACTACAATATTCTATTGATAATAGGCTTGATCCGGAAAAGGCATGTAAGAAGATATACGAGAGCGTTATAGATTTTCCTTCGAAAGAAAACAGTACTTCATTTCATAAGGTTTATTTTGGAGAATATAAGCAAAAGGTAAAACCAGAACTTTTGTATGGTTTTATGAAAGGGAAGATTGAAGGTCCTGTTGTTCTTGATGCCGGCGCAGGGATGTCAGCGATTGCTGTAAGTTTACTGGATGGCAATCCAGAGATAGAACGCTTTATTAGTACACATAACATTGACTATCGCCATGCAACAGTAGAAGACCCGCGTATGGAATTTGCTATAGAAACCATAGAAGACGGATTTCATATTGACGTAGCTGATAATAGCGTTCATACGATTATTGTTACTGGTAGATTGCACCATCTTTATCCTGGCAAAGAATTGGATCTATTTAAGGAATTTGCACGTATTTTACACCCCGAAGGTAAAATATTAGTTATAGAAGATGCGTGGTCTGAACAGCTTTTGGATCCTGAAACAGATGAGTTTTCAAAAAGATTCCGCAGCCTTTCTCAAGAGCAGAAAGTAGAAGTGTCAGCTTTTTTGGATTGGATAGGGACGCGTTTACTTCCTGGCCTTGTTCCTATGCCGAGACCTTGGAATTTTAAGTCTATCGAAGAATGGGATAGACAGCTTTTTCAGCCATCTGGTTTTACGGCTGTTTCTGTCGAGTATCATGGCTTTCCAGATCGTAAATTTACTCCCCTCCCGTTATCTATTGTTGAATTGAAGAAGCTAGACAAACTAATGCCTAGTTTGTCAGATAGACTTATAAAATCAAGCCCTACAAATAAAGACCTATAATACGAGGAGCCAATTTAAAGTTTCCAAATCGTATTCTAGATAAAAGTTAAGATTTGATTATCCAATCACCCCTTCCCTAATATAAATCTCAAAGGCGTTGTTTCGCAATCTTATGCCGTTTATCTGTGATTTTGGTATCCAGATTTTCATACCGTTGTAGACAAGAATGGCTTTGTCGGTTTCGTGTAATATGCGGACTTGGGTCCAGATGTATGTTTCCGGGGTTATGAGGTTATAGATGCCGAATGGTAGGCGCATGGGGTTATCTACTTTCCCCCTCACCCTTGCCCTCTCCCCGTTGGGGAGAGGGCAATATTATTAAAAATAGCTTTTTTTACGGTTTTGGGGTCAATGCCTAGGATTTTGGCTATCTTTTTATAAGACATACCCAGTAAGTGTAATTCAATTGCTTTTTGGGTTAATTTCTGGTATAAATGAGGGTGTTTGGC